>DALYSR010000007.1:0-50577 GCA_031991825.1 Paracoccaceae bacterium
CACTGCATCCAGCGCTGCGATCTGGAATTGGCGGGTGTGGCCTCGTCGGCCTATGTGTCGGGCATCGCGGCCTTGGTCGAAGACGAACAGGAATTGGGGGCTGCCTGCATCGACATGGGCGGTGGCTCGACCGGCATTTCGGTCTTCATCAAGAAGCATATGATTTTTTCGGATTCGGTGCGGATGGGCGGCGATCACGTCACCTCTGACATTTCCAAGGGGCTGTTGGTTCCCGCGGTGGTGGCCGAACGCATCAAGACCAAACATGGCGGCGTGCAAGCCACCGGCATGGACGACCGCGAAATGATCGAGGTTGGCGGCGATTCCGGCGATTGGGAAAAGGACCGCCGCCAGATCAGCCGCACCGAACTGATCGGCATCATGCGCCCGCGCGTCGAGGAAATTCTGGAAGAAGTCCGCGAACGCCTTGATGCGGCGGGCTTTGATCATCTGCCCAGCCAGCAGATCGTGCTGACCGGTGGCGCAAGCCAGATCCCCGGTCTGGACGGCCTTGCCAGCCGCATTCTGGGCCACCGCGTGCGTCTGGGTCGCCCCTTGCGCGTGCAAGGCTTGCCGCAGGCGGCGACGGGCGCGCCTTTCTCGTCGGCGGTGGGATTGTGCTTGTTTGCGGCACATCCGCAAGACGAGTGGTGGGACTTTGAAATTCCTGCCGAACGGTATCCCGCCCGATCCTTCCGGCGGGTGGTTAAGTGGTTCAAAGATAACTGGTAACCTTCAGGTCCTGAGCCGCAGGCGAAATCCCGCTGATGTTTTGGCAGTGCCCCCTACATTTTGTAGGTATTGGGCCGATTTTGTGGTGACGTTCGGATGGCATGCAGATATTCTAATGGATAATTCGGGGGCGCCGCGCTGGGGACAGGCGCGTTCCTTCCGTTAAAAGACGAATCGGCAGCAAGACAAACCCTCTGGCGGCATAACAAAAGACAGGCGGACATATGGCACTCAACCTCATCATGACTTCGGATCGCGAAGAGCTTAAGCCCCGCATCACCGTGTTTGGTGTCGGTGGCGCCGGCGGTAATGCTGTGAACAACATGATCGAGCAAAACCTTGAAGGGGTTGAGTTCGTGGTTGCCAATACCGATGCGCAGGCATTGCAGCAGTCGAAAGCGCAGGCCCGTATCCAAATGGGCATCAAAGTCACCGAAGGTCTGGGTGCGGGGGCGCGTCCCTCGGTCGGTGCTGCCGCTGCCGAAGAGACCATCGAAGAGATCGTCGATCACCTTGCGGGCGCGCATATGTGCTTCATCACTGCCGGTATGGGCGGTGGCACGGGCACCGGTGCCGCGCCGATTATCGCGCAAGCCGCGCGCGAGCTGGGTGTGCTGACCGTCGGTGTCGTCACCAAGCCGTTCCAGTTCGAAGGCAACAAGCGGATGCGTCAGGCCGAAGAAGGCCTTGAGACCCTGCAAAAGGTCGTCGACACGCTGATCATCATTCCGAACCAGAACCTGTTCCGTCTGGCCAATGAACGCACCACCTTCACCGAAGCTTTCGCCATGGCGGATGACGTGCTGTATCAAGGTGTCAAAGGCGTGACCGATCTGATGGTCCGTCCGGGCCTGATCAACTTGGACTTCGCCGACGTTCGCGCCGTGATGGACGAGATGGGCAAGGCGATGATGGGCACCGGCGAAGCGTCCGGCGAAGATCGTGCGGTTCAAGCGGCCGAAAAGGCGATCGCCAACCCGCTGCTGGACGAAATCAGCCTGAACGGCGCCAAAGGTGTGTTGATCAACATCACCGGCGGCTATGACCTGACCCTGTTCGAACTGGACGAAGCAGCGAATATCATTCGCGAAAAAGTCGATCCCGATGCGAATATCATCGTGGGTTCGACCTTGGATACCACCATGGAAGGCCGCCTGCGGGTGTCGGTCGTGGCGACCGGTATCGATGCGGGCGCCTCGAAGATGGATGCGCCTGCGGCCCGTCGCCCGATGGCGCAACCGCTGCCGTCGCATTTCTCGGCCCCCAATGCTTCGGCGCCGCCGGTGCAGAACAACCTGCGCGCGCCCTCCGCGCCGCAGCCGCAGCCGGTGATCCAAGCGCCCGAACTGCAGCAGGCCCCGCAGCCGCAGCCGGTCATGCAGCAGCCGGTGATCCAGCCGCCGCAGCCGCAACAGCAGCCGCAGCAAAACTACCAGCAGCCGCAAGTGCAACAGCCGCAGGGCTTTGAAGCACCGCGCGCGCCGTATCAGCAGCAGCCGCAGCAAAACTACCAGCCGCAGCAGGGCTATCAGCAGCCGCAACAAAGCTACCAGCAGCCGCAGGATGAACTGCCGGCTCCGGCTTATCGTCCGCAACCGCAGCAGCAGCCGCAACATTCGCAGCCGATGGCCTCGGGCCGTGGCCTGCCGATGAACGACGATCCGAGCGCCTTTGTCGCGCCGCGTCCGCGTCAAGCCGCAGGCACCCCCTCGCCGGAAGCTTTGGCGCGTTTGCAAGCCGCAGTGGCACGTGGTCCGGCCCAGCCGCAGCCGGGTTACGCCCAACAACCGCATCAAGGCTATGCACCGCAGCAACAACCGCAGCAATCGCGTGGTTACGGCCAGCAGCAGCCGCAATACGAACCCGCACCGCAGCCCGCACCGGCGCCGCGTCCGCGGTTTGGTATCGGCTCGCTGATCAACCGCATGTCGGGTGGTAGTCATCATCCCGAACCCGAACAGCCGCGCCAGCCGCAACAACAGCCGCAGCGCCAGCAGCACCAGCCGTCCTATGAAGAAGAACAGGAAATGAGCGCGGACCAAGAGCGCATTGAAATCCCTGCCTTCCTGCGCCGTCAGGCAAATTAAGCAGCCTGCGCCGTTGGGCGGGTTAATAGGCCTGCGCCGGTAGGCGGGTTAATAGGATTGTAACAAACTGATAAAAGCCCGCGCATGCCGCGGGCTTTTTCATTTATAATCAATGCATTATATCGATAGACTTTGCTGCATGCGCGACATAATCCGTGAATTGGCTTTCAGGGTGCGAAACCTTACTTTCTAACCAAGGGAGCAAGGGCGCAGCTATGCGCCATTCATGCTAATCGGTGTTGAGGTTCGCCTTGCAGAATACGCTGAAATCCATTGTGGTCTTTAACGGTCGGGGTTTGCACTCCGGTGCTGCCGTTCGCATGGTTGTGCGTCCGGCTCCGGCGGGTCATGGGATCTGGTTTAAGCGCGTCGACGTCGCACCGTCGGATGCCTTGATCGAAGCACGTTGGGACAATGTTGTCCCCTCGAAGCTATGCACGCTCATTCGCAATGAGGCGGGCGTCGAGGTGTCGACCATCGAACATATCATGGCGGCCTTTGCGGGCTGTGCCATTCATAACGCCATTGTCGACATCGACGGGCCGGAAGTGCCGATCCTTGACGGATCCGCCGTGCCCTTCGTGCATGGTTTCCTGAACGTGGGTCTGGTCGAACAATTCGCGCCGCTGACCGCGATCCGTGTGCTGAAAACGGTGGAAGTCACCGAAGGGCAGGCGGTTGCGCGTCTGGAACCGGCCGATCTGTTCGAAATGGACTTCCGTATCGACTTCGTCGACGCGGCTATCGGTCATCAGGAAAAGACCCTGACCCTGACCAATGGCACCTTCGTACGTGAGTTGAGCGATAGCCGCACCTTCTGCCGCAAGTCGGACGTCGATATGATGCGCGCCAATGGCTTGGCTTTGGGCGGCACGATGGAAAACGCCGTGGTCTTCGAAGGCGACCGCGTTCTAAGCCCGGGCGGTCTGCGCTATGCGGATGAACCCGTGCGCCACAAGATGCTGGATGCGGTGGGCGATCTTTATCTGGCCGGTGGCCCGATCCTTGGTCGTTATACCGGTATTCGCGCAGGTCACGCGATGACCAACCGTCTGCTGCGCGCCTTGTTCGCCGATCCCACCGCATGGTGCTTGGTCGAATGTGGCGGCAAGACCTTGCGCAAATTGCCGGGCATGGGCGTCCATCGCCGAGACATCCCTGGCACCTTGCCGCTGGCGGGTTAAAATCTAATAGACACGGGGTGCAAAGGCGTTTTGCGCCCCGCATTTTTTTGTGCTAGCACTAAGCCAACAGGGCGGAGATGCCACTTTTTTAGTTGGCTCCCTGCGGGTGGATTGAGGGATAGGCAGAGCATGGCAGGCAGAAAAGCGGGCGCGCAATGGGTTGGCATCGCGCTTTTGGCGGCGATTCTTTCCGCTTGTGGCGGTAGCAAAGATGCAGGACCTTCGCTCGGCAATCTGACTCCGGAACAGATCTACAAGCAGGGCGAAATCAAGCTTGAAACCGAGAAGAAGCCGGATGATGCCATCCGCTATTTCCAGGAAATCGAGCGGCTCTATCCCTATTCCGAATGGGCCAAGCGCGCGGTGATCATGCAGGCCTATGGCCAGCATAAGGCCAAGGATTACGAAGAATCCCGCTCCACCGCCCAGCGTTTCTTGGACACCTATCCGGGGGATGAAGATGCGCCTTACGCGGCCTATCTGATGGCCTTGTCCTATTACGACCAGATCGATGATGTGGGCCGTGACCAAGGCGTGACCTTCCAAGCGCTGCAATCCCTGCGCAGCGTGATCGAGCAATATCCCGAAAGCGATTATGCCCGTTCCGCCATGCTGAAATTCGAACTTGCCTTCGACCATCTGGCGGGCAAGGAAATGGAAATCGGCCGCTACTACCTGAAACGCGGGAACAATACGGCAGCCATCAACCGCTTCCGCACCGTGGTGCAGGATTACCAAACCACCACCCATACCGCCGAAGCCCTGCATCGTCTGACCGAGGCCTATCTTGCCTTGGGTCTGACCGATGAAGCGCAGACCTCGGCGGCGATCTTGGGGTTCAACTATCAATCCTCGCCCTTCTATCAAGACAGCTTCAACCTGTTGAAAGGCCGTGGGCTTGAACCCAAGGCCAAAGGAACCAGCTGGCTGTCCACGGTCTATCGTCAGATGATCCGGGGCGAGTGGCTTTAAGGGAGTGGGGCCAAGGCCCCGGCCAATCGCATGCTCCGATCGCTAGATATTCGCGACGTTCTTATTATTGACCACCTCTCGCTCGATTTGGGTGCGGGGCTGAATGTCCTGACCGGTGAGACCGGCGCGGGCAAATCCATCGTGCTTGATGCCTTGGGCTTTGTGCTGGGGTGGCGCGGACGCGCCGAACTGGTGCGCCAAGGGGCCGCGCAAGGCGAAGTGACCGCCGTCTTCGACATCGGCCCCACCCATCCCGCCCGCAATGTGCTGGCGGAAGCGGGGATCGAAGCCGAAGACGATCTGATCCTGCGCCGTGTGAATACCGCCGATGGGCGAAAAACCGCTTACGTCAACGACCGCCGTGTCTCGGGCGAGGTTTTGCGTAACCTTTCCGATGTCTTGGTGGAACTTCACGGCCAGCATGATGATCGCGGCCTGTTGAACCCGCGCGGCCATAGGGGCCTGCTGGACAGCTTCGCAGGGCTTGATCTGTCGGGGCTGCGGGCGGCTTGGGCCAAGGCGCGTGTGGCGCGTCAGGCGCTGAGTGATGCGGAAGCGCAGCTGGAAAAGGCGCGCACCGAAGAAGATTATCTGCGTCACGCGGTGGCCGAACTGGACAAGCTGAACCCCGAACAGGGCGAAGAGGCAACCTTGGACGCCCGCCGCCGGATGATGCAAAGTGCCGAGCGTATTCGCTCCGATGTGGCGCGCGCCTTGCAGATGATTTCCGAAGACGGGGCCGAAGGCGCGATGCGCGATGCGGGGCGTTGGCTGGAGGGGGTGTCGGACAAGGCGGATGGCAAGCTGGACGGGGCGCTGAACGCCTTGTCGCGTGCGCTGATCGAATTGTCCGAAGCCCAATCGGGGGTCGAAGACTGCCTGCGTGGTCTGGATATCAATCCGGGCGAGCTGGAGGCGCTGGAAGAGCGGCTCTTCGCGATCCGCGCTCTCGCCCGCAAGCATGGTGTGCTGCCCGATGATCTGGGCGGCTTTGCCAATGGCCTGCGCGAACGCTTGGCGGCTTTGGACAGCGGCGAGGCAGGGATTGGCAAGTTGCAACACGCTGTTGCCGAAGCCGAAGCCGCCTATCGCGCCCAAGCGGCTGCCATCACCCAAGCGCGGGTCGATACGGCAGGCAAGCTGGATGCGGCGATGGCGGCTGAACTGGCGCCATTGAAGATGGAACGCGCGGTCTTTCGGACGCAGCTCAGCGCAAGCGAGGCGGGCCCCGACGGCGTGGATGAGGTGACCTTCACGGTTGCCACCAACCCCGGCGCTCCGGCGGGCGCGTTGAACCGTATCGCATCGGGGGGCGAGCTGAGCCGCTTCCTTTTGGCGCTGAAGGTCTGTCTGACCGCCAAGGCCGAAGGTCTGATGATGATCTTCGATGAAATCGACCGTGGGGTCGGGGGCGCGACCGCCGATGCGGTGGGCCGCCGCCTGAAAGCCCTGTCCGACACCGCGCAGGTTCTGGTGGTGACCCATAGCCCGCAGGTCGCGGCCTTGGGTGCGGATCATTGGCGGGTGGAAAAGCGGGTCGAAGACGGCCAGACCCTGTCGCGCGTGGTGCCTTTGGCCCCCGAAGAGCGGGTCGAGGAAATCGCACGGATGATTTCAGGCGATACCGTCAGCGACGCTGCGCGCGAGGCCGCACGTAGTCTGCTGGCGCCATAAGATCGATGCAAGATCTGAGATGAAGGCAGGGGAAACCCTGCCTTTTCTTTTGGGTCAAACCGTTAACGGAATTGTTTCGCGCCCATCATCAGGCTGCCTGCCAAAGTGGCGACGCCCAAGGCCAGCAAGGGAAGTTCTACCCAGAACGCAAGCAGCAGGGTTGATCCCGCAGCAAGCACGGCAAAGGCAAGAAGCGCCAGAAACAGAGGGAGCGGCATCGTATTTTCCTTTCCGTTTGAATTAATGTGCGATCCGCAAGACGGATTGCCAAGGGGAAAATACAAAAAACTTTTCACGAATCTTTGTAACTCAAGGGGGGCTGGACCACGGCGGACCGCTTGTTATTTGTTCGTGTAATGTTCATGATTGCGCCATGTCCCCCGTTGTTCCACCCAAGGCTCCTGCGCCCGTATCCCATGCGGCAGACGCCCCCAGCGACCCCAGCCTGCCCTTGGGGCTGCGCCTGAAAGCGCGTGGGGCCGCCTCCAACCAGAGGGGGCGGTTCGAGGTGCATCAGGTCGAACGGCTGGATGACGGCTGGGACATTGCCGAAGACGACCGCCTGTTGCGCACCGAAATTCGGCTGGAACGCCCGCGTTCGGCGATCACCTATAACCGCTCGCCCGATCTGCCGTTTGATCGCAGCATCAATCCCTATCGGGGCTGCGAACATGGCTGCATCTATTGCTACGCGCGGCCCAGCCATGCCTTCCTGAACCTGTCGCCGGGATTGGATTTTGAAACCAAACTGATCGCCAGACCCGGTATCGCCGCGGTATTGGAACGCGAATTGGCCGCCAAGGCCTATCAGCCTGCTCCGATCGCCTTGGGCACCAATACCGATCCCTATCAACCCTGTGACCGCGATCATCAGTTGATGCGGCAGATCCTGCAGGTGCTGGCCGATTGCGATCATCCGGTGGCGATCACCACCAAGGGCAGCCTGATCGAACGCGACCTTGATCTGCTGGGCCCGATGGCGGCCAAGGGGCTGGTGCGGGTGGGGATTTCATTCGCAAGCTTGGATGCGGGTCTGGCGCGTCAGCTGGAACCGCGCGCGCCCGCGCCTGCGCGCCGCTTGCAAATGGTGCGCCGCCTGTCGGATGCGGGGATCAGCGTGCGGCTGATGCTGGCGCCGGTCATTCCGGGGCTGACGGACCCCGAACTGGAAGCCCTGCTGGAAGCGGGGCGTGATGCGGGGGCGGTGGGGGCCAGCTGGATCGCGCTGAGGCTGCCGCGCGAGGTGGCGCCGCTGTTTCGCGACTGGCTGGCACAGCATCATCCCCAACGGGCAGCCAAGGTCTTGGCGCGGTTGAAGGACATGCATGGCGGCAAGGATTATGATCCCGAATGGGGCAAAAGGATGCGTGGGACCGGCCTCTGGTCCGATCTGATCGCACAGCGCTTCGATAAGGCGCTGGCGCGTCTGGGCCTTGCGCATCGGATGGCACCGTTGCGCGACGATCTGTTCCGCAAGCCCGTGCCGCAGGGCGGGCAGCGATCGTTGTTTTAAAGCTTCCCCCGCCAGCGGGCGGGGAAAGCCTGTCCGATCCTGCGATCAGATGTCGTTCATGACATGATTGCGCGCGGCCACCATGAATTCGTTCAGCTTGACGCGGATCTGGTCGGCCGAGGCATGTGCTTCAAGATCGGCGGCCAATTTGTGGACCACATCTTCCGAACCCGCTTCTTCGAAATCTGCGGTGATCACTTCCATCGCATAGGCTTGGGCTTCCGCATCGGTCTTGCCCAGCAGTTCGGCAGCCCACAGGCCCGCCAATTTGTTGCGGTGCGCTTCCGCTTTGAATTGCAATTCTGAATCGTGAGCGAATTTGTTTTCAAACGCGCGTTCGCGGTCATCGAAAGTGGTCATGGCCCTGTCCTTCTGGCGACATCATATTCAAGATTCGATATGCGCTTGACGCAGGGAACTGGCAAGGGGGTCGCGTGGCTGTGATCAAGCTGGCTTGAGCGGAAACGCCACTGCGCTTGCGGCAGGTGACGGCGTGCTGTATTGGCAAGTTCTGGTTGAGAGGGGTGCTTAAAGCGCCCCCGTTCGCATTTGGTCTGGAGATTGCATGGCACGGCGTAAGAAGGTCTATGAGGGGAAAACGAAGGTCCTCTTTGACGGTCCCGAACCAGGCACGCTGATCCAGTATTTCAAGGACGACGCGGCCAATCCCGAGCAAGCGGCGGCGGATGCCGATCCCGAGATGCGCGGCAATGAAGGCAAGGGTGTTCTGAACAACCGTCTGTCCGAATTTTTCATGTCAGGGTTGAATACCATCGGCGTGCCGACCCATTTCATGAAGCGGGTCAATATGCGCGAACAGCTTGTTCGGATGGCAGAAATGCTGCCGGTCGAGGTGGTGGTGCGTAACTTTGCCGCAGGTGAATTGTCGGCTCGACTGGGGATTCCGGAAGGCATGGCTTTGCCGCGCCCGATCGTGGAATACTATTTCAAGGACGACCGCCTGAACGCGCCTTTGGTTGCCGAAGAACATATCGTGGCCTTCGGTTGGGCCAGCCAGCAGGATCTGGATGATGTGATCGCGCTTGCGCTGCGCGTCAATGACTTCCTGACCGGCGTGATGATGGGCGCGGGCCTGCGTCTTGCCGATTTCCGCATCGAATTCGGGCGGATCTGGGAAGGCGAATTCATGCGCCTGATTCTCGCCGATGAGATCAGCCCCGATACCTGCCGGATCTGGGAACTTGTGCCCATCGTCGACCGTGGGGATGGCCAGCTGATGGCGGACCCGACGCCGGTGGCGGATGTGCATACCGAACTGGCGCGTCGCTTGGGCGTTTTGCCGTCGAATGTGACCCATGCGTTGAATACTGGCATCATCAATTAGCTCCACCGGTCATCCGATGACGCGCCTTTGGCGCTCATCTCGACTTTCCCCCGCAAGTTGCCCTAAGCCTCTTGCCCCGAGGGGAAGGGGGCGCTAATGGATGGCCAGATTTCAGCCCGCACCGCGGGCACCGGCCGAAAGGGAGAGCCATGAAAGCGCGCGTCACCGTCATGCTGAAAAACGGCGTTTTGGATGTGCAGGGCGAGGCTGTGCGCCATGCTCTGGGAACCTTGGGCTTTGCTGGCGTCAATGGCGTCCGTCAGGGCAAGGTCATCGAGCTGGATCTGGCTGCGACCGATTCCGCTTCTGCTGAAACCGAAGTGAAAGCCATGTGCGAAAAGCTGCTGGCCAACACCGTGATCGAAAGCTACCGCGTCGAGATCCTGTAAGGATCCGTGGTCTTCGACCAAATGCGATAGGAAACCGGCCTTAGGGGGCCGGTTTTTTTCGTGCCGACAGATGCAAGTGGATGCCGTCTTTGGCCCGCACCGTCAGATGGGCGACGGGCACTGGCGCAGGGCCATGGGGGCGGATGTCAAAGGCGCGCAGCAGTTGCGCCAGCAGCAAGGTGCCCTCCAGCATCGCAAAGCCAGCCCCCGTGCAGACACGCGGGCCCGCGGAAAACGGCAGATAGGCATCACGCGCGCAGGCTTTGGTTTCTTCGCGCGACCAGCGGTCGGGATCGAAGGCGTCTGGCTGGGCCCACAGCGTTTCGTGGCGGTGCAGATGCCATGGCGACAGCACGATCTGTGCGGCCCTTTTGACGGCGCGCCCGCGGAAGATTTCATCGTTCGCGTTCTGGCGCACCATCATCGGCACGGGCGGATAAAGCCGCAGGGTTTCGCGGAACACGTCGCGGGTGAATTTCAGCTTGGCCAGATCGCCGAATTCAGGCTGATCGGGCAGGGTGCCTGCCTCATCGGCCACGCGGGCCTGAATCTCGGGATGGGTGGCCAAAAGATACAGCGCCCAAGACAAAGCCGATGCGCTGGTTTCATGCCCCGCCAGAAAGAAGATCGCCACCTGATCGACCATTTCTTCGGTATCGAAACGCGCGCCGGTCAGCGGGTCGGGGGTCGTCATGATCTTGGTCGCCAGATCATCGGGCGCATGGCCTTGGGCGATGGCGGTGGCACGTTCCGTGGTCAAGGCGGTGATCAGCGCACGGATGCGGGCGGCGGCCTGTCGGGTCTGGCGCGAATGCGGACGCGGCATCCAGCGCGGCAGTGGCAGGAAGGCCGCAAGGTTCAGCAATGGCTGGCTGCGTTGATAGGCGCGGAACTGATGGAAGACCGCCGCCGCCAGATGATGTTCGATCGGCAGCGAAAACAGCGTGCGGAAAATCACATCCGCAGCGGCATGGCTGAGTTCGGCCTCGATTTCCACCGGTTGCGGCAGGCCTTCCAGGCGCGAGACCATCGCATTACCCGCGTCACGGATCGCGGGGAAGGTCTGGCGCAAGCGGCCCCCTTCGAAGGCGGGGTCGATGATGCGGCGCTGGCGTTTCCACTGATCGCCATTGGTGGTGAAAACCGATTGCCCCAAAAGCGGGCGCAGGCCTTCGCCGATCCGTTCGGATTTGGGGAAATCATCGGGGCGCTCTTTCAGCACCAGATCGATCAGAGCGGGATCATTGCACAGATAGCTGCGGAAGAAGGGCGTGCGGAATTCTGCCATCCATGCACGGTATAATTTGGCCGGTTGCGCCGACAGGATATCTTGGCGGAACAACCGCAGATGGCGCCAGAACGACACGCGCTCGGGTCTGGATGCAGGCTTGGGGGGCAAGCTCATGCGGGGGCCGCCGCCATCGTGCAATGGCCGTTGACCGGTTTGGCGATGCGGCTTCTCGAATGCTCCCGTCCGGCAAAGCGCTCGGCCAAGGTCAAAGGCCCCGCCGTGATCCGGAAGTAATCGTAATCCTTGGGCCGGTCGAAGGCGCAAAGGTATTGGAAATGCAGTCGGAAATACCGCCGCTTCAATTCCGCCCATCGTGCCTCGGACAGGGTTTGGCTGAAGGCTGCCGAAATCACCAAAGGCCAGCGCTGGGGTTCGGGGGCGACACCGCTGACCGCCACCGGATCGCATAGGGCGAAAGCGCAGCCGTCACCGGGGGCGGTGACATCGACCCAGGTGAGCCGTGGCTCTTGTGCAAGCAGATGCAGATCGCGCCGCAGCGGCCCTGCCGCGGGCAGGAAGCTGACCATCGGCACCACTTGCCCCAGACTAAGGAAGGCAAGCTTTGCGCGGCCCTGCGGCAGGCCTGCGCGGATCAGATCGGCCAAGACCTGCACCCCCAGATGCGCGCCCGAGCTGTGGCCGACCACCAGCACCTCGTCGATATCATCGTCAAAGGCGGCACGGATCGCGGTGTGGAATTCGGCCATGCGGGGAAGCAGCTCGGGCGGGGTGGCGCCATTGTGGCTCGCGCTATGGGCATAGTCATGCATCAGATAATAGGCGAAGAATTTGCCGTCCCGCGCCTTGAACCAGCGCAGGATGACGGGCACCACGATCAGGCCCAGCAGCCCCGAAGGCCATGGCAGCAGCCTGCTGATCGCCCAGCCGATCCCTGCCGCCACCCCCAAAGCCAGCGCCAGCTGCATCAGCAGCATCACAACCGGATAAAGCGCTGCGATAACCGGACCTTTTCGTAGCCGCATCAGCCGAAACAAGGCACCGCTGCGGATATAGCTCCACGCGGTGCGCGCCAGTTGCAGATAGGTTTGCGGGATCGAATGGCCCATGCTGGAGCGCACGATATCGGACCAGACCAGCACGTCGATATCCGCCTGCGATTGCCGGGCCTCCATGTCGGACGCGACCCGCCAGCCGTAACGGCCCTTGGCCGCCTTAGGCAACAGTTTGATCTGATAGCCGGAAATCAAAGCCTGATCGGCGGATTCCTTGCGGTAAAGCTCGCGGTAGCGGCGGGGGTGGATTGGATCATAGCCGGGGATATAAAAGACCTTGCGGCGGAAGGGACGCGTGTCGCCCGCCGCCATTCGGCCTTGATCTGTCTGGTTATTCGCGTCCATAGGCCCCCCTGTTCACGATCAGCATAGGGGCCAATGTCGCAGGAATTAAGCCGAAAGCTAGCCCAGAAGCGGAATGCCCATTGCGCCGAAGACTTCCAACAGCCACCAGCTGAAATCGGTGAATGCACCCGTCACCAAGGCCAGACCCACCACCAGAAGTAAAACGCCCATCGCGCGTTCGATCAGCTTCATATGGCGCTTGAGGACGGTCATCAGTCCCATCGAGCGTTCGATAAACATCGCGGCAGCCAAGAACGGCAAACCCAAGCCCATGGCATAGACCGCCAGCAACAGCGTGCCGCGTTGCACCGACCCTTCTTGGGCCGCCAGCGACAGTATCGCGCCCAATTGCGGCCCGATGCAGGGTGTCCAGCCGAAGGCGAAGGCCAGCCCCAACAGATAGGCCCCCAGCGCCGAGCCGCCCTTTTCGCCCGCGTCCAAGCGCATATCGCGGTCCAGCAGTGCGATGCGGAAGATGCCAAGGAAATGCAGGCCGAAGATCAGCACCACAACGCCGGAAATCCGCGAGAACATCACTTGGTTTTGCAAGAAGAAGGCGCCGAAAATCGATGCGGTAAAGCCCAGCAGCAGGAAGATGGTCGACAGCCCCATCACGAAGAACAGGGCCGGCAGGATGATCCGACGGCGTGCTTTCTGATCGCCGCGCATTTCCGACATGCTGATCCCGCCCATATAGGCCAGATAGGGCGGCACGATAGGCAGGACGCAGGGGCTAAGGAAGGACAACAGCCCCGCGACCAGCGCAATCGCCATGGCGGGCAATAACCCCGCATCAATCAAGTCAAATCCGAACATTGCCACCTCTTTCTTCGGCTTCGTGTGTAGCGGCACTCGGGGCCAAGGTCACGGGGGAGGCTCGTCACAAGCGCGTGGTATTTTGAAATGCCGCGGCGCGGTCCGGAAATGGAAAAGGCGCGGCAAAGCTGCCGCGCCTTTCCTATGCCAGATCTGGGGACTTAGCGTGCCCACCAGCCTTTGCGTTTGGGGGCTTCTGCGGCAGGTGTCGCCGCTTCTGCCACAGCAGGTGCCGCTGCAACCGGAGCAGGGGCCGCGGCCGGTGCTTCGGCGGCTGCTTCCACCACGGGCGCTGCCTTTTTCGCACGGCTGCGCGACTTCGGCTTGGCGGGGGCTTCTTCCGCAACTGTCTCTACGACCGCTGCTTCCACGACCGGAGCCGCCTTCTTCGCACGGCTGCGCGACTTCGGCTTGGCAGGCGCTTCTTGCGCAACCTCAGCCACCTCTACCGCGACCGGAGCTTCCACAACCTCGGCGGTTTTCTTGGCACGGCTGCGCGGCTTCTTCGGTTTCGCCGGAGCCTCATCCGCAACCACCGCATCCGCAGCCACGACAGCTTCCGCCACTTCGACCACCGGTGCTGCGACTACAGGTTCGGCCACCACAGGAGCAGCTTCGACCGACTTGATCTCGATCACTTGCACCGAAGCAGGCGCTTCGACTGCTTCATCCGCAGCGTCGTCTTCCGCGCCTTCGTCATCACCGGCCTCTTCGTCGCCTTGTGCCTGACCCTCGGTGCCCGCTGCATCCTTGCCGCCCTTGCGACGACGACGACGACGGCGCTTCTTCTTGCCATTGCTGTTTTCGCCCGCTTCCGCAGGGGCTTGTGCTTCTGCTTCCACCGCAGCTTCGGTTGCCGCTTGTTCTTCGGCTTCCACTTCCGCTTCGATTTCCAGATCGTCTTCGATGAAGAGATCCGCATCTTCTTCTTCGACAGGCGCGCCCATTAGGCTGGCATTGCCCGAAATCACATTGCTCGGTTCCGGCACCACGCGCAGCGCGGTCTTGAACTTTTCAAGCACGTAATCGGGGCTGACCAGCGCCGGATCGGCTTCCATGCGCACCGACATGCCATAGCGCGATTCGATCAGCGCGATATGTTCGCGCTTCTGGTTGAAGAGGTAGTTGATGATGCCGACCGGCGCGCGCAGCAGCACTTCTTTCGACCGCTTGCGGGTGCCTTCTTCTTCCAGCGCGCGCAGGACCTGCAGCGCCATGGAATCGTCCGAACGGATCAGGCCGGTGCCGTGGCAATGCTGGCAGGGCTGGGTGGTCGATTCCAACATGCCCGGACGCAGACGCTGACGCGACATCTCCATCAGGCCGAAGCCGGAAATGCGGCCGACCTGGATGCGGGCACGGTCGGTTTTCAGCTTGTCCTTCAGGCGCTTCTCGACGGCGGCGTTGTTACGACGCTCTTCCATGTCGATGAAGTCGATGACGATCAGACCGGCCAAGTCGCGCAGACGCAACTGGCGGGCGACTTCATCGCAAGCTTCAAGGTTGGTTTTCAGCGCGGTCTCTTCGATCGAGCCTTCTTTGGTCGCCCGACCCGAGTTCACATCGACCGCGACCAAGGCTTCGGTCACGCCGATCACGATGTAACCGCCCGATTTCAGCTGAACGACCGGATTGAACATCGAACCCAGATAGCCTTCGACCTGATAGCGGGCGAACAGCGGGGTGGGGTCGTCATAGCGCATCACTTGGCGGGCATGCGCCGGCATGATCATCCGCATGAAGTCCTTGGCGGTGCGGTAGCCCGCTTCGCCTTCGACCAGCACTTCGTCGATTTCGCGGTTATACAGATCGCGGATCGCGCGCTTGATGAGGTTGCCCTCTTCATAGATCTGCGACGGCGCGATCGAACGCAAGGTCAGCTCGCGGATCTGTTCCCACATACGCATCAGATATTCGTAATCGCGCTTGATTTCCGGCTTGGTGCGTTTCGCGCCAGCGGTGCGGATGATCAGGCCTGCGCCTTCCGGCACTTCCATCTCAGCGGCGATTTCTTTCAGCTTCTTGCGGTCGGGCGCATTGGTGATCTTGCGCGAGATGCCACCGCCACGTGCGGTGTTCGGCATCAGAACGCAGTACCGACCTGCCAGCGACAGATAGGTGGTCAGCGCGGCACCCTTGTTGCCACGCTCTTCCTTGACCACTTGCACCAGCATGATCTGGCGCACTTTGATCACTTCTTGGATCTTATACTTGCGCGCACGCGGCTTGCGGGGCGCAGAGATTTCTTCCGCCACGTCTTCTTCGGCGATGGATTCAATCTCATCATCGGTGGCGTGGTCGTGAGTGTCATGATCATGCGCGGCGCCGGCCTGATCCGCCGGTGCTTGCGCATCCGACACCAGATCGCTGGCACCTTCTTCGCCCAGATCAACCACATCCATGCCCGCAGGGCTGGTTGCGGCTGCCGAAATCACCGCATCATCGCCACGGGCGTCTTCCGCCTTGGGCTTTTGATGCGAACGACGGCGGCTGCGGGTGTTTTCTTCTTCTTCCTCGGCACGAGCGAAGGCGCGTTCTTCTTCAAGAAGGGCGCGGCGGTCGGCCACCGGAATTTGGTAATAATCGGGGTGGATCTCGGCGAAAGCCAAGAAGCCGTGGCGGTTGCCGCCGTAATCGACGAATGCCGCCTGCAACGAGGGTTCAACCCGCGTGACCTTGGCCAAATAGATATTTCCGGCGAGTTGCCGCTTGTTTACGGTTTCAAAGTCAAATTCTTCGACCTTGTTTCCGTCGACCACCACAACCCGAGTTTCCTCGGCATGGGTGGCGTCGATGAGCATTTTCTTTGCCATGGTGTTCCATTGCGCCGAGCGTGCCATACCGCCTCCGGTGGACCGGAGCCGACGGCATTGCAATCAGGGCGGCTTGTTTGGGCGGGAGCGCGCGGGCCACTAGCGGCCAGGGCGCCCAGTGGGCACCCCGCGCCGTCTAAGGTCACTCTTGCGCGCATCATCGCGGTTCACATTGAGAGGCCTTGGCCTCCCACCTTGTCTGAAGCCTGCAAATCCAAGGATTTACTGGCGATTTCACGGCCTTTCGACCTATCCGGCTGCCGATTACCATGGCGCGTTTCATCGCGCCCATCGCAAATCAACAGAGAATTCTGGGAGCAGGGACGTATTGTCCTACCCGACAACCCTAGCGGCAAAGGTCGCTCAAGAGCAATGGTCAATTTGCGGGATATGAAATTCCTGCGCCTTGCGCGGGGCGATTTTCGCCATAAAGCAAAGGCCCGAGCGTTAAGGCTCGGGCCGAAAAAGTTTATCGCAAAGCGGGGAAGGGATCAGGTGTAATCCTGACGCTGCAGCCCGTATTTCGCCATCTTCTCGTTCAGGGTTCGGCGCGGCAGGCACAGCTCTTCCATCACGGCGACGATGCTGCCCTTGTGGCGGCGCATGGTATTGTCGATCAGCATCTTCTCGAAGCTTTCGACATATTCCTTCAGGGGCTTGCCTTCGGTGGTGATGGCCGGACCGCTGTCTTCGTTATCTGCCATCAAGAGCGATGCGATCGACCCCGAGCCGCGACGGTTCTGCAATACCGCGCGTTCGGCGATATTGACCAGCTGCCGCACATTGCCCGGCCATGGCGCCTGCATCAGCTGGGCCGCTTCTTGCGCGGTCAGTTGCGGCGCGTCGCAGCCGTATTCTTCAGAGAATTGTTCCGACATGCGATTGAACAGGGTCAGGATGTCTTCGCCCCGCGCGCGCAACGGCGGGCAGACGATGGTCATCGCGCCCAAACGATAGAACAGATCGGCGCGCAAAGCGTCTTCCAGCGTCTTGTCGGGGGCATGTTCATTGCAGATCGCGATGATGCGGGTTTCGGGCGGGGTGCCTTGTTCGTTGATGAAGGTCAAAAGGCGCGCTTGCAGACCTTGGCTCAGGGCCTCGATGTCTTCAAGGCAAAGCGTGCCGCCGCGCACTTCCTCGACCAAGGGCAGCGATCCGTCATCATTGGGACCGAACAGCTTGGTGGCCAGTTGGTCCTCGCTCCATGCGGCGCAAGAGATGGTGACGAATTTCTTCGTCGCACGGGGCCCCACGGCATGCAACGCATGGGCGACCAAGGTCTTGCCGGTGCCGGTTTCGCCGTCGATCAGCACATGGCTATCGGCTTGCCCCAGATCGAGGATATCTTCGCGCAGGCGTTCCATGACCGGCGAGCCACCGATCAGCTTTTTCATCATGGTCGACCCGTCGGACAATTCGCGGCGCAAGGCGCGGCTGTCCAAGGTCATGCGGCGGGCATGGGTGGCACGCTTGGCCAGTTCGGTCATCCGGTCGGGATTGAACGGCTTTTCCAAGAAATCGTAAGCGCCGATCCGCATGGCCTCAACAGCCATCGGCACGTCGCCATGGCCGGTGATCATGATGACCGGCAGGCCGGAATCCATGCCCATCAGGCGCTTCAACAGCGCCATCCCATCCATGCCCGGCATCTTGATATCCGATACAACGATGCCCGGATAATCGGCGCCCAGCGTCTTTAAGGCCTCTTCCGCCGAGGCGAATGTTTCGGTGTCAAATCCCGATAGCGCCAGCCATTGGCTGATCGACTGTCGCATATCGGCTTCGTCATCGACGATAGCCACTTTCATCGCGCGCGACATGAATACCTCATTCGGCTGCTTGTTGTATTTTGCCTGGGCCCAGCAGCGGAAGCTGCATCTCGAAGACCGCGCCGCCATCTTCGGCGTTTCTTGCGGTCAAGCGGCCACCCAGGTCGTTGACGATCCCGCTTGAAATGGCGAGCCCAAGGCCCACCCCTTCACCGGGTTTCTTTGTGGTGTAGAAGGGTTCGAACAGGTTATCTAAGTCGGCAATCCCGTGGCCATTGTCGCGCACCGTCAGCGTCGCGGTTTCGCCATGGCTTAGGATCAGGTCGATTTGCGGCGCCTGATGGGTTTTGGTGGCATCAATGGCATTGCGCAGCAGGTTGATGATCACTTGCTCCAGTCGAATGCGGTCCGCCATCACCATCACCGGCTGTCGCGGTACGGCACGGGTTATCCGGATAACCCTAGATTTAAGCTGTGGTTCCATCATCGACAAGGCCGAGGACAAAGACAGCCGTAGATCGACCGGCTCAAACGCCTCGCCACCCTTGCGGGCATAGGATTTCAACTGCCGCGTGATCGCGCCCATCCGTTCAATCAGATCGTCGATCCGTTGGAAGGACGACAAGGCTTCTTCGGGGCGGCGGCGTTGCAGCAACAATCGCGCGCCCGCCAGATAGGTTTTCATCGCGGCCAGGGGCTGGTTCAATTCGTGACTGACGGCCGCCGACATTTCGCCCAAAGCCGCCAGCTTTGACGATTGTGCCAGCGTCAGTTCCGCCACCGCCAGATCCTTCTGGACCTTTTCGCGTTCGGCCACTTCGCGTTGCAGCCGCGCGTTCAGCTGACGTAGCTCGGCGGATTCACGTTGGAAGACGGTTGTCTGCGACCAAGCGCGCCGCGAGAGCAGATAGAATGCCAAGGCCAGCAAAATCGCAAAGCCCATGATTTCCAGCGCCAAAACCCCGTTCACGCGGTCGCGCACGCCGTCATAGGCGGAAAATGTCACCATCCGCCAGCCGCGGAAGGGCACCCGCGCTTCGGTGCGCATCAGAGCTTGGCCGTTCAGATAGGCATCGGGCTTGTTCTGCACCCAGTCGGACAGGCTTTGCGTGGCGCGCCCGAAGGTCGACAAAGGTTCGCGCATGGCCAAGGCTTCGGCAACGGTCTGGCCCCGCCATCTGGGTTCGGTGCCAAGGATGATGGTGCCTTCGCTGTCGGTGACCATGACCTCGTCTTGGAAGCCCGCCCAGGCGCGTTCGTATTTCGCCAGATCGACGGTGACGGCGATCACGCCGATCGCCTTGCCCTCGACGATCACCGCGCGGGAATAGGTGAAATCATAGCCGCCCGAGGGTCGCGCTGCCGCCGTGAAGATCGTATCCTTGGCCCGCAAGGCATCGACATAAAAATTCGCATTGCGATAGCTGGTGCCCAGAAGCGTCCGGTTGGTCGCCCCCACCGCACGGCCATCGCGGTCCAACAGCTTGATCGAGGCGACACCGATTTCGGCCTGCACCTTGATCAAGCGCTGCGAGGTGGTGGCGAAATGCGCGGCTTTTAGCGATTCGCCCAGCAGCGGATCGGTCGATAGCAACAACGGCACCACCGAGGTCCGTTGCAGTTCGGAAATCATATTGCCGGAGTAAAGCGCCAACCGCAGCTCGGCGCGGTTGCGGTTGGTTTCCGCGAAACGTTCGGTCAACCAGCGATTGGTGCCCAAAACCACCACAACGGCCATCAGAACCATGAAGCCAATGACCAATTTGACACGAAGGGAAAGTCCCTTCGCGTCCTTTTCGTCATCCGGTTCGGTCTTGGCCGTCATCATGGCCCCAGATTAGGCGGCATAGGCTGCCGCCTCAAGCCATAGTCCGCTTAAAGGCGATCAGGCAAGCGCCATCCCGCCCATCAGGCCCTTGAACAAGGTTGCGCCGTCTTGGCCGCCATGGGCGGCTTCGCAAGCGCGTTCGGGGTGGGGCATCATGCCCAGCACGCGGCGGTTGTCCGACAAGACGCCCGCGATGTCTCCCATCGACCCGTTCGGGTTCTGCGCATAGGTGAAAGCGACGCGGCCTTCGCCTTGCAGACGCGCCAAACCTTCGGCGTCGATGGTGTAATTGCCGTCGTGATGGGCGATCGGCACCATGATCTCTTGGTCTTGGCTATAGCCTTGGGTGAAGGCCGAGCCGGTGGTCGCCACACGCAGGGTCTGCGGCTTGCAGGCGAATTTCAGGCCCGCATTGCGCATCAAGACGCCCGGCAGCAGGCCCATTTCGGTCAGGACCTGGAAGCCGTTGCAGATGCCGATCACATAGCCGCCGCGTGCGGCATGGGCTTTGACGGCGGTGGCGATGGGCGATTGCGCGGCGATGGCGCCACAACGCAGGTAATCCCCGAAGGAAAATCCGCCCGGTACGCCGACCACATCCACGCCTTCGGGCAGGGCGGTGTCCTTGTGCCAAACGCGCGAGACGTCGAAGCCCGCATGTTCAAAGGCGACGGCGAGGTCGCGGTCGCAATTCGATCCCGGGAAGGTAACAACGGCGGCTTTCATGGGGCGCTCTCCGGCTGGCTGACTTAAGGGCGGGAATTAACGTAAAGCGCGTCCGGCTTCTAGCCTGTCCGTCCATCCTTTTGCATATAATATGCCAAGATGAAGACCCGAATGGCAGAAGCCAGCCCGATATCGCCCTCGCGCGTCTCGTCGATCTCTACCGCAAGGGCATTTATGGTGGTGGACCGCGCGGCCGCGATGGCGCGAAAGGCCTTCCAGAACGCGGGTTCGAGCGAAACGGAAGTGCGGTGGCCGTGCAGGGTCAGCGAATGCTTCTGCGGGCGGGACTGTGTCATTTAAGGAAAGTCGGCTTAGGTGGCCTTGGGGCGCGCAGGGAATAGCGCGACGGTGTTCGACGGTAAGGTCACAGGCGGGACTTGCGGCAGATCGGTGTCCGATACGTCAAGCCCGTGCCCTTCAAGTCCCAGCCCTTCAAGTCCCAGCCCGTCAAGCCTGTGGCCGTCAAGGTCACGGGCGGATTTCTCCGCCCGGGCCTTTGTCAGATCGCGAAGGGCCTTGTTCAGACCGAAACGCGTGGCGTTTTCATTTCCCTTGGCAAGGGCCGCGCTGCGGGCCTGCTGTTTGCGAACAGTGCGAAGGTTGATGATATCCGCCATGCGTTGCCTTCTCGCTTAGCCCTTGGGGCCGATCATGTCTTCCGGACGCACCACGCGGTCGAAGGTTTCCTCGTCCACGAAGCCCAAGGCGATTGCTTCTTCCTTGAGGGTGGTGCCGTTCTTATGCGCAGTCTTAGCGACTTTGGTCGCGTTGTCATAGCCAATCGTCGGTGCCAATGCCGTAACCAGCATCAGCGATTCTTTCATCAACTTGTCGATGCGCACGGTGTTGGCTTGGGTGCCCACAACCATGTTATCGGTGAAGGAGGATGCCGCATCACCCAGAAGTTGCATGGATTGCAGGACGTTATAAGCCATCATCGGGTTATAGACGTTTAGCTCGAAATGCCCCTGCGAGCCTGCGAAGCCAACCGCCGCATCATTGCCCATGACATGGGCGCAAACCATCGTCAGCGCTTCCGCCTGCGTCGGATTGACCTTGCCCGGCATGATCGACGAGCCCGGCTCGTTCTCTGGCAGAATCAGTTCGCCCAGACCCGAACGCGGACCCGATCCCAGCAGACGCAGGTCATTGGCGATCTTGAACAGCGATGCGGCCACGGTTTTCAGCGCGCCCGAGAACATCACCATCGCATCATGCGCGGCCAGAGCCTCGAATTTGTTCGGGGCGGTCACGAAGGGCAGGCCGGTGATGGTGGCGATTTCCGCCGCCACACGGGTATCCCAACCCACGCGGGTGTTCAGACCGGTGCCGACAGCGGTGCCGCCCTGCGCCAGCTCATAGATATCCGGCAGGCAAGCCTTGACGCGGGCAATGCCCTTGTCGACTTGGGTCGCATAGCCGGAAAACTCTTGGCCCAAGGTCAGCGGCGTCGCATCTTGGGTATGGGTGCGGCCGATCTTGATGATGTCTTTGAATTCCGCCGACTTCGCCCACAGGGCTGCCGACAGCTTTTCCAGACCGGGGATCAGCACATCGCGGGCCAACATGCCGATGCCGACATGCATCGCGGTGGGGAAGGTGTCGTTCGACGACTGCCCCATATTGACGTGGTCATTCGGGTGGACCGGCTTTTTGGAGCCCATCACGCCGCCCAGCATCTCGATCGCGCGATTCGAGATCACTTCATTGGCGTTCATGTTGGATTGGGTGCCCGAACCGGTCTGCCAGACCACCAGCGGGAAGTTATCGTCGAACTTGCCGTCGATCACTTCGCTGGCTGCAGCCACGATGGCATCGGCCAAAGCCGCATCCATATCGCCCTGGGCTTTATTGACCAGCGCGCAGGCTTTCTTGACCACGCCCAAGGCGCGGATGATCGGCACCGGCTGGCGTTCCCAACCGATCGGGAAATTGATGATGGAGCGCTGGGTTTGCGCGCCCCAATATTTGTTGGAAGGAACCTCGAGCGGGCCAAAGCTGTCGGTTTCGGTACGGGTGGCGGACATCGGCAAGCCTCCTGATTTTGGTTGGCCCGTGCTTATGCCGCAGGGCCAGTAAAATCAATCAGTATACCGTCGCATACCACCCGAAGCCTTAGTGTTTGCGGAATTTATCCAATGAAACCACCTGCGCGTTATGCGGGGTCGGCGGTTCGTCGTCGTTATCATCGTCATCTTCGGGGTCGAGATCGTCTTCATCTTCGTCATCACCATCACCATGGGCTTCGAAGCGCAGGCCGAATTCCACCGAGGGATCGACGAAAGTGCGCACCGCGTCGAAGGGGATCACCAAGGGTTCGGGCTGATTGCCGAAGTTCAGCGTGATCGAGAAGCCGTCATCGGTCACCTCCAGATTGTCGAACCAATGCTGGATGACGATGGTCATTTCATCGGGATAACGCTGCTTCAGCCAATCGGCGATGGCCACATCGGGATGTGAGGTGTCGAAGGTGATGAAGAAATGGTGCGCACCGGGCAGGCCGTTCTTGCCCACATCCGTCAAGACGGATTGGATCAGATGGCGCATCGCGCGATGCATCAAGTTACCGTAGTCGATTGACCGCGCCATAGGGGAACCTCGTATCTTTACTTAGGGTCAGCATAGGGCATTTGCCCTGCAAGGGAAGGGAGAGCGCATCACTTTCCTGTCCGCAACACGCTCGTCTTGAGGAGGGGCTGTATCAGGGATTGCGGCCACGTCAAAGCAAAGCCCTGCGACAACTTGCATGCAAACCGTCTTGCGGCCCGATTGGATCGGGGCAGGGCGGCATTGTGGCGCCGAACAAGAAACCCGCCGAACCCTTTGGGTTCGGCGGGTCCGGGGGTCATAAGGGACGTGTCGATTTGCAAGCAGCACGTCTCCTACAAGCAGCAATCACAGATCTTCGACCTGCTTCGTCAGACTAGGAATGATTCCTTACGTCTTGGTTAACAGCGCCTTGCCAGAGACGAATTTCTTATGCCCGAGCGATCAGAGCTCGATCAGAACCCGCCTTAATGCCCGTCGAAATCGCAAATCCGGTGGACGTCCATGCCCAGGGCTTCCAGCTTTTTCTTGCCGCCCAGTTCCGGCAGGTCGACCACGAAGGCGCAGCCCACCACTTTCGCACCCAGACGCTGCACCAGCTTGATGCCCGCCTCAGCCGTGCCGCCGGTGGCCAACAGGTCGTCGACGATCAGCACGGTTTCACCGGCCTGCAGCGCGTCTTCGTGGATTTCCACGATCGCTTCGCCATATTCCAGCGCATAGGCTTGGCTCAGGGTCTGACCCGGCAGCTTGCCCTTCTTGCGGATCGGCACGAAGCCGCAGGACAATTGATGCGCCACCGCGCCGCCAAGGATGAAGCCGCGCGCTTCAAGGCCGACCACTTTGTCGATCCGCATACCGGCATAGGGGGCCAGCAGCTGGTCGATGCACATACGAAAGCCGCGCGGATCGGCGAACAGGGTGGTGACATCGCGGAACATGATTCCCTCATGCGGGAAGTCGACGATGGTGCGGATATAGTCTTTGACGGTTTTCGACATGCTTTAGCCCTTGGCCTTGATGGAAGCGAACGCACCGCTTCCGGTGGGAGGGTATTTGACAGCGCCTGCGCGCGGGTGAAAGGTGGCACTTGCGCGCCCGATGGAACTCCAGCCCCACGCCTATGGCCAAGGTCTGGATCAGCGGCATGGTCTTACGCAAGCCCAAGTCGATGGAAAAGAGAGCCAAAGGGCAATTCGGTCGATCTAACGCAAGGAAATCGTCGCAAACCTAGCCCTGACTGCCGGATCGTCCAGTCCTTATGACGCGGATTGCGGGCATTTTCGCGGCAATTGTCAGACAGTCACGGCATGGCGCATCCAAACACAGATCAGGATTTGATCAGAGCCTGCTTGCATGATAGGGGCGCAATTCACGACCGAAACCTTCCCAGACTGCATGTCGCAAGGGGGGCGGATAACAGCCGGAACGGCATCACCACACCGAGGAGAGTGGCTCAGTGTATCAGCTCGAAACCGAGACCGAAGCCGATTGGTGGGATGTCGAAGCGCTGTATGATTTGTGTTTCGCGCCGGGCCGCACGGCCTTGTCGTCCTATCGTCTGCGCGACGGGGTCGATAAGGTGCAAAAGCTGTGCCTTGTGCTGCGTGATGAAACCGGCGCGCTGGCGGCGGTGATCCGCTATTGGCCGGTGCTGGTGGGCGGGCAGCGGGTCTTGCTGTTGGGGCCGGTGGCCGTGCATCCCACCCGTCAGGGCGAAGGCTTGGGCGGCATGCTGATTCGCGAAAGTCTGGCCGAAGCTTTGCGCCTTGGCTGGGAGCGGGTGATGCTGGTGGGGGATGCGCCCTATTACAAACGCTTCGGCTTCACCAAGCTGCCGCATGTGGTGATGCCGCCGCCGACCAACCCAGATCGGGTCTTGGGGATCGAACTGGTGCCGGGGGCATGGGATGATGTCAAAGGCGGCGTGACCAAATATTCGTAAAGCTGATCGCGCTACCAGATGGGGCATTCAGAAAAACGCGCGGCGCGGGGCGGGCAGGCCATTGCGCACGTGCGCGAAGGCCCCATATTTGGCTTATGAAACGATTTGCATTCTCTCCGGCCGCGCGGACATCCGCGGATGCGGCGGCTCCTTTGGATGCCGATGAGGCTTTGGCCAGCGATATCGCCGATCTGGCGCGGAAATACCGCCGCGCGAACGGCCCGATCATGACCATCGTCAATCGCTTCGGCGGCAAGCTGGAAGCGCAGGCGCGGCTATTGCCCGATGCCCTGCGTCGTCAGTTGGAAGCGGTGGTGGTCAAAGCGCTGCAGGCGTCGATGTCGGTTGCAGCGCAATCCGAACGGTTGCCCGATCCGGGCCGCAAGGGCACGATGGCGGCGGCGATCGCATCGGGGGCGGCAGGCGGCGCGGGCGGGATAGCCACCGCCTTGGCCGAATTGCCGGTGACGGTGACGGTGATCATGCATGCGATCCGCCAAGAGGCGCGGGCCGAAGGCTTCGACCCCGAAGATCCCGCGATCCGTATGGAATGTTTGCAGGTTTTCGCCGCAGCCACGCCGCTTTCAAGCGATGACGGGGTGAATACGGGCTTTCTGTCGGCGCGGCTGACGGTGACGGGGGGCGTGTTGCACGGGATGGTGGCGGCGGTTGCCCCCAAGCTTGCGGCTGTCATGGGCCAGAAGCTGGCGGCGCAGACCATTCCGGTGCTGGGGGCCATTTCAGGGGCTGCGATGAACGCGGCTTTCCTTGATTATTACCGGTCCATGGCCCGCATCCGCTTTGCGCTGCTGCGGCTGGGCGCGGTCTATGGCACCGATAAGGTGCTGGAAGATTTCGCCTATGCGGTGGAACACAAGAAGCTGCAAGGCCCCAAGGGATAACGAAAACGGGCGGGGAATGCCCCGCCCGTTTCATTCGGTCAGCCGGCTTTCGCTTTTTCGGCGGCCATCCAAGCATCTAGCGCTGGGCGGGCGGATTGGTCGCCGCGCGCGCGGGCGTCTTCGATGATCTGGCGCACCTCGTTCAGATCGCTCGCGCGGATCAGCGCTTTGACGGGGCCGACCGATGCCGGACGCATCGACAGCGTTTTCACCCCCAAAGCCGCCATGACCAAGGCGTCCAGCGGCCGTCCCGCATCTTCACCGCAATAGGACAGCGGCGTGTCGAACTCGGCGCAGCGCGCGATGATATGTTCGATGAACGACAGGAACGAGATGTTCAGCGTGTCATAGCGCCGCCGCACCCGTTCGTTTTCCCGATCCGCCGCGAAGAAGAACTGCTTCAGATCATTGCCGCCGATGGAAATGAAATCGACCAGCTCGAAAAAGGCTTTGGGCGCATAGGCAAGGCTGGGGGTTTCCAGCATCGCGCCGATTTCCAACGTTTCCGGCACCATATGGCCAAGCGATCTTTCGCGGTGGACTTCGCGCAGGATATGGCTGCGCGCTTCTTGGAATTCGGCAAATTCGCTGATCAGCGGGAACATGATGGTCAGCGGCCTGCCATTGGCCGCACGGATCAAGGCCTGCGCCTGCATCCGCATCACACCGGGTTTGTCCAAGCCCACCCGCACGGCGCGCCAGCCCATGGCGGGGTTCGGCTCGTCATTGGGCTTCATATAGGGCAGCACCTTGTCGGACCCGATATCCAGCGTGCGGAACGCCACCAGCCGCCCGCCCGCCGCTTCCAGCACACGGGCGTAAAGCGTGGCCAGTTCCGCGCGGCGCGGCATCTTGTTGCGCACAAGAAACTGCAATTCGGTGCGGAACAGGCCTACGCCTGTCGCTCCGGACCCTTCAAGGCTGGGCAGATCCGCCATCAACCCCGCATTCATATGCAAAGTGATCTCCGTGCCGCAGCGCGCGGTTGCAGGCAGATGCCGAATGCTTTCATAGCGTTTCTGGGCTTGGTTTTGCATCTCGATCTTGTCGCGGAAGGCGCGTGCCACGGGTTCCTCGGGGCGTAGATGGACGATGCCTTGTTCGCCATCGACCAGAATGTGATCGCCGTTCAAGGCTTCGGAACTGATGCGCCCCGCATGGATCACCAAGGGGATCGCCAAGGCCCGCGCCACAATCGCGGCATGGGATCCGACAGAGCCTTCCTCCAATACCACGCCGCGCAGCCGCCGCCCATAGGCCAGCAATTCCGCAGGCCCGATGTTGCGCGCGACCAAAAGGGGATCGGCGGGCATTTCGGCCCCCGTATCCTGCCCCTGTCCGGTCAGGATGCGCAAAAGCCGGTTCGACAGATCGTCCAGATCGCTCAGCCTTTCGCGCAAATAGGCGTCGGGCACCTGTTCCATCCGCGCACGTGCTGCGGATTGTTCTTTTTCGACAGCCGCTTCCGCCGACAATCCGCGCATGATGTCTTCTTCCATCCGCTTGAGCCAGCCGCGCGATTTGGCAAACATCCGGTAGGCTTCCAAGACCTGCACCTGATCCTTGTCCAGACTTTGGGCGTTCAGCAGATCGTCAATCGACACGCGCAATTGGCCGACCGCCTCGCGGATGCGTTCGATTTCGGTCAGCGGATCATCGGCAATCGGATTGGTGACGACCACACGCGGCTCGTGCAGCCAGACATGGCCTTCGGCGGTGCCTTCCTGCCCGACGGTGCCACGGAACAGCATCGGCTGGCGGTGCTTCATGCGCACACCATTGTCGTCGGATGAAAAGGCGCCCAGCTCGGTCATCTCGGCCAAGACCATGGCCACGACTTCCAAGGCATAGATTTCATCGTCGGAAAATTGCCGCGCCTGTTTGGACTGCACGACCAGAACGCCCACCTTTTCGCCGACCCTTTGGATCGGCACGCCAAGGAAGCTGGAGTAAATTTCTTCGCCCGTTTCCGGCATATAGCGAAAGCCGCGTTCGGAGGGCGCATCGGCGGTATTGACGGCGGCATTGCTGCGCGCCACGCGACCCACCAGCCCTTCGCCCAGCTTCATGCGGGTCTGGTGGACGGCTTCCTTCTTCAAGCCTTGGGTCGCGCATAACTCAAGGGTTTCCGCATCGCGGAACAGATAGATCGAACAGACTTCGGATCGCATGGAATCCGCGATCAGATGGGTGATGTGGTCCAGACGATCCTGACCGCCACCGGTGGTGGCCAGACTGTCGCGCAAGCGCCGCAACAGTTTGCGGCTCTCGCTTTCGGTGCGCTCGTTCATGCCTGTCTCCGCTTCGGGCGCGAGGCTATCCGCGCCCATTCCTTGATAATGCACAGCCCTGACAAAATCCAAAAGCCATTGCTGCGCGCACAGGAATAATTCCACCATGCGCAAGGTTTTGCGCAAAAGAAAACGGCCCGGGGGCTTTACGCCGCACCGGACCGCTGGTCTGTTCAACTTGGCCGCAAGGGCGCGTGTCGATTAGGCCTTTTCAAGTCCGAAGGCGTCATGCAGCGCCTGCACGGCGAGCTCCATGTATTTTCGGTCGATTAGCACGGAAATCTTGATTTCCGAGGTCGAGATGACCTTGATATTGACGCCTTCCGCCGACAGTGCCGAGAACATCTGTGCCGCAACGCCGGTATGGCTGCGCATACCGATGCCCACCACCGAAACCTTGGCCACGTCGGTGTCGATGATCAACTCGTCATATTTGATCAGGCCGGCAGCTTGCGCATCCTCCAAAGCCTTCTTCGCGCGTTCAACCTGATTGATCGGGCAAGAGAAGGTCATGTCGGTGACGGCACCCGGATGGGCTTCGTCATAGTCTTTTTCGCTAATGTTCTGCACGATCATGTCGACGTTCACGCCGGCATCCGCCAGCGGGCCGAAGATGGCCGAAGCCACACCCGGACGGTCTTCGATGGTGAAGAGGGTGATCTTGGCTTCTTCGCGCGAGAAAGCGATACCCGAGACGACTTTCGATTCCATGATTTCTTCCTCGCTGCAGACAAGCGTTCCAGAATTTTCGTCGGTTTCCTCGAACGAGGACAGCACGCGCAGGCGCACGTTATAGCGCATCGCCAGTTCGACCGAACGGGTTTGCAGGACTTTCGCGCCCAAGGATGCCAGTTCCAGCATTTCCTCGAAAGCGATCTTGTCCAGCTTGCGCGCCTTGTTCGACACGCGCGGATCGGTGGTATAGACGCCGTCGACATCGGTGTAGATGTCGCAACGTTCCGCCCCGAAAGCTGCCGCGAAGGCCACAGCCGTGGTGTCCGAACCGCCACGGCCCAAGGTGGTCACGCGGCCTTCGGGCGATACGCCTTGGAAGCCTGCAACAACCGCGACCTTGAAGCCTTCGGCGAATTTCGCGTCGATATTGTCGCGCGGGATCGACACGAAACGTGCCGAGCTATGCGCCGAGGTGGTGTTGATCGGCACTTGCCAACCCTGCCACGACCGAGCGGGCACACCCATTTCCTGCAGCCGCAGGGCCATCAGGCCTGCGGTGACATTTTCGCCCGATGCCACCACCGCGTCATATTCGCGTGCATCATAGAGTTTCGAAGTGCCTTCAACGAAGCCCACAAGCTTGTTGGTCTCACCCGACATTGCGCTGACGATGACGATGACGTCATAGCCACGTTCGACTTCGCGCTGAACCTTCTTAGCCGCATTCTCGATACGCTCGATATTTGCGACAGAGGTTCCGCCGAATTTCATCACTAGAAGCGGCATGGTAACCCTCCCACGGCCCCCAAAACAATCGGGGGGTTTCATAGGGGGGATGTGACTTGCGCGCAAGCCCCAGTGTTACGAATATGTCGCGATTGGCTGCGAAATCGTAATTTATGCTCTCCTAGGGGTAATAAACGGTAAATGCCGGATCAACTTGCGTCGATCCGGATGCTTCCGATCTGTCAGGGCGCGGCTTTACAGCGCGCGCCAGCCGATATCGCGGCGGCAGAACCCTTCCGGCCAGTCGATCTGATCGACCATGGCGTAAGCGGCTTTCTGCGCCTCATGTAGCGTGGCGCCGCGTGCGGTCACGTTCAACACGCGCCCGCCCGTGGCCGTGATCTGGCCGTCGCTATTGGCAGATGTGCCTGCGTGGAAGACCATCTGGCTGGAAGTGGCGGGGATCGCATCCAGACCACGGATCACGCTGCCTTTTTCGTAATGGCCCGGATAGCCATTGGCGGCCAGCACTACGGTCAGCGCGTGGTCATCGGCCCAATGGATCTGCGCGGTATCCAGCTCGCCCTTGGCGCAAGCCAGCAACAGGTCCAAGGCCTGCGCGCCCAGACGTTGCATCAAAACCTGACATTCCGGATCGCCGAAGCGGCAGTTGTATTCCACCAAACGCGAGGCACCGTCCTTGATCATCAGACCCGCATAGAGCACGCCCTGATAGGGGGTGCCGCGCCGCGCCATCTCGCGGATGGTGGGCAGAACGATTTCGTCCATCGCTTGCTTCTGGATCGCATCGGTCAGCACGGGGGCAGGGGAATAGGCACCCATGCCGCCAGTATTAGGGCCGGTATCGCCGTCGCCCACGCGTTTGTGGTCCTGGGCGGTGCCGATCGGCAAGGCGTTTTCACCGTCGCACAGGATGAAGAAGCTGGCCTCTTCGCCCTCCATGAATTCTTCGATGACGACTTCCGCACCGGCCGCCCCGAAGGCGCCGCCGAAGATTTCGTCGATGCCCGCCAAGGCTTCTTCAAGGGTCATGCCCATGATGACGCCTTTGCCAGCGGCCAGACCATCGGCCTTGATCACCAAGGGCGCACCATTTGCGATGACATAGGCGCGCGCCGCGTCAGCAGTGTCGAAACGCGCGTAACCGGCGGTGGGGGCCGCGCAGGCGTCACAGATTTCCTTGGTGAAGCCTTTCGACGCTTCCAGCTTCGCTGCAGCAGCAGAGGGGCCGAAGGTCAGGATACCCGCCTCGCGGCAGGCATCGGCCACACCGGCGGCCAAAGGCGCTTCGGGGCCGATGATGATGAAATCGATGGCGTTTTCGCCACAGAAATTCACCACTTCCGCGCCGTCAAGGGTGTCGAAGGCGGCAACTTCTGCGATTTGGGCAATGCCCGCATTGCCGGGCGCCACGATCAGGCGGTCGCATTTGGGGTTCTGCTTTACAGCCCAAGCCAACGCATGTTCGCGTCCGCCGCTGCCGAGGATCAGGATATTCATGAAAAAACGCCCTCTTGGCCTTCGTTTCTCGGCGTCATAAGGTCCGCTTACGCAGGAGGCAAGCATAATGGACTTGTTTGAAGACGATCACATGCCGCAGGGGAATAGCCCTGAGTTTACCGTCACCGAACTCTCTGGTGCGGTAAAGCGCGTGATCGAAGGGGAATTCGGCCTTGTCCGCGTGCGCGGCGAGATCGGTCGCGTCTCGCGTCCGGCATCGGGGCATTTGTATTTCGACCTGAAGGATGACCGCTCGGTCATCGCCGCGATTTCGTGGAAGGGTCAGGTCGCCAAGATGCAGGTCCGCCCCGAGGAAGGCATGGAAGTCATCGCCACCGGCAAGATGACCACGTTCCCCGGCCAGTCGAAATATCAACTGATCGTCGAAGATGTGGCGCCTGCGGGGGCGGGCGCCTTGATGGCGATGCTGGAAAAGCGTCGCGCGGCTTTGCAGGCCGAAGGTCTGTTCGACGATGCCCGCAAGAAGGCCATTCCCTATCTGCCCCGCGTGATCGGTGTCGTCACATCGCCATCGGGCGCGGTCATCCGCGATATCCTGCATCGCCTGCGCGACCGCTTCCCGCGTCATGTGCTGATCTGGCCGGTGGCCGTGCAGGGGCAGGCTTCGGCAGGGGAAGTCGCGGCGGCTATTCGCGGGTTTAATGAGTTAGCGGTGGACGGCCCGATCCCGCGTCCCGATCTGTTGATCGTGGCACGGGGCGGTGGCTCGTTGGAAGACCTGTGGGGCTTCAACGAAGAAATCGTGGTGCGCGCGGCTGCGGCCAGCCGCATCCCGCTGATTTCCGCCGTGGGCCACGAAACCGATACCACGCTGATCGATTATGCCTCGGACCGTCGCGCGCCGACGCCGACCGCCGCGGCAGAGATGGCCGTGCCGGTGCGGTTGGAGCTGTTGTCCTTCCTGGACACCTTGGGGGCACGTCAGGCGCAAGCGGCGGGGCAGGCGATCTTGCGTCGTGGACAAAGGCTGCGGGATGTCTCGCGCGCTTTGCCGCGTCCGGAAACCCTGCTTGCCACCCCCGCCCAGCGCCTTGATGCGGCCTTGGGGCGGCTGTCGGGCGGCTTGCAACTGGCTGTCAGCCGCAAGCGCGGAGTGTTCGAACGCGGCGCGGCGCGATTGACGCCGCAAAGCCTGCTGGCGTTGACCGATCGTCGCGGCAGCGCTTTGGCCGCCCGCGCTGATGCTTTGGACGCGCGCCTGACGCGGGCCTTGGATGGCCGCCATTCGGCCTATGACAAATGGGCCTCGCGGCTGGCGCCTGCCTTGGGGCGGTTGATCGCTGATCAAGCCCGACAGCAAAGGGACGGGCAAGCCCAGCTTGCACAACTTGCGGCGCGGTTGGACGCAGGCCCTGCGGCGCGGTTTGAAACCCTGTCGCGCCGGTTGGACGCATTGGATCGCACCCGCCAGACCTTGGGCTATCAGGAAACCCTGAAGCGCGGCTTTGCCGTGGTGCGTGGTGACGGGGCGGTGGTGACTTCCACCGTGGATGCGGCGAAAGCGACGGTCATCGACATCGAATTCCACGACGGGTCCTTGCGGCTTGGGGCCGAGGGCGGCGCTGGGCCATCCGCGCCACCCTCTGCGTCGGGTGCAGCGCCAGCGGCGGAAAAGCCCGTCAAACGCGCGGCCAAGCCCAAAACGGCGCCCGAACCCGAACAGGGTTCTTTGTTCTAAGCTTGCAGCTCAAGGCCCGCGCGTCGGGCCTTGCATCCCTACTTCACATCCCTACATCACATTCCCACATCGGGGGGCGCACAGGCCAAAGGCTTGGGGCTGCGGGATGTTTCATACAACTCGTTGCCCGGCGGGTCATCGCCATAGCGTCCGACCAGCTTGCCGCCCTCCAGCCAGAACCGCCAGCATTGCACAGGGCCTTCGCGGTCATAGGTGAAGCAGATCTGATCGCCTTGTTGCTGCCAGCGGCCGGTCATGCAGTCTTCATCGCTAAAGGCCCAGATGACACGCTGGTCCGGCAGATATTGTTCATGGCCATAGGTTTGGCCGGAATGGCTATAGCCCAGAGTGAAGCCCAATGTGGCGTGGTTGAAGGCATCCGCCCCCAGCGGCGGGGCTTCGGCTTGCGCCGTCGCCGCCCAGATCAGCGCGAGGGAGGGGATCAGCAGGGCTGCGCGCATGTCATGTCCTTTCGCGGTCCAGCATCTGCAGCTTGGGTCGCATCAGCCGATGCCACAGCGCGGGCCACAGCGCCAAGGTGCAGGCCATCGGCAGCGGCCATGGCAATTGCGATGCATCCGCTCCGATCCCGAGCGCGGGATAGGGGCGGGACGGGTGGCTGTGGTGGTCGGAATGGCGCGGCGCGTTCAGCATCAGGCGCGCGGTCAGCCATTGCGGATTGTTCCACGAATGTCGTGCATTGACCGGCTCGTATCGACCATCCGCCTGCATCGCGCGCCGCAAGCCGTAATGCTGCACGTAATCCGCCAGCAATTGCTGCAGTTGCGCATGGGCGGAGATCAGGCCCCAGACCAGCACGCCAAGCCATCCGCCCAAGGCATAGCCCGCCGCCAAAGCCAGCAGCGATATCACGGCATAGGCATGATAGGGATGCAGGCCCCGCCGATCCGCCCTTCTGGCGCGCAGATCATCTTCGGCCCGCTTGCCCGCCCGATAGCCTTGCCGCCATGCGCGGGGCGCAAAGCGCCAGAAGCCCAAGCCCGCCTTGGCGCTGTAAGGGTCCAGCGGCGTGCCGACATGGCGGTGATGCACCAGCCGATGCGCGCTGGCGTGATGGCCGAACAGCATTGCCGCATAGAGCGCCACCCCCAAGCGATACAGCCCACGACTGCCGCGATGGATCAGCTCATGCGCGCAAGGATGCGCGACTTGTCCCAGCCACAACCCCACAGCCGTCCCCAAGGCCAACTTTTGCCATAGCGTCAGGTTTGGCCCGCAGATTGCCCAGACAGCCACTCCCATCAGCCCCAAGGCCCCCAGCGCGATCAGGCAAAGCAGCGCGTCACTGGCGGGAAATTCCCCATCCGTCGGGGCGATCCCTGCGCGCGCGCGCGCCGCATGCGGGGTCACTTGGTCGAACAGCGTGACCAGTCCGCCCATATAGGCAAAGCCAAGCCCCAGCCAAATCCAAGCGTCTTGGGTCAGCGCGCCTGCCAGCAATAGCGCCAAGGGGGCCAAAGTGATTGTCCCGAAAGCCGCCATCGTCAGGTATTGCCGTGTGCCCGATCCCGTCATCGGGTCAGATTAGCGCCAAATACGGCCAAATCTAGGGCATTTTGGCCCCCGATGGTGCAGGGTCTTCCCATGGCTGGCCAAAGGCATTACTTGGGAACAAAGCCAAATTCCCGAGGCAAAACTCCCGAGGCGCTGCATATGTCTTTCTTCAAAAAGCTTAAGGACCGGATGTTCCGGTCGTCGGACCAGATCGCCGAGGGGCTTGATGCCCTTGTGGCCGAAGCTGCGGTCCCGACGCCCGAGCCTGCGCCCGATCAGGCTTTGAGCACGCCCGCAGCGCGCGAATTGCCCACCCCGCCGGTGGTGCAAGCGCCGGTCGATACGCCAGCTCCCGTGGTGCCGACGGCACCTGTTGTGCAGGCCGCACCGCTCGCCCCTGCGGCGCCGGTGGCGACGCCTGACGTCGTGACCCCGCCGACACCGGCTGCCGTTCAGCAGCCTGTCCAGCCGCCGGAGCCGGAAAAGGAAAAGCCCGGCCTCTTGGGTCGTCTGTTCGGCGCGCGTCCCGCCCAGCCCGAAGAGCCGCGCCGCGTGCTGGACGACGAGATGCTGGAAAGCCTTGAGGAATTGCTGATCCGCTCGGATATGGGCGTTGAAACCGCGATGCGGGTTTCGGCCAATATCGCGGAAGGCCGTTTCGGCAAGCGTATCTCGGCCAGCGAATTGCGCAATGCTTTGGCGGATGAGGTGGCGCGGATCATGACGCCGGTCGCCAAGCCGATGCCGCTTTACCCGCAAAAGCCGCAAGTGGTGCTGGTGGTGGGGGTGAACGGCTCGGGCAAGACCACGACCATCGGCAAGCTGGCCAGCCAGTTCAAGGCGGCGGGCAAGACGGTGGTGATCGCGGCAGGCGATACCTTCCGTGCCGCAGCGGTCGAGCAGCTGAAAATCTGGGGCGACCGTGCGGGCGTGCCGGTGCTGACCGCGCCGGAAGGGTCCGATCCTGCCAGCCTTGCCTTTGACGCTTTGACCAAAGCGCAGGCAGAGGGGGCGGATCTGTTGATGATCGACACCGCGGGCCGCTTGCAAAACCGCGCCGATCTGATGGAAGAGCTTGCGAAAATCGTTCGCGTCATCCGCAAGGTCGACCCGAGCGCGCCGCATAACACCTTGTTGGTGCTGGATGCGACGACGGGGCAGAACGCGGTGGCTCAGGTCGAAATCTTCCGCAAGATCGCGGATGTCTCCGGTCTGGTGATGACCAAGCTGGACGGCACCGCTAAGGGCGGCGTCTTGGTCAGTCTGGCCGACAAATTCGGTCTGCCGATCCATGCGATCGGCGTGGGCGAACAGATCGACGATCTTTCGCCCTTCGATCCCGACGAATTTGCCCGCGCGCTGGTCGGTTCGGATCGCTGATCGCTGATCCCCACGCGCTTTGCATCAATTTCCATCCCGCGCTTGGCGAAGAGCGCGGGCCGCTTGAAAGGGCGAAAGCTATGGCTGAACGCAAGATCAATGGCCTTTTGAAACAGGTTCTGGAACTGGGGCCGACGATCGCCTTCTTCCTGATCTATACGAAGATCAAGGAGCACACCTATACGCTGGGCGGCATCGAATATTCGGGCTTCATCGTCGCGGCGCTGATCTTCATCCCGATCCTGCTGGTCGCGATGCTGATGCTGTGGGGGCTGTCGGGCAAGATCAGCCGGATGCAGCTGTTCACCGCCTTCATGGTGATCTTCTTCGGGGGCTTGACCGCCTATTTCAACGATGAACGCTTCTTCAAGATGAAGACATCGATCGTCTATGGTTTCATGGCGGCGCTGCTGCTGATCGGCCTTGCGCGGGGCCAAAGCTGGCTGCAGGTCGTGCTGGGCGAATTCCTGCCGATGCAGCGCGCGGGCTGGATGATCCTGACCAAGCGCCTGACCGGCATGTTCATCGCATTGGCTATCGCCAACGAGCTGATCTGGCGCAATATGTCGACCGATATGTGGGTAAAGCTGGAAACCTTCGCGATGCCGATCGCTTTGATGCTTTTCCTTTGGTATCAAATTTACGCACTGTCCGGTTATCTGATCGAACAGAAACAGGAAGAGAAAACGAAATAATCTTTCCTTTGCCTTGCGTCCCTGACGCTTGACCCTTCTGTGCCAAAGGCGTATGCCGCTGGCCGTGGCGCTTTGTTACCGGATTGCGGGCCACGTTAAACAAACCGCTAAAAAGGTCAGGGATATTCCCCGAAGCCTTTCCGGTTTCGGGGTTTTTTCTTGGCCGAAGGGGACCGCTGCAAATGACCAACGCATGGAAAACGCGCACGAAGCTTGTGCATGAGGGCTCGCGCCGCAGCCAGTATGGTGAAATGGCGGAAGCTATTTTCCTGACCCAAGGGTTCGCTTATCCCGACGCTGAATCGGCAGAGCAACGCTTCATCAAAGCCGGAGACGACGAATTCGTCTATGCCCGCTACGGCAATCCGACGACGCGATCCTTCGAAGAGCGCATCGCAGCCCTTGAAGGCACCGAAGACGCTTTCGCCACCGCATCGGGCATGGCCGCGGTCAACGGCGCGCTGACCTGCCTGCTGAAATCGGGCGATCATGTGGTGTCGTCCAAGCAATTGTTCGGCTCTTGCACCTATATCCTTGAAGATATTCTTGGCCGTTTCGGCGTCGAAGTTACCTTCATCGACGGCACCGATCTGGATGCTTGGCGCGCGGCCGTGCGCGCCGATACCAAGGCCGTGTTCTTCGAATCCGTGTCGAACCCGACGCTGCAACTGATCGACATCCGTGGCGTGGCGGAAATCGCCCATGCGGTTGGCGCATTGGTGATCGTCGATAACGTCTTCGCCACGCCGATCTATTCGCGCGCGGTCGAGCTGGGGGCCGATGTGGTCGTCTATTCGGCGACCAAACATATCGACGGCCAAGGCCGTGCGCTTGGCGGCGTGATCTGCGGCAGCCGCGATTTCATCCGCAAGGTGGCCGAACCCTATCTGAAACATACCGGCTGCGCGATCAGCCCGTTCAATGCCTGGCTGATGCTGAACGGCATGGCGACATTGGACCTGCGCTGCCGTCAGATGACCGAAAGCGCGCAGAGCATCGCCGAGGCGTTGGAAGGCCATGAAAAGCTGGCGACCGTGATCTATCCGGGCCTGCCGAGCCATCCGCAGCATCAGCTGGCGATGGAACAGACCGGCGCGGGCGGGACCATCGTGACCTTCGATCTGAAGGGTGGCAAAGAGGCGGCTTTCCGCTTCATGAATGCCCTGACCATCGCCAAGATTTCGAACAACCTTGGTGATGCGAAGTCGATTGCGACCCATCCGGCAACCACGACTCACCAGCGCCTTTCGGCTGATGCGAAAGTCGAAAATGGCATCACGCCGGGCCTGATCCGCTTCTCGGTCGGTTTGGAAGATGCGGATGATCTGGTGGCGGATCTGCTTCAAGCTCTTGATAAGGCTTGATGCGGTAAGTCAGTCAGGCTGACGGGTCGTCGGCGCCTGCCGAAGTCATGACACAAAATCGCGCCTCCTATTATTTGGGGGCGCGACTTAAGAATTCGCTTTCTGCAAGTATTATCAGCAGCTATGATCTGCTTTAAGTATAGGGATGTTGCTGCGACGTATTTTTGTCGCGTTACCTGTTGACATTGAAGGCAGCCGCCATTTCCCTGCGCTGCTGGAACCGGAAGGGGCTATTTCGATGTATGGTCAACCGGCCGATATTGATGGCCAATCCGATGCCAATCCCAGCCTGGAACAGGCTGAGGCGGCCCTTGCCCTGTTGCGGGCTTGGCGTAACACGGCATCGGTTGAAGACCAGCGCGCGCTTGATTTGTCCTGTGTTGGTCTGCCGGAAGGCCCGAACGCTTATCCCAACCTGTCGCGCGACTATCCGGTGGAATTCCGTGCGGACGAAGTCTATCGCGACACCTTGCCCGATCTGCAAAACGGCCCTGCCAGCCTGATCGTGGGTGCCAAGACGCGCATTCAGCATGTGGGGATTTCGAATTTCCGCCTGCCGCTGACCTATCTGCGCCGCGACGGCTCGCCTGTGCAGCTGGAAACTTCGGTATCCGGTTCCGTCAGCCTAGAAGCGGAACAGAAGGGCATCAATATGAGCCGCATCATGCGGTCCTTCTATGCCCATGCCGATCAGACCTTTGGCTTTGGCGCAGTAGAGGCGGTGCTGGATGCCTATAAACAGGATCTGGGCAGCTTCGATGCGCGGCTGCAGCTGCGCTTTGCCTATCCGATGCGGTTGCAATCGCTGCGCTCGGGTCTGGAGGGTTGGCAATATTACGACGTGGCGCTGGAACTGGTCGAACAGGCCGGACAGCGGCTGCGGATCATGCATCTGGACTACGTCTATTCCTCGACTTGCCCCTGTTCGACCGAATTGTCGGAACATGCGCGTCGTTTCCGCAACCAAATGGCGACGCCGCATTCGCAGCGGTCAGTCGCGCGGCTGTCTGTCGTGGTGCAGGGCGATCTTAGCTTCGAAGAGCTGGTCGAGCTGGCGCGCAAGGGCGTGATCACCGAAACGCAGGTGATGGTCAAACGCGAAGACGAACAGGCCTTCGCCGAGTTGAACGGGGCCAATCCGATCTTCGTCGAAGATGCCGCGCGCAGCTTCTGTGCCGCGCTGCAATCGGATGGGCGGATCGGCGATTTCCGCGTGATCGCCAGCCATCAGGAAAGCCTGCATAGCCATGATGCGATCAGCCTGCTGACCCATGGCGCGACCTTTGCAACCGCCAGCCTTGATCCGCGCCTGTTCCAGTCGCTGATCCATATCGGCTAGGCGTAAGGCATCACGACTGCGTCACAAAAGGCCAAAGAAGGCCGTGGAAGGGCAACTTTCCATGGCCTTTTGCTTGGTATTTTCCATGGTCGGTCCGATTGTGGCAGGCCGAATTGCGGCGCGGCCTTTGCATTCCTAAGCATTTTGCTAAGATAGCCGCAGCTGAAATTTCCGCATGGCCCGCATGGCCTTGCAACCCCGAGGTATCAAGATGATGCGCGCCGTCTATATGGTTCTGGGCCTGGCCTTCGTGGCATTGGGCTTTATCGGCGCGTTCCTGCCGGTGCTGCCGACGGTGCCCTTCCTGATCCTTGCAGCTGCCTGTTTCGCGCGGTCTTCGACGCGGCTGGAGGCATGGCTGTTTGAACATAAGGTCTTCGGGCCGATGTTGCGTGACTGGCGCAATGACGGCGCAATCCCGCTGCGCGGCAAGATCGCGGCAGTGGGGGGCTGTATCATCGGCTATGCGGTGTTTTACTGGCGCGTGCAGCCCGGTTTGGGCCTAGGACTGCTGGTGGCCGCGATCATGGTCGGCGGCATGAGCTATGTCATCTCGCGTCCGACGGCATCACGCTGAACGGGGCCACGCTGAATGGTCCCAGGCTGAACGGGGCCGTTAAGGGGGGCCGTTGACCGGCCCCGCCTAGGATCAGGCGGTGATCGTCCAAGCAAAGCCCGAGAAATGATCGCGGAAGGCGAAGGTCACCAAGTGCTTGTCGATGACGAAGCGGGCTTGGATGATCGCGGGAATATCCTCGGCGGTGATTTCGACCTTCAGGCCGGTCTCATCGGCCCAGAACAGCGCCTGTCCGGTCGGCAAGGCGACTTTGGCGGTGGTGTCCTGCACCTCGACCTCGACCTTATGGCCAAGGTGCTTGCACAGTTGTTGCATGTATTTCGCGCCATGGGCGGTGGCGAAATGCGCCGCGGTGGTGATCATCGTCAGGCTTCCCGTATCGGTAATTTCATGCGGACTATCGCGAGCTTAGTGCAGCATGGCAAGGCCGCGATGGGTTTGGCGGGGGCTGTCGTCGTGCTGTCTATCCGTCTGCAGGGGGGGCGGATTGCGCGCGACCAGACTGCGTGCGACCAGACTGGGGCGCAAAGCAGGCGCGGGCCCCATCCGCTTGGCCAAGGCCAAAGCATGGGTGATCACCGCCGGATCCATCCGCCCGCCGGTCAACCGCGCCAGATAATCGCGCGACGCGGCAGTGCGGTCGCGCCGCATCGCCTGCAGCAGCGCCATCATATCCGCCTCGTCCGGCGTCAGATAGTCGCGGCAGGACAGGCACAACGGGTTGGAATAGTGGAAGGTGGCCGCGCGGATACGCCGAACAGATTGCAGCATCGCAAGACAGGTCATGGCCATCTGCGGCCCCTCGATTTCGCCCCAGCGTTCTTGGGCAGTCGCGAAAGCCATCTGCCAGGCTTGGCTTGCGGGCTCGGCGAAGCTGGTCATGAAATGGCGGGTCAGCGACAGCAGGCCCTTGGCGGTGTCGTCCAATTGCAGATCCTGCACGGCGAGCGCATCGGGGCGGGGCATATGGGCATCACACATTCTACTCACCTTTCGGGCAAAGCCGTCACCCTCATGCTGTTAGGATGGGGCAGGGGTTTCCGTCTGGCGATTGGCTTGACGCGCATTTCCTATTAAAACTATCGGGAATTGGCAAGCCCCGTTCCCTTAACGCTTGCGCGACCTTCCGCGCAGAGGGGGTTTCCATGCCAAAAGACGGCCCCAAGACCGCCTATTGGGCCAAATGGGCAGGGGTCAGCCTGCGGTAATGGTCAGATCCAAAGCGGGCAGGCCGTCGATTTCACCATGAAGCCGGTCGCCCTGCCTGCAAGCGGCGACCCCCGCAGGGGTGCCGGTCAGGATCACATCGCCTGCCGCCAAGGTGAAAAGCTGCGACAGATGGGCGATGATTTCGGGGATCGACCAGATCATCGCATCGATCCGCGCGCTTTGGCGTTCAGTCCCGTTCACCTGCAAGCGGATTGCGGCTTTGGCGATGTCTTGGCGCAAGGTGGATGCGGGTTGGATCAGGCCGATCGGGGCGGAACCTTCGGCGGCTTTGGCCGCTTCCCACGGACGGCCCGCTGTCTTGGCTGCGGCTTGCAAATCGCGCCGCGTCATATCCAGCGACACCGCATAGCCATAGACATGCGCCATCGCCGCCGCCGCAGCCATATCGCGCCCGCCCGAATGCAAAACCACCGCCAGTTCGATTTCGTGATGCAGATCAGCGGTTTGCGATGGGTAGGCCATCTCGCCGCTCTGGTTCAGGTTGTCGGCGTTCTTTTGGAAGAAGAAGGGGGGCTCGCGGCCGGGATCGCCGCCCATCTCCAGCGCGTGATCGGCATAATTGCGCCCCACGCAATAGACGCGGCGCACAGGCGCTCGGGCATCGCTGCCTGCGATGGCAAGGCTGGTCTGGGGCTTGGGGGGGAAGGCGTAAACGGGATCGGTCATCGCGGGAAGATCCTTGCAAGCGGGCAGGTTGTGACGCAACCGTCGTCAGGTCCCAGCCTAAGCCGCCTGAAACCCCAGCGATAGGGGGATCAGCCGCCCGATGGCAGGGTCAGGATGATCGGGCCGTTCTTGCCGGTGACGACGGTATGTTCGAACTGCACCACCGGCGCTTCGGGATCGCCGTAAAGGGTCCAGCCATCGTCACGGGTATCGGCCCAAGTGGCGCCCAGCGACAGGAAAGGTTCGACCGTCAGCACAAGCCCCTGCCTGATGATGCGCCGATCTTTTTTCACCGGCCATGTCGGGATTTCGGTGGGTTCCTCATGCAGGCTGCGGCCGATGCCGTGGCTGCATAGGTTTTCCACCAAGCTATAGCCTTTGGATTTCGCAAATGCCCCCACCGCGCGGCCGATATTGGCCAAGGGCGCATCGGCCATCACCTCTTTCAGCCCGATATTCATCGCGCGCTTCCCGTCCTTGACCAAGGCTTCGACCATCGGATGCCCCTTGCCCACCAGCTGCGAGGCGCCGCAATCGGCAAAGAAGCCGTCTTTCGATGCCGATACGTCGATATTGATCAGATCGCCCGTCAAGATCACGCGTGGCCCCGGAATGCCATGCGCCGCTTCTTCATTGATGCTGATACAGGTGGCCCCTGGGAAGTTGTAGCAGCTTTCGGGGGCGGAAAGCGCGCCGGCCTGATCCAGCAATCTGCGCCCGATATCGTCCAGTTCTTGTGTCGTCATGCCCGGTTCGACCGCAAGGCGCATCGCCTGCAGCGTATCGGCACAGATCCGACCGATCTGGCGCAAAGCTTCGAATTCCTCATCGGTCTGAACTATCATCGACTGGCTCCCACGGGGCGGGCCCCCGCACCTTTACAGGGGATTTCGCCCCCGCACCCTGATCGGTCCCCGTGCCGATATCGGCGCGCGGCATTATGCGCTTTCTATTGCACCCAACGCAGGGCGGATGCCAGAGCGGCCGGTGTCGCAACGCCGCGATCCAGCCGCCAAAACCCCGCATTCGGCCGCTGCGGTACCGAGATGACGCTATATTACCAATTCTTACGAAATTGTTTGTCCAAAAGGATAATTTCTTTCCATTGCAGCACTTGATCTTCGGCGCGGAAGCGGGTCTTTCTGAAATCATCGGTCCAGACATTGTTTTCATGCCGCCGCAGGCTTTCTTAGAGTGAGCGACGCCGCATCTGAAAATTGCGGATCGTCCTGACATCCCAGCCGAAGCGGAGTGCCGTCAAGAGTATGATCGAACAGAATTTGGTGCTGATCCTGGTCCTGTTGCCCTTTGTCGGGGCAATCGTCGCAGCCACTCTCCCGGTCTATGCGCGTAATGCTGCGGCTTGGGTTTCGGGCCTTGTTCTGCTATGTGGTCTGGGCCTTGTAGGTCTTGCCTCTCCGGCCATCCAAAGCGGGCGTGTGCTGCGCGCTTGGGTGAACTGGGTGCCGTCATTGGGGCTGAACCTTAGCTTCCGGATGGATGGGTTTTCATGGCTGTTTGTCGGCCTTGTGCTCTCGATCGGCATCTTGGTCGTCATCTATGCGCGATATTACCTGTCCAAAAACGATCCGGTGCCGCGGTTCTATGCCTTCCTGATGGCCTTCACGGGCGCGATGCTGGGTGTGCTTTTGTCGGGCAATATCCTGATGTTGGTCGTTTTCTGGGAACTGACATCGGTCATTTCCTTCCTGCTGATCGGCTATTGGTATCAAAGTCAGGCGGCACGCGATGGCGCGCGGCAGGCTTTGGTGATCACGGCCATCGGCGGCCTGTGCCTGATGGTGGCGATGCTGCTGATCGGCCGTGAAGTCGGCAGCTATGACATCGACCGTGTTCTGGCGGCAGGCGATCAACTGCGCGACAGCCCTTATTATGTGCCGATCCTGATCCTGTTCCTTTTGGGCGCTTTCACCAAATCGGCGCAATTCCCGTTCCATTTCTGGCTGCCCGGTGCCATGGCCGCGCCGACGCCGGTATCGGCCTATCTGCATTCCGCGACCATGGTGAAGGCGGGTGTCTTCCTGCTGATCCGCTTCTCGCCTGCTTTGGGCAATACGGAATTGTGGTTCTATCTGGTGGCAGGCACGGGGACCGCGACGCTGGTGATCGGCGCAATGATCGCCCTGTTCCGTCATGATCTGAAAGGCTTGCTGGCCTATTCGACGATCAGCCATTTGGGCTTGATCACGGCGCTGGCCGGTATCGGCAGCGATGCGGCCATTTTGGCGGCGATATTCCACTTGGCCAACCACGCCGTGTTCAAGGCATCGCTCTTCATGGCGGCGGGGATCATCGACCACGAAACCGGCACGCGGGACATGCGGCGCCTGAGCGGGTTGATGCGCTATATGCCGATGACCGGCACGCTGGCGATCGTGGCATCGGCCGCGATGGCGGGGGTGCCCTTGTTGAACGGCTTTCTGTCCAAAGAGATGTTCTTCGCCGAAGCGGTCGATTGGCACAACGGCACCTGGCTTGACAATTCGCTGCCCTATCTTGCCATCTTCGCGAGCATCTTCTCGGTCGCCTATTCCTTGCGCTTCATCCACACGGTCTTCTTCGGCCCGCCGCCGGTGGATCTGCCGAAAACCCCGCATGAGCCGTCGCCTTGGATGCGCCGTCCGGTCGAATTTCTGGTGCTGGTCTGCTTGGTCGTGGGTATTCTGCCGCAAACCTTTGCCGGCATCCTGAACATTGCTGCCCGCGCTGTGGTGGGACGCGACATGGCGCATATGGATATTGCCATCTGGCACGGCTGGAACGCGCCGATGATGATGAGCGTGATGGCCATGGTCGTGGGCACCTTCTTGTATGTCCTTGGCGCGCGTACCGTCGCCGAAGGCCCCGAAGGCCCGCCGCTGTTCTGGCGCCTGCGCGCGCAACGCGTTTATGAAAAGCTGCTGCTGGAACTGTCTTGGGTGATGCCGCGCAGATTGCATTCGGCCTTGGGCACGGAACGCTTGCAGCCGCAATTGCGCACGGTGGTGGTGATCGCGATCGCGGTGGTCATGTTGCCGCTATGGGGCTTCTTGCGTCATGGCGATGTGGTGATCGGCAATGAGCTGAACCCTGCATTCGCGCTGATGTGGGTGGTTGGTTGCGCTTGTGCGATGGGGGCCGCCTATCAGGCGAAATATCACCGCTTCGCCTCGCTGGCCTTGCTGGGCGGGGCGGGGATCGTGACCTGTCTGACCTTTGCGTGGTTCTCGGCGCCGGATCTGGCGGTGACGCAGATCTTGGTGGAAATCGTGACCACGGTTCTTTTGCTCTTGGGCCTGCGTTGGCTGCCGAAGCGGAACGAGAAATTCGCCGATGACGAAAGCTTCCGCGTCCGCAGCCGTCGTTTGCGCGACTTCTTCGTGGCGCTGATCGCAGGCTTTGGCATGGCGGCCGTCTCCTATCTGGTGATGACTCGTCCGGCGCCGTTGAGCAATGTCGGCAACTGGTTCTTGGCCAATGCCTATAAGGAAGGCGGCGGCACCAATGTGGTGAACGTCATCCTGGTCGACTTCCGCGCCTTCGATACCTTCGGCGAAATCACGGTTCTGGCGATTGTGGGCCTGACCGTATTCGGCCTGCTGCGTCGTTTCCGTCCGGCTGTCGAAAGCCGTGGGCGTCCGGAACAGCAGAAGGTTGAAGTCAAAGACTTCCTGTTCGTGCCTGTGGTCATCATGCGCTGGCTGTTCCCGGCGATGATCATGCTGGCGGCCTATCTGTTCATGCGCGGCCATGACTTGCCCGGTGGCGGCTTCTCGGCGGGGGTGACCTTCGCGATTGCCTTGATGTTGCAATATATCGGCAATGATGTCCGTTGGGTCGAAGCGCGGATCACCGTGTTGCCGATCCGCTGGATGGGCTTCGGGCTGTTGATCGCGGGGGTGACCGGTGTGGGCGCCTTCGCCTTCGGCTATCCGTTCCTGACCGCGCATGCGCAATATATCGACCTGCCGCTTTTGGGCAAAGTGCCTGCGGCGACCGCGATGTTGTTCGATCTTGGCGTCTTCGCCTTGGTCGTGGGTGCGACCGTGCTGATGCTGATCGCGATTGCCCACCAGTCGCTGCGTTCGGCCCGTCTGCGTGAACAAGACGCGCCGGATGGCTTGGCCACGACCGCTGCCGCGAAGGAGACGCTGTAATGGAATTCGTCTTATCGCTGGCCATCGGGGTTTTGGGCGCATCGGGCATCTGGCTCTTGCTGCGTCCGCGCACCTTCCAAGTGATCGTGGGGCTGTGCCTGCTGTCTTACGCCGTCAACCTGTTCATCTTCTCGATGGGCCGTTTGACGGTGGGCAAGCCGCCGATCATGTCGAAGGCGGGGGTGATTGATCCCAGCACCTATGCCGATCCGCTGCCGCAGGCCTTGGTGCTGACGGCGATCGTTATCAGCTTCGCCACCACGGCTTTGTTTCTTGTCGTCATGCTTGCTTCGCGTGGCCTGACCGGCACCGACCATGTTGACGGCACCGAGCGCCCCACCAGCTCGGGGGAAGACCAATGACTATCCAACCCGAACACCTGATTATCGCCCCGATCCTGATCCCGTTCTTCGCCGGCGCCTTGATGCTGCTGTATGATGACCGTCAGCGTCGCGCGAAGCTGGCCATTTCCTTGGCATCGGCTTTTGCCATGCTGGTGGTGGCCTTCGAGCTGCTGAACCGTTCCAAAGGCAATGCCTTGTCGGGCGGCAATGACATCGGCTTCTATCTGCTGTCGGATTGGGGGGTGCCCTTCGGCATCGTGCTGGTGATCGACCGCCTGTCGGCGATGATGCTGGTGCTGACCACGCTGCTGGCGATTCCGGCGCTGTTGTATTCCGGCGCGGGCTGGCATCGTCAGGGCCAATACTACCATTCGATGTTCCAGTTCCTGCTGATGGGTCTGAACGGGGCTTTCCTGACCGGTGATTTGTTCAACCTGTTCGTCTTCTTCGAGGTTCTGCTGGCGGCGTCCTACGGCTTGCTGCTGCATGGCTCGGGGCAGTTGCGGGTGCGGGCAGGGCTGCATTACATCGCGATCAACCTGACGGCCTCGCTGCTGTTCTTGATCGGGGTCAGCTTGATCTATGGCATCACCGGCACGCTGAACATGGCGCATCTTGCCAGCTTGGCTGCGGCTTTGCCGGAAGCGGACCAGCCCTATTTCCTTGCGGGTGCAGGGATTTTGGGGGTGGCCTTCCTGATCAAGGCGGGTATCTGGCCGCTGTCCTTCTGGCTGCCGACCGCTTATGGGGCGGCTGCCGCTCCGGTTTCGGCGATGTTCGCGATCATGACCAAGGTGGGGATCTATATCATCCTACGCCTGAGCATGTTGGTCTTCGGTCCCGAAACGGGGGCCTTGGCAGGCTATGCCTCATGGGCCTTGATCGGGGCAGGGCTTGCCACCATCGTCTTCGGCTTCCTTGGGGTGCTGGCATCGCAAGGGCTTGGCCGGATGGCGGCGCATCTGGTGCTGGTCTCGTCGGGCACGGTGCTGGCGGTGACCGGTTTTGCGCTGGCAGGCGGTGGTCCGTCGATGCTGGCGGGGGCGCTGTATTATCTGCTGGGCTCGACCTTGGCGACCAGCGCCTTGTTCCTGCTGATCGAACCCATGAGCCGTGACGAAGGCGGTATTGCCGCTATGCTGGCGCTGACCGCCGACGCCTATGGTCTGGACGACCGCGAAGACGACATGCAGCCCGAAGGTCTGGCGCTGCCGGGCACGATGGCGGTGCTGGGGCTGTGTTTCGGCGCCTGTCTTCTGGTGCTGGCAGGCCTGCCGCCTTTGCCGGGCTTTATCGGCAAGATCGCCATGCTGCAATCGGCGTTCCGCGTCGAAAGCGTGCCGCATTGGGTGGTCTGGGCCTTCGCGGTGATCCTGATCCTTGGCGGCTTGGCCACGCTGTTGGGCCTGATCCGTGTCGGGATCCAGACCTTCTGGGCATCCGATAGCCACACGCCGAAGATCCTTGCGCTGGAAACGGGGCCGGTGGTCTTGCTGGTGGCGATGTTGCTGTTCCTGTCGGTCGAGGCGCAGCCGGTATTGCGTTACATGGATGCGACGGCACGGGCCTTGCACCGTCCGCTGATCTATACCGACGGCGTCATTCGGGCGCCGCGCACGGTCGAAACCGCGGATGATGTGGAAGCGCGCGCCGCTGAAACCAAGTCGCCGGAAGCTCCGGCATCGCAGGAAGAACCGGTCGAGGCACCTGCCGTGCTGGACCCCGCGCTTCCCGATCCGGTCGTGCCGGAAACGGCGCCACCGGCAGATGCCGTGCCGATGGAAAACCCCGCTCCCGATGGCGTGGTCCCCTCCGAGGCGAGCGAGCAGGAGGATGGCGATGGCGTGCCACCTGCCGCCGCAGGCCCCACCGCCGATCCAGATGAAGAAGATCCGCAGCCCGCAACAGGAGGCAATAACGGATGAAGACGATCCTTTCCCGCCCCTTCCTGCTGCTCGCCTTGATTGTAATGTGGATGCTGTTGACCAAGTTTTCCTTGGGCAATTTGATCTTGGCGGTGGTATTCGCATCGCTCGCCGTCTGGTCCTTTGCGGCTTTGGATGCGCCCAAATCAGGCATGGTGCGGATCCTGCCCTTGCTGAAACTGACTGCGATCCTCAGCTATGACATCATCCGGTCGAACTTGGCGGTCGCATGGCTGATCCTCACCAATGGTCGTCATGGCAGCCGCAAGTCGGGCTTCGTGCGCATTCAGCTGCGGCTGAAAAATCCGGCGGCGCTGTCCTTGCTGGCCATGGCGGTGACTGCCACGCCGGGGACCGCCTGGCTGCAATATGATTCCGAAAGCGGCATCTTGTTGCTTCATGTCTTCGATCTGATCGATGAAGACGAATGGCGCGACCTGATCCGCAATCGCTATGAGGCTTTGTTGTTGGAGGGCTTTGCATGACGCCATCCTTGTTGTTGACGATCGCGCTGACCTATGCGCAGATCATGCTGGCGATCGCCGCCTGCTGTGCCACCTATCGGCTGTATCGCGGTCCGCGCGCGCAAGATCGCGTGCTGGGGGCGGATACGCTTTATCTGACCATCATGCTGCTGTTCATCGTCTCGGGGATGCGGCTGGGGACCAGTTTCTTCTTCGAGGCCTCGCTGGTCATCGCCATACTGGGCTTTGTCAGCACCGTCGCCATGGCGAAATTCCTGATGCGCGGCGAGGTGATCGAATGACCGATTTTAGCCATATCCCGATGTGGTTGGCGGTGCCGATCGCGTTCTTCCTGATCTTTGGCGCGACCTTGACCATGCTGGGCGCTTTGGGCTTGGCGCGGCTGCGCAGCTTTTACGACCGTATCCACGCACCGACCTTGGGCAGCAGCTGGGGCACGGCCGGCATCCTGATCGCTTCGATCCTGTTCTATTCCTATAGTGCGGGATATCCGGTGCTGCATGATCTGGTGATCGGAGCTTTCATCATGATCACCACGCCGGTCACCCTGATGATCCTTGGCCGCACCGCCTTGCACCGTGACCATATGGAACTGGAAGACGGGCAGGGGGCTGCCCCTTGGGCCGCGCCCTCCCAAGCCGATCTGGCCGCCTTGGAAACCATTGCCGAAGCGGAAGATGCCCAAAAAGACGGCGATCCGGCTTCGGATTTCGACGCCAGCCCTGCGGGGGACGCCCCGCAGCCCAAACCTGCGCAATAATCAAGCTTGCCCTTTGCCGTCCTTGCGGCGAGGGGAGCTTTGCCGCCATTGCGGCGAGGGAAGCTTTGACGCGATTGTCAGGCAAAAACGCCGAGCGAGCGGTTGACCTTGTCGGCAGCGGTTCGTTAAGGTCGGACTCGGCACAGACCACTACTTATGGAGGCGCCTGCCATGGCGGGCGCAAGGGAATGAACGACAGGCCGACCGCCGCCTCAGGCGACGCCCCGCAGCCGGTGCCGCAAAGCGCCGCTGTATCGAGCACGGAAGATGGTGACGCTTCAGCCGAAAAGGCAGGGTCCCGTCGCCGGACATTCGAAACCGATCCTCCGCGCAAGCTGACTGCGGTCTTGGAAGAATTGGCCAATGACACAACTCGCAGCCGCGTTTCTGTTGGCGATCTGGTCCAGAACCTGAAATTCCGTGCCTTCGGCGCGATGCTGCTGATCTTTTCTTTGCCCAATGCGCTGCCCGCTTTGCCGGGCACCTCGGCCATTCTGGGGCTGCCGCTTCTTTACCTGACCTTCCAGTTGATGCTGGGCCGTGCCGCTTGGCTGCCCGGCTTCATTTCCAACCGCGCCATGCAGCGCGAGGATATGGCCAAGCTGATCGCCAGAATATCGCCTTGGCTGAATCGGGCCGAACGGCTGCTGGTGCCGCGCTGGTTGTGGGTGACATCCCCCCCCGCCGAGCGGGTGATCGGCGCCTTGTGCCTGATCTTGGCCATCGTCTTGGTCCTGCCTATTCCCTTGGGCAATATGCTTCCCGCCTTGGCGATCAGCCTGATGGCGCTGGGGTTGTTGGAAAAGGACGGGCTGTGGATATTGCTGGGCGCTTTGGTGGGCCTGGGATCGCTGGTTATCGTCTATGGCGTGCTATTTGCCTTCATGAAGGCCCTTATCTTCGTGATCGTTCACGCCTTCTCCTGAAGTCCGGCCTTGGGCTTCGGCCTGTTCCGTGCATAATCCCTCGACCCTCTTGTGATCGGCTGCGTTAATGTTTTTTGAAATCGCAATCGTTGTGGTGCTGACCCTTTTGAACGGGTTGCTGGCAATGTCTGAATTGGCGATCGTCTCGGCGCGCGGGGCGCGGTTGAAAGTGCTGGCCGAAAAGGGGTCAACCGGCGCGGAAATCGCGCTGAAGCTGGCGGAAGATCCGGGCCGTTTCCTGTCCTCGGTGCAGATCGGCATCACTTTGGTCGGCGTCTTGTCGGGGGCGTTTTCGGGCGCGACCTTGGGCGTGCGTCTGACCGATACGCTGCTGGCGGGCGGGATGAGCGCGGGCATGGCCAATGCCTTGGGCGTGGGGGGGGTGGTGGTTGCCATCACCTATCTGTCGCT
>DALYSR010000008.1:0-49833 GCA_031991825.1 Paracoccaceae bacterium
GGCCTGAGGGCTCCCTTTTTCTTAGCCCGAACCACAGCTCCGAACCACACCACAAACAAAGCGCCAAAGCAAAACGCCGCCCGTTTGACGGGGCGGCGTTTGCTTGTGTCCGGGGATGGGCTTTGGGTTAGAGACCCAGCTTATCCGCCACCATCTTGTTGACGACAGCCGGGTCGGCTTTGCCGCCGGTCGCCTTCAGCACTTGGCCGGTGAACCAGCCCGCAAGCTTGGCATTGACCTTGGCCTTTTCGACTTGGCCCGGATTGGCTTCCATCAGCTCGTCCAGCGCTTTCTCGATCGCGCCGGTGTCGGTCACGGCTTTCATGCCATGCGCCGCGGCAACCTCAGCCGGATCGCCACCTTCGGTCCACAGGATTTCGAACAGATCCTTGGCCATCTTGCCGGTGATTTCACCCTTGCCCAGCAGATCGAGCATGCCACCCAGTTGCGCGGTCGACACTGGGCTGTCGGAAATGGCTTTGCCTTCCTTGTTCAGGCGACCGAACAATTCGTTGATAACCCAGTTCGCCGCGATCTTGCCGTCACGACCCTTGGCCACTTCCTCGAAGAAATGCGCAGCGTCCAGTTCGGCGGTCAGCACATTCGCGTCGTAATCGGTCAGGCCGAAATCGCCCATGAAGCGGGCTTTCTTGGCATCGGGCAGTTCCGGCATGCGGGCTGCGATGTCGTCGACCCATTCTTGGTCGATTTCCAGCGGCAGCAGGTCCGGATCGGGGAAGTAGCGGTAATCGAAGGCTTCTTCTTTCGAACGCATCGAACGGGTTTCGTTCTTGTCCGGATCGTAAAGACGGGTTTCTTGATCGACCACGCCGCCATCTTCCAGAATGGCGATCTGGCGACGGGCTTCATATTCGATGCCCGCTTGGATGAAGCGCATCGAGTTCATGTTCTTCAGCTCGCAGCGGGTGCCCAGATGGCCGAAGTCACCGGTTTCGCGGAATTTTTCATATTGGCCCGGCAAGCAGACCGACACGTTCACGTCCGCCCGCAGGTTGCCATTTTGCATATTGCCGTCGCAGGTGCCCAAGTAGCGCAGGATCTGGCGGATCTTGGCGACATAAGCCGCCGCCTCTTCCGGACCACGGATGTCGGGACGCGAGACGATTTCCATCAGCGCCACGCCCGTGCGGTTCAGGTCGACGAAGGACATCGCCGGATCCATATCATGGATCGATTTGCCCGCATCCTGTTCAAGGTGAATCCGTTCGACACGCACCAGACGCGCCACACCCGCAGCCATTTCGACCAGCACTTCGCCCTCGCCCACGATGGGGTGATAGAGCTGGCTGATCTGATAGCCTTGCGGCAGGTCGGGATAGAAGTAATTCTTGCGGTCGAAGGCCGAGCGCAGATTGATCTGCGCTTTCAGGCCCAGACCCGATTTGACCGCCTGTTCAACGCAATATTCGTTGATGACCGGCAACATGCCCGGCATGGCCGCATCCACGAAAGCCACGTTCGAGTTCGGCTCGGCACCAAAGGTGGTCGAGGCCCCCGAGAACAGCTTGGCATTCGAAGAGACCTGGGCATGGATCTCCATCCCGATGACCAGTTCCCAATCCTGTTTCGCTCCCGCGATCACCTTGGGCTTCGGTGCGGTATATGTCAGATCCAGCATGACGCACTCCATTTCGTTTTCCCTGTTCTTAGGGGGCAAGGGCCAGCGGGGCAAGGGGTGCCCTGCCGTATTGCCGAAGCTTTGAAGGCAGCGCCGCGCCGAAACAGGGCCTGAATTCCCCTGCCCGCCCCTAGCGCCGCCGCCGCTATTCCGCGTTAAGCGCCATACATTATATAAATGCCGCATCTGACGCAGGATTGACGCGCCAAATCCGCCCACCCCTAGGGCAAGACGCAGGAGATTCCCCAAGGGAATCCCCCATGGCGCAGCAGCCAGCGGGGCGAAAGATCGCCAAGAATCACTTCCGCGTCGTCCTGCGGCACAGCAAACCGCAACAAATCGCGCGCAGGCAGATCGCCGCCTCGGGGCCGAAAAATCGCGAATTCCTAAGGAAATAGGCGATTTTGGTTCCATAACATTATCGTAAAAGTGGCGAAATCACGCCGATTGCGGCACGCCGCGCTTGCCATTCCCCCCAAAAACCGTCGAAAACTCCGGTGCCGCGTCAGGAATGCGGTGCCACCCATGGAAGATCGATGCGTTATTCGCTGGCCGCCCTCACCCTTGTTACTCTTGTGCTGACTGGCTGCGTGGCTGGTGCATCTGGCAAGGAAAATGGCGCGAGCCTGCCGACCATGCGTTGGGACCACCGTCCGGAAGCCGCCAAATGGACATCGTCATCGATGGATCTGGTGGCGCGGCACGACAAGGCCTTGGCCAGCCGCATCCCCGCCGATATCCAGAACTGGTGCCCCGGCTACAAGAAGGCCAATCTGGACGAGCGCCGCGCCTTCTGGGTCGGTCTGATTTCGGCCACGGCCAAGCATGAAAGCACCTGGAACCCGAAAGCATCGGGTGGCGGCGGTCGCTATGTCGGCTTGATGCAGATTTCGCCCGCGACCGCGAAAGCCCATGGCTGCGAAGCCAAGACCACCGAACAGCTGAAAGACGGCGCCAAAAATCTGGCTTGCGCGATCAAGATCATGTCCAAGCAGGTTGGCCGTGACGGCATGGTCGCAGGCGGCGGCAACAAGGGCATCGGTCGCGATTGGGGCCCGTTCCGCGTGGCGTCGAAGCGCGCCGAAATCGCCAAATGGACCCAAAGACAGGCCTATTGCAAAAGCTGATCCGCGGCAGGGTGATGCCGAAACTGCGGCGCCCCTTGACTTAATGTAAGTGGCGCTTGTCGTCGGCGCGTCTAAGTCCTATCTCTGGCTGATGTTCCAATCTTTCCTAAACCGCCTTTTCCCCGCATCGCCCGCACGTTTGCCCGAGCCTGATGCCCGTTTGGCCTTGGCTGGTCTGATGGTGCGCATCGCTCGATCCGATGGCGATTACGCTTGGTCCGAACAATCCCGCATCGATCGGGTGCTGGCCCAGTATCACGGCCTGACGCCCACGGATGCGACCAAGCTGCGCCGCGAGGCCGAAGCTTTCGAGGCGCAGGCCCCCGATACCGTCCGTTTCACCCGCGTCCTGAAAGATGCCGTGGCCCCCGACGACCGCGCGGCCTTGCTGGGCGCGTTGTGGTCCATCGCTTTGGCCGATGGCGGTCGGACTGCGGAAGAAGACGGGCTGATGCGGCTGATCGTCAACCTGCTGGGATTGAGCGATGTCGATTCGGCGCTTGCCCGCCAGCGCGTGGCGCAGGGCGACAGGTGAGCGGTCCCGATCACGCCGCAGACCAATACTGCCCCCAAAGGCCGCACGCGATCATTTGACGCGGCAAGACCGACCTTTGGCCAAAATGGTTGCCCATCTTTTTGCAAAAGGCGTAGTGTTCCCAATTGAACCGCGCGAAAGTCCGTTGCAAAGGATGACAAGATGCGCCCTACTTCTGCAATCAACGATCAACAACGCGAGACACAGTGACCGCTCTTCAAGATACGCCCGTCATCGAGATTTCCAATCTGCACAAGAGCTATGGTAGCCTCGATGTGCTGAAGGGTGTCGATCTGCGCGCCCCGCGCGGTCATGTCATTTCGCTGATCGGATCATCCGGTTCGGGGAAATCCACCCTGCTGCGCTGCTGTAACCTGCTGGAAGACAGCCAAAAAGGCGATGTCATCTTTGAGGGGGAAGCCGTGCGCTGGAAGGGCGAAGACCTTGGCCGCCATCCGGCCGATCCCGCGCAGGTGACCCGCATCCGCACCAATCTGTCGATGGTGTTCCAGCAGTTCAACCTGTGGTCGCATATGACCATCTTGCAAAACGTGATGGAAGCGCCGGTCACCGTGCTGAAGCGCGACCCCAAAGAGGTCGAGGCGAAGGCCCGCGAATATCTGGCGAAAGTCGGCATTGCCGATAAGGCGGATAATTATCCGGCCCAGCTTTCGGGCGGCCAGCAGCAGCGCGCGGCGATCGCCCGCGCTTTGTGCATGGAACCCCGCGCTTTGCTGTTCGATGAGCCGACTTCAGCCTTGGATCCGGAACTGGAACAGGAAGTCGTCCGCGTCATCAAGGCTTTGGCCGATGAAGGCCGCACGATGCTGATCGTGACCCATGATATGAAGATGGCCGCTGATTGCTCGGATCACGTCATCTTCCTGCATCAAGGTCGGATCGAAGAACAAGGCAGCCCCGCTGACTTGTTCGGCGCACCGAAATCCGAACGCTTGCGTGGATTCCTTTCGGCCAGTTCGGCCTAAGGTCTTCGCGTCCCGCCCTGCTGGCGTGCCGCAGGGGTCGCACCGGAATTCGCCGCGGGGGGGCTTCGGTCCTTTCGCGGCGCGTGATCAGAAGTTCATCAGATATGACAGGGAGTCCATGATGAAAAAGCTGCTTCTCGCCACCGCCCTCCTCGGCATGACCGCTGGATTTGCGTCCGCGCAAACCGTTCGCATCGCGACCGAAGGCGCCTACGAGCCCTATAACTATATCAACGACAAGGGCGAGTTGGACGGCTTCGAAATCGAGCTGGGCAAACAACTGTGCGAAATCGCCAAGATGGATTGCGTCTTCGTCAAGAACGACTGGGATTCGATCATCCCGAACCTGCAGTCGGGCAATTATGACGCGATCATGGCCGGCATGTCGATGACCGACGAGCGCCGCGCGAAGATCGCCTTCTCCTTGGGCTATACCCTGCCGACCGCGTCGTCCTATGCGTCGATGGACCCGTCCGCCCCGACCGATAGCGGCGTGATCGCGGCGCAAACCGGCACCATTCAGGCATCGCATGTGGCCAAATCCGCAGGCGCGCAGCTGATGGAATTCGCGACCCCCGATGAATCGGTTGCCGCCGTGCGCAACGGTCAGGCAGCGGTCGTGATGGCCGACAAGGACTTCTTGCTGTCGGTGCTCGGTGATGGTCTGGAACTGGTCGGCGAAGACGTGCTCTTGGGCGACGGCATTGGCATCGGTCTGCGCCAGTCGGACACCGAGCTGAAAGCCAAGTTCGATGCCGCCATCGACACCATGCGCAAAGACGGCACCCTGAACACCATGCTGGACAAGTGGTTCGGCGAGGAAGCCGTTCACTTCTGATCCCCTTTGGACCGGTCCCTCACGGGGGCCGGTCCTTACTGACCCGCACCAAAGCAACAAGGAAACGGGATGTTCGAATTCTGTACCGAGCCCAAGACTCTTGAAGGGCTGACATGGTTGTCGTGCTATTTGACGACACCCAAACATATGGAATTCTACTATTCCTTCATCACCGTCCTGTCCTTGCTGCTGGTCACCGCACCTGCCGCCCTGATGTTCGGCTTTGCTGGGGCGATGGCCGCGCGCAGCCATATCAAGCCGCTGTCTTGGTTGGGTAAGTTCTACACGGCGATGGTGCGCGGCGTGCCCGATATCGTCTTCTTCCTGTTCTTCGTGATCGCGCTGGATCAGGGGATCGAATGGTTCGTGCATCAGATCCGTTGCCCTGACTGGACCGAAGCGATCCGCCAAGGCCTTGAATTCAAGGTCTGTCCTGCTGCGAAAGTGCCGCCGAATGATGCGTCGCACTTCGTTCACCAATCCTATGCCTTCCTGTTGGCCGTCTTCACCTTCGCACTGGTCTTCGGCGCTTTCGCCGCCAATGTCCTGCGCGGGGCGATGGATGCCGTCCCCCATTCCCAAATCGAAACCGCCGAAGCCTATGGCATGAGCCATCGTCAAACCTTCTGGCGCATTCTGGTGCCGCAGATGTGGAGCTATGCTTTGCCGGGTCTGACCAATCTGTGGCTGATCCTGATCAAGGCGACGCCGCTGTTGTTCCTGCTGGGCATTCAAGACGTCGTTTATTGGGCGCGCGAGATGGGTGCCTCGAAAACCGCGCGTTTCGACTATCCGCATCCGGATTGGCGTCTGTGGTATTTCCTGGGCCTGCTGGTCTTCTATCTGGCGCTGACCCGCCTGTCGGAAATCGTCTTGGACCGTGTTGCAAGCCGCTTGAACCATGGCCAGGCCACCCGTGCCGGTGAGAAAATGCGGAGGGCCGCGGCATGACCTGCTTTGACATCATCAGCAATTACGCCTTCCGGTCTTTGGGCTTTGGCGAAAACGCGCTGCCGATCACCGATATCACCCTGTGCCACCAGTTCACGCTGATCGGTTCGGGAATGATCTGGAACCTGTATTTCGGGCTATTGGCCTTGGTCTTGGGCTTCGGCTTTGCCATCGCTTTGGCCGTGGCGAAATCCTCCGAACGCTGGTGGCTGCGCAAGCCTGCGGAATGGTTCATCTTCATCTTCCGCGGCTCGCCGTTGTTCATCCAGTTCTTCCTGATCTACTTCTTCATCACCACCGTTTTGCGCGGATCGGTGGATGTCTTCGGGCTGTTCAAGATTCCAACCGGTTGGATGGCCAATGCTTGGGCGGGCGCGGCCTTTACTTTGTTCCTGAACACATCCGCCTATTCGGCGGAAATCTTCTATGGCGCGCTGATGGCGGTGCCGAAGGGTGATCTGGAAGCCGCCGACGCCTATGGCATCACGGGACGCAAACGCTTCTTCCGGATCGAAGCCCCCACCATGATGCGCTTGGCATGGCCCAGCTACACCAACGAGGCGATTTTCCTGTTCCACGCCACGACCTTGGTGTTCTTCTCGGGCTTCCCTGCCTTCCAGCAACGCGGGGACGCGCTGTATTACGCCAATTACATCGCCGACAAGACCTTCAACCCCTTCCTGCCCTATCCGATCGTGGCCTTCTATTTCGTGGTGCTGACCTTGCTGCTGATTTGGGTGTTCGGGATCGTCAATACGCGGTTGAACCGTCATCAACCCTCGCAATTGCGCAGCAAAATTCGCTTGCGTCCTCAATTGATCCGATAGTAGCCTGAATTTGATCAAATCTGGCATGAAAGGATCCGGGGGCGGTAAAGGCAAGCCGCAACCTCGCATAATGTGAGATCATGAAAGACTACCTTCGGAAACACCCCGAAGTCCGCACCATACGCGTCGCCGCGGCAGACCTGAACGGCCAAGCCCGCGGCAAACGTATCCCGTCAAGATTTGCCGATAAGGCAGTGAAGGATGGCACGCGGTTCCCCTTCTCTGTCTTGAATTTGGACATCTGGGGGGAAGACATCGACGACAGCCCGCTTGTCTTTGAAGAAGGCGACAAGGACGGCACCTTGAAACCAACCGAACGCGGTTTCATGCCGATGCCATGGTTGGAAGCCCCCACCGCGCTGCTGCCGATCTGGATGTTTCGGGAAAACGGCAAACCCTATGACGGAGACCCGCGCCACGCGCTAAACGCGGTCTTGCAGCGCTACAAGGCAAGAGGTTTGACCCCGGTTGTCGCCGTCGAGCTTGAATTCTTCCTGATCGACGATTCCGGCAAGACCCTGCAAGTGCCGCTGTCGCCGCGATCGGGCAAAAGGCGCAAAGCTGCCGAAACCATGTCGATCCGCTCGCTAGACGCTTTCGACACCTTCTTTACCGATCTTTACGATGCCTGCGAGGAGATGGATATCCCCGCCGACACCACCACATCAGAAGCCGGACTGGGTCAGTTCGAGGTCAATCTGATGCATTGCGATGACGCATTGCGCGCCGCAGACGACGCTTGGTTGTTCAAGATGCTGGTCAAAGGACTGGCCCGCCGCCACGGCTTTGCTGCCAGTTTCATGGCGAAACCCTATGCCGAATATTCCGGTTCGGGGCTTCACACCCATTTCTCGGTGATCGATCAGGACGGCGACAATGTCTTCGATTCCGGCGGGCCCAAGGGCAGCGCCATCCTGCGCCATGCCGTGGCGGGCTGCTTGGCGGCGATGCATGATTCCACGCTGATCTTCGCGCCGCATGAAAACAGCTATGCGCGCTTGGTGCCGGAAAATCACGCGCCGACCGCGATCTGCTGGGGCTATGAAAACCGCACCACCGCGCTGCGCATTCCGGCGGGCAATCCATCGGCGCGGCGGATCGAACATCGGGTCGCGGGGGGCGATGTGAACCCCTATCTGCTGCTGGCCACCATCCTTGGCGCCGCCCTGATCGGCATCGAGGACCAGATGGAACCGCCTGCCCCCATCAACGGCAATGCCTATGCGATGGAGCTGCCGCAGATCCCGACCACTTGGGCCGAAGCGATTGATGCCTTTGAAAACAGCGAGGTGATGGCCCGTATCCTGCCGCCCGAATTGATCCGAAATATGGTGCTGACCAAACGGCAAGAGCTGCATTATATAGCGGAACTGACCGAACAGGAGCGGCTGGACCTTTACCTTGACAGTGTGTGATGACAGGTGCAGCGGGTGGCTCTTGCCGCCCGCAGGCTTTGGGCTGTAACCTTTATACACGCCAGAACAAGACAGGTCTCTTATGCTGATCGGCATCCTTCAAACTGGGCGCGCGCCCGATAGCCTTGACCCCGCTCTGGGCGATTACCCCGACATGTTCACCCGTCTTTTGGCGGATGAAGGCTTCACCTTCCGCACCTATAAGGTGCTGGAGGGTGAATTGCCCCAGACCCCCGCCGATTGCGACGGCTGGCTGATCACCGGATCGCGCTTCGGGGTTTATGAGGACCACGCCTTCATCAAGCCGATGGAAGACTTTATCCGTAGCGCCTTCGCCGCCCGCATTCCCGTGGTCGGTATCTGCTTCGGCCATCAGTTGATGGCGCAGGCCATGGGCGGACGGGTGGAAAAATACGACGGAGGCTGGTCGGTCGGCCCCACCGAATACCAATTCGACACCGGCCCCGTCGTGTTGAACGCATGGCACCAAGATCAGGTGGTGGATCTGCCACCCACCGCCAAGGTCATCGGCCGCAACGCGTTTTGCGACAATGCCGCTTTGCTTTACGATGACGTGGGCCTTAGCATACAGGCCCATCCCGAATTCTCGCGCGAGGTGATCCAAGGGTTGATGACCACCCGTGGACGCGGCGTGGTGCCCGATGACCGCTTGGACCGCGCCGAGGCGCAGCTTGATCGCCCGCTCGACCGCGTGCCTTTGGCCAAACGGATCGCCGCTTTCTTCCGCCAATCCCGCGCCTGACCCCCTTTCCCGACCCGCAACCAAAAAGGGATCACACCATGTCCGACTGGACGCAGAAACTGCCGCAAGCTGCCCTGAACTTCATCGGCGATCGCCGCATCGACGAAGTGGAATGCATCGTCGGGGATATTGCCGGTGTCGCGCGGGGCAAGGCGATGCCTGCCGCCAAATTCGCGCATCAAACCAACTACTTCCTGCCCAACTCGATCTTCCTGCAGACCATTACCGGTGAATGGGCGGACAATCCCTTTGACGCTTTCACCGAACCGGACATGATTTTGGAACCGGATTGGTCCACCGCGACCGCAGCGCCTTGGACGGCGGATGTGACTTTGCAGATCATCCACGACGCCAAGGACCAGCAGGGCATTCCGGTCCCCTTCGCGCCCAGAAACCTGCTGCGCCGGATCATTTCGCTATACGAAGCCCAAGGCTGGCGTCCGGTCGTGGCGCCGGAAATGGAATTCTTCCTTGTCGCCCGCAACACCGATCCCAATATGCCGATCATCCCGCCGATGGGCCGTTCGGGACGCAGGGCTGCGGGCAAGCAGGCCTATTCGCTGTCGGCGATTGATGAATACGGCAAGGTGATCGACGATATCTATGACTTCGCCGAAGCCCAAGGGCTTGAAATCGATGGTATCTTGCAAGAAGGCGGCGCGGGGCAGATCGAGTTGAACTTGGCTCATGGCGATCCGCTGCGTTTGGCCGACGAGGTGTTCTTCTTCAAACGCCTGATCCGCGAAGCCGCCCTGCGCCACGATTGCTTTGCCACCTTCATGGCCAAACCGATTGCGGGCGAGCCGGGATCGGCCATGCATATCCATACATCGGTGGTGGATAGCCTGACGGGGCAGAACATCTTCTCCGACCCGATGGGACAAGAGACTGACACTTTCCTGCATTTCATCGGCGGCTTGCAGAACCACTTGGGCGCGGGCATCGCGCTGCTGGCGCCTTATGTGAACAGCTATCGCCGCTATGTGCCTGATTTCGCAGCACCCATCAATCTGGAATGGGGGCGCGACAACCGCACCACCGGCCTGCGCGTGCCGATTTCCGGCCCCGCGGCGCGGCGGATCGAAAACCGTCTGCCGGGGATGGATTGCAACCCCTATCTGGGCATCGCGGCCACCTTGGCCTGCGGCTATCTGGGGCTGATGGAAAAGAAAATGCCGCGCGCGGAGTTTTCAGGATCGGCCTATATCGACAGCGACGAGATCCCTGCCAACTTGGGCGACGCCTTGGATGTGCTGGACGAAGACCAAGCCTTCAAGGAGGTGCTGGGCCTTGAGTTCTGCAGGGTCTATGATTCCGTTAAGCGCAATGAATACAAGGAATTCCTGCAAGTCATCTCTCCATGGGAGCGGGAACACCTGCTGTTGAACGTATGAACCTGCTCTACGCCAACGACAAAAAAGGCAGCTATCCGCAGTCCTATTATGCGGCGACGGCCACGCCTTTCGCGCCCTGCCCCGTGTTCAAGGGCGAGGCGAGCACCGATATCTGCGTGATCGGCGGCGGCTATACGGGGCTGTCCACCGCGTTGCATCTGGCCGAAGCGGGCTTCAAGGTGGTGCTTTTGGAAGCGCAACGCTTGGGCTTTGGCGCGTCGGGCCGCAATGGCGGGCAAGTGGGATCGGGCCAGCGGCAGGACCAGATGTGGCTGGAAGATCATCTTGGTCGCGAAGATGCGCGCCGCATGTGGGACTTGGGTGAAGCCGCCAAGGCCCTGGTCAAATCCCGTATCAAACGCCATGCGATGCCGGTCACCTTCCATGCGGGCGTGGCCCATGCCTGCCGCACCGCATCGGACCTGCGCCATGCGCAGGAGCTGGCTGAAAAGATGGCCCGCGATTACGATTACCACGAGATCGACACGCTGGACCAAAAGGCCATCCGCGCGCTGATCGGGTCGCAAGAGTATATCGGCGGCGATCTGGATCACGGCGCGGGTCATCTGCATCCGCTGAACTTCGCGCTTGGCTTGGCACAGGCCGCGAAAGAGGCGGGCGTCCAGCTTTTCGAAGGCTCCGAAGTGCATGACATCCGTCCCGGCCCCAAGCCGGTGGTCAGCACCGCCAGCGGCAAAATCCGGTGTGATCAGGTGGTTCTGGCCTGCAACGGATATCTGGGCGGGCTGTCGGGTCCGGTGGCGGCGCGGGTGATGCCGATCAACAATTTCATCATTGCCACCGAACCCTTGGGGGCCCGCGCCAAGGATATCCTGTCGCGCCCCGTGGCGGTTGCCGATAGCCGTTTCGTGGTGAATTACTGGCGTCTGTCGGAAGACGACCGGCTGCTGTTCGGCGGCGGCGAAAGCTATGGCTATCGCTTCCCCGATATCGTGCCGACGGTGATGAAGCCGATGCTGCAGGTCTATCCGCAACTGAAGGGCGTGAAGGTGGATTACGCTTGGGGCGGCACCTTGGCGATCACCATGAACCGGATGCCCTATTTCGCACGGCCTGCGGCGAATATCTGGTCGGCTTCGGGCTATTCGGGGCATGGGGTGGCAATGGCGACGCTGGCAGGACAAATCCTGTCGCAAGCCATAGGTGGTCAGATGGAAAGCTTTGATCTGATGGCGAAATTGCCATCGCGCCGTTTCCCCGGTGGGCCAGCCATGCGCCAGCCGCTGCTGGCGCTTGCCATGACCTATTACGCCCTGCGCGACCGTTTGGGGTTTTAACCCGTTACAGCTTGGACAGCTTCTGCTGCAATTCGGCGAGTTGCTTCTTGATCTCTGCCAGATCATCGGCAGGTTGAGCGTCCGGCTTGGCCGCCGGTTGTGCGGCAGGCGCCTGCCCCCAGCCCATCATCGATTTCAGGAAAGCTTCCTGCTGCTGACGCATCGCTTCAAAGGCAGGTAGCGGCGCGATCTGTGGCGGGAAGCTTTGCAGGTTTTCCATCATCTTGGACTGCCCTTCGCGCAGCATCTCGAAGCTGGCAGCCAGAAACTGCGGCACCACGGATTGGGCATTGGTGGTATAGCTGCGCACCAGATCGGTCAGCACATCCAACGGCAGGACGCTTTCGCCCTTGGCTTCATGTTCGGCCACGATCTGCAGCATATATTGCCGCGTCAGATCATCCCCCGATTTCAGATCGACGATCTTGACCTCTCGACCGGCACGGATGAAGCGCGCGATATCTTCCAGCGTCACATAATCCGAGGTTTCGGTATTATACAGACGCCGACTGGCGTAACGCTTGATCAGCAACGGCTTGTCGGTCGGGGCCATGATCGATCCTTTCTTGCGCTCTTTCGCAGATGCAGCAGGATCTTACGGCAGCCGCAGCAGAAAATAAAGCGGGCCTTTCAGCCCGCTGTCATAGTCGATTATTTGGAGGCCGATTTGGCGGCGCGGGTGGCGTCAGTGGTGGCCTTTTGCATCATCTGAGCTGCGTCAGATGACATGTCCTTGCCAGCGGCCAACATCAACTCGACGGTTTCCATCTGCACTTTCTTGGCGATTTCCGCGAAAGAGGCCAGATTTTCGCTCGCCAGATCGGCGGCGGCAGTGGCGAAATCGGTCGCGGCTTTGGAATAGGCGGCCGGATCGGCCTTGGCCTTGGTCACTTCGGCGAATTTACCCAGCATATCGCCGGTCCATTTCGCGGTCAGTTCGGTCGATTTTTCGGCAGCGTCCAAAGCGACTTGGCTCAATTTTTCGGCCATTGCCGCTTGGGATTTGAACGCATCCTGCAACGCGGTCGATTGGAACGGCATGGCCGCGAAGGCGTCTTGGAAGGCTTTGGTGAACTGGGCAGTATTGGTCATCTCATGCTCCATTTCCGGCTAATGCGGCGATTGCGATAGAAGAAAGGTAGTTTCTGCAGTGCAGCATTTCAAGGGTTTTTCTGCACTGCAGCAATTTTTCTGCCAAGCCTTTGATCCCAGACCACTTATAGTTGCGGCGCGGCCAAAACATAGCTGCCCGGCGCATCGCCCAAAGTCTTGCGACGCCCGTCACTCGGTTTGCGGGCCTTGATCATCGCGCCCGATTGCGGCGCAAGCCATGCATGCCAATTGGTCCACCAGCTACCCTTGACGAACGCGGCCCCCGCCATCCAGTCCTCTGGCGTGCCGCTCACCCCGTCGGCATTCAAATAATGGCCGTATTTGCCTTTGCTGGGCGGGTTGATTATCCCCGCGATATGGCCCGATTGCGACAGCACGAAGGTCTTGTCGGGCGATCCCATCTTCGCGACACCCGCAAAGCTGCCGCGCCAATGGGCGATATGGTCGGTTTCGCAGGCCACCGCGAAAAGCGGCAGATCGACCTCGGACAATGACACCGGATCGCCGAAGACGCGGAATTTTCCGGTGACCAAGCCGTTGCCCTGCCAAAGCTCGCGCAGATATTCCACCGCCATCTTCGCGGGCAAATGGGTCGCATCGCCGTTCCAATGCAGCAGATCGAAAGCGGGCGGCGGCTCGCCCAGCATATAGCTGCGGATCGCGGGCTGATAGACCAGCTCGTTCGAGCGCAGGAAGCTGAAGGTGCGCGACATGAACAACTTCGACAGCACCCCGTCCCGTTCGGCCTGTCGTTCGATCCCATCTAGGAAATCATCGCTCAAAAAGACCCCCACTTCACCCGGATCGCTAAAATCGGTCAGGGTCGCAAGGAAGGTGGCCGAGCGGACAGGCGCTTTGCCCTGCTGTTTCAGATGGGCCAGAGTGGCGCTAAGCGTGGTGCCCGAGATGCAATAGCCGACCGCGTTGATCTGATCCCGCTTGGTGATTTTCTGAACTTCCGCAATGGCTTGCAGGAAACCTTCGCGGATGTAGTCATCCATCGCCACATCCGCATAGCTGCGGTCGGGATTGATCCAACTGACCACGAAAACGCTGTAACCCTGCTGCAACAGCCAGCCCACCATCGAGTTTTGCGGTTTCAGATCAAGGATATAGTATTTGTTGATCCATGGCGGGAAGATCAGCAGCGGCGTGTCATAAACGGTTTCGGTCTGCGGCGCATATTGCAGCAATTCGAACATGCGATTGCGGAACACCACCTTGCCCGGCGTAGTGGCGATATTTTCGCCCAAAGTGAAAGCGTTGGGGTCCGACAGCGTGACCAGGATGTCGCCCTGATTGGCTTCAAGATCGCGCACAAGGTTTTCCAACCCCGCCACGAGGCTTTCTCCCTCGCTCGCCAGCGCTTTTTCCAAGGCATCGGGATTGGTGGCAAGGAAATTGGTCGGCGCGAAGAAATCCACGATCTGGCGGGTGAAGAACTCCACGCGGCGGCGCTCGTTCGGATCAAGGTCGGGCAGATCCCCCAAAGCCTGCGTGATCGCATCCGCGTTGAAAAGATACTGCTGCTTCAGGAAGTTGAAGGCAGGATGGCTGTCCCACAGCGGGTTTTTGAACCGCTTGTCGCGACTGGGCTCCGAGGGGGGCGCATCGCCTTTCGCCAGCGCCTGCTGCGCGGCAGCATAATGGCTGAGCGTCTTGCCCCAATAACTGACCTGCTGTTCGATCAATTTCGCCGGATTTTGCATGATCTGGCTGAAATAGGCGGCGCAGGCCTTGGCATATAGATCTGCCGATGGGCCATGTATCGCGGCATCGCCTTGTTTCTTCTGCGATACAGCCTGCATCAAACGTGCCGATAACACTTCGATCCGCGCCAGATTCTGCTGAAGCCGCGCCGTTTGTGCCGCAACGTTTTTTTCACTGTCGGTCGGTTCTGTTGCCATATGCGCGATTCCGCCCTAAATTCCATTTCGCAGTTGCAGCATAACCCCAGCTTTCCCGTTCAGGGAATAGGGTTTCGCGCGCCACTGACAGAAGACAACGGGACCGTTCTTAAGTCCACCCAAACCCATCGCAGCGCCAGGAGCGTCAGATGCCCTATATGTCGAAATTCATCCCGACCTATGACCTGATGGAGGCCGCCCGCAACACCAATGCCTGGCTGGGGGCGACGGCGCGGGCCTTTGCCTCCTCGCCGGCGATGGCGCTGACGACCAATCCCGCGATCCCGCTGATTGCGGCTTGGGGCGAAGTGACCGAACGCAGCTTCGCGCGGCTGGTGGCTAAACCCGATTGGGGCATCCGTTCCATCCTGGGGGAAGACGGCACCGACCATCTGGTCGATGTGGAAAAGGTGATCGACAATCCCTTCGGCGATCTGATCCATTTCCGCGTCCGCCGTCGGGCGCCGATGGCGCGGCGCGTGCTGCTGGTGGCACCGATGTCGGGCCATTACGCCACCTTGATGCGATCGACCGTGCTGTCGCTTCTGCCCGATTGCGAGGTCTACGTCACCGACTGGACCAATGCGCGCGATATTCCGGTATCCGAAGGCAGCTTCGATATCGAAGATTATACGCTCTATCTGGTTGAATTCATGCGCTATCTGGGGCCCGACACCCATGTGATCGCGGTTTGCCAACCGGTGCCCTTGGCGCTTGCCGCCACCGCCTATCTGGCCACTGAGGACCCCAAGGCCCAACCGCTGACGCTAACCTTGATCGGCGGACCGGTCGATCCCGAAGCCGCGCCGACTGCGGTGACCGAATTCGGCAACAGCATTTCGATGCACCAGCTTGAGGCGGCGGCGATCCAGCGGGTCGGCTTCAAATATGCCGGTGCGGGCCGCGCGGTCTATCCGGGGATGCTGCAACTTTACAGCTTCATGTCGATGAATGGCGAACGTCATTCAAAGGCCTTCGCCGATCAGATCTGGCGCGTGGCACAAGGCGAGGCATCCGATCACGACGCCCATAACCGCTTTTATGACGAATATCTGGCCACGATGGACATGCCCGCCGAATTCTACCTGTCCACCGTCGAGCGTATCTTCAAGAATTGCGAAATCGGCCGGAACAGCTTCACCATCGGCGGCAAGCATGTCGATATGGCGGCGATCACCGACGTGGCCGTGCATGTGGTCGAAGGCGAGAAGGATGATATCTCGGCGCCCGGTCAATGCTTGGCCGCGCTGAAATTGCTGACAAATCTGCCTGATGACAAGAAAGCCGCCCATCTGGAACCCGAAGCGGGCCATTACGGCATCTTCGCGGGCAAGTCGTGGCGGATGAATATCCGGCCCTTGGTGTTGAACTTCATCGACGCTCACGCCAGCCGATAAGGCTGGCGCGAGGCGCGCAAGTTAGGCGGCCAAAATCTCTTCGATCGAGGCGGTGATCAGCTCCAGACATTCCGAGGTCGAGAAGCGGTGATCCGCGCCTTTGACCAAAGTCAGGCGGATATTGGGGCCCTGCGCATGGTCCAACAGACGCATCGCGACCGAGACCGGCACGTCTTCATCCGACGTGCCCTGCAGCAGGCGCACGGGGAACGGCAGGTTCAACGGATCGCGCAGCACCAGACGGTTGCGGCCCTCTTCGATCAGGCGGCGGGTGATGACATAGGGCTGGTCGGAATAGTCCGACGGCAGCTCCACTCGCCCCTTTTCCATCAGATCGCGGCGCATATCTTCGGGGAAGCTGTCCCACATGCCGTCTTCGGTGAAATCAGGCGCGGCGGCGATACCGACCAGCCCGACCAGCCGTTCGGGGATCGCGCGCGCCACTTGCAGCGAAATCCAGCCGCCCATCGACGAGCCGACCAAAACCTGCGGCCCTTCGGTCAAAGCCGCAATCGCCGCCATCGCATCTTCGAACCAATCGCCAATCGCGCCATCAAGGAAATCTTCCGACGATTGCCCATGGCCCGAATAATCGAAGCGCAGGAAAGCGCGCCCATTCGCCTTGGCCCATGCGTCCAGATGCACGGCCTTGGACCCCATCATATCGGATTTGAAGCCGCCCAAAAACACCACGCCCGGCCCTTTTCCAGCGGTTTGGTGATAGGCGATCTTGCGGCCTTGGGGGGTGGTGATGAAATCGGGCATCGGCCTCTCCTTGCGAAATACGAGCGTTGCCTTATCTATCGCGCGCTTGACCTTGGCGCTGCAAGAGTTCAATGGGAAAGTCGCAACATAACCCGCAACCGGGCGTTCCGTGGGCGCCAAACTGACGAGGATCTCGCCATGAGCCAGATTTCCCTTACTTTTCCCGATGGTAATGTGCGCGTCTATGACGCTGGAGTGACCGCTGCTCAGGTGGCTGCCTCGATCGCCCCCTCGCTGGCCAAGGCCGCGATTTCGGCGCAACTCGATGGCCAGCACTGGGATTTGCAGTGGCCGATCCAGGCGGACGCTAAACTCTCGATCAATACGATGAAGGACGAAGCGCCCGCGCTTGAACTGATCCGTCACGACCTTGCGCATATCATGGCGCGCGCCGTGCAAGAGATCTGGCCGGACGTGAAAGTCACCATCGGTCCGGTCCGTGACCAAGGTTGGTTCTACGATTTCGACCGTAGCGAACCCTTCACCCCCGAAGATCTGGGCCAGATCGAAGCGAAGATGAAACAGATCATCAACGCCCGCGATCCGATCCGCACCGAAGTCTGGGACCGCGCCCGCGCGCAGGCCTATTACGAGGAACGCGGTGAGCCCTATAAGATCGAGCTGCTGGCCCGCATCCCCGCAGACCAAGACATCCGCATGTATTGGCATGGCGAGTGGCAAGACCTTTGCCGCGGTCCGCATTTGCAGCACACCGGCCAAGTGCCGGCCGATGCCTTCAAGCTGACCAATGTGGCCGGTGCCTACTGGCTGGGCGATGTGACCCGTCCGCAGCTGCAGCGCATCTATGGCGTGGCCTTCAAGAACCGCGAGGATCTGAAAGCCTATACCACCATGATGGAAGAAGCCGCCAAGCGCGACCACCGCAAGCTGGGCCGCGAGATGGGCCTGTTCCACATGCAGGAAGAAGCGCCGGGCCAGATCTTCTGGCACCCGAATGGCTGGACCATCTATACCACGCTGCAAGATTACATGCGTCGCCAGCAGCGTCGCGACGGCTATGTCGAGGTGAATACCCCGCAAGTCGTCAACCGCAAGCTGTGGGAAGCATCGGGCCACTGGGCGAATTATCAAGAAAACATGTTCATCGTCGAAGTGGACGAAGAGCATGCCGCCCAGAAAACCGTCAACGCGCTGAAGCCGATGAACTGCCCCTGCCACGTGCAGGTGTTCAACGTCGGTCTGAAATCCTATCGCGATCTGCCGCTGCGTATGGCCGAATTCGGGTCTTGCGCGCGCTATGAGCCGTCGGGTGCGCTGCACGGCATCATGCGGGTACGTGGCTTTACCCAAGATGATGCGCATATCTTCTGCACCGATTCGCAAATCGAATCGGAAACCAAGAAGTTCATCGACTTCCTGGCGAAGATTTACGCCGATCTGGGCTTCACCGAATGGAAGGTGAAGCTGTCGACCCGCCCTGAAAAGCGCGTGGGTTCGGAAGAAAGCTGGGACCGCGTCGAGGCGGCTTTGGCCAATGCCTGCCGCGCAGCGGGCTATGAGTTCGAATTGCAACCGGGTGAAGGCGCCTTCTACGGCCCCAAACTCGAATTCGTGCTGACCGATGCGATCGGCCGTGACTGGCAATGCGGCACCTTGCAGGTTGACCCCAACCTGCCGGAACGTCTGGACGCCAATTACATCGGTGAAGACGGCGCGAAACACCGCCCCGTCATGCTGCACCGTGCGGTTCTGGGCTCGTTCGAACGCTTCATCGGCATCCTGATCGAAAGCCATGCGGGCAAGCTGCCGTTCTGGCTGGCCCCACGTCAGGTTGTGGTCGCATCCATCGTTTCCGACGCCGATCCCTTCGTAGAAGAGGTCGTCACCGCATTGAATCTGGCGGGCGTTCGCGCCGAAGCTGATATGCGCAACGAGAAGATCAACTATAAAGTGCGCGAGCATTCGGTCGGCAAAGTGCCGGTGATTTTGGCGATCGGCATGAAGGAAGTCGAAACCCGCACCGTGTCGCTGCGCCGCTTGGGCGAGACCCAGACCCGCACCGTTTCCTTGGACGATATCTTGGCGGATCTGGCGGCCGAAGCCACCCCGCCCGACCTGCGTTAAACGGCAGGTCCCGCCTGTATCCTACAGGACGAACCATCAAGCGGCGGCCTTCGGGCCGCCGTTTTTCGTTCCGCCCATTGATGCGGCGCGCAGGGCCGCGCAGCGAACCACGGCGTGTAACCAAGCCACATCACCCAATAATATCACCCGGTGATGCGCTAAAGTGTCGCATATTTCTCTTGATTTATAAGCAAACTGCGGCATCCTCTCGAATTAGTGACAGACTTTCTGACCGCCTCGCAGAACCGTAGGCCGGCGATATGGCTGCACGGCTCGCGGTAATTCCGCCGCGGGAAAGTTGTAGAGGAGATTGCGGATGGCCACTGGCACCGTGAAATGGTTCAACGCTACCAAAGGCTATGGTTTCATTGCGCCTGATGATGGTGGCAAAGATGTGTTCGTGCACATCTCGGCAGTAGAGCGTGCAGGTTTCACCGCCCTGAACGACAACCAGAAGATCGCCTATGAGCTGCAGTCGGGCCGTGATGGCCGCGCCTCGGCAAGCGATCTGCGCCTGCTTTAATCGCCTGAATATCGTCTGACATTCCAGCAAGGCATTCAATACATGAAAACGGCCCGTTCGCGGGCCGTTTTATTTTAGGTCATCCCCTTGGCGATCAGCCCATCAGGGCGTCTTGCACCGCTTGATCCCAGCCCAGATGCCATTTGCCATCGGCTTGGATCACCGGACGTTTCATCACCGTCGGCTGCGCCGCGATCTGCGCTTCGGGATCGGAGGCTTTCAGGAAATCGTTGAACGCACGATAGCTGGTCGAGGTCTTGTTGACCGCACGATCGCCGAATTCCCCGACAATGGTGTCGATTTCCGCTTCCGACAGCGGGTCTTTACGGACGTCGCGGAAGGTCACGGCATGACCCGCCGCTTCCAAAGCCTTGATCGCTTTCTTGCAGGTGTCACAGGTCGGAATACCATAGAGAATCATCGTCTGTCCTTTCAGGATCGCGCCCAAAGCGCAGGCTCGGCCAAGCATTTTACCGCTTTACCTTTCGCCGACCACGCCGATTTTGGCAACTACGCCTGGCATGTTCGGCGCGCGCGGCTTGCTTGGCATCAGCGCCCCAGCCATATAGGACACAGGTTAACAATGATCCGCAGGAGCCGTGGCAATGAAGCAATACCATGATGCACTCAAGACGGTTCTGGCGCAGGGTGCAAAGACATCCGACCGCACCGGAACCGGCACGATTTCGTATTTTGGCATGCAAAGCCGCTATCCCTTGGCGGATGGCTTCCCGCTGCTGACCACCAAGAAACTGCATATCAAATCGATCATCCACGAATTGCTGTGGTTCCTCTCGGGCGATACCAATATCAAATATCTGAAAGACAACGGCGTCAGCATCTGGGATGAATGGGCCGATGAAAACGGCGATCTTGGCCCCGTTTACGGCAAGCAATGGCGGGCGTTTTCGGCCCCCGTCGATGCGATGGAAGACCGTCCCTTCAGCGTCGACCAGATCACCAAGCTGATCGCCGAGATCAAGGCCAAGCCCGATAGCCGCCGCCTGATCGTATCGGCATGGAACCCGCTGGAAATCGACTCCATGGCGCTACCGCCCTGCCATACCATGTGGCAGGTGAAGATCTTGGATGGCCGCATGCATTTGCAGCTGTACCAACGCTCGGCGGATATGTTCTTGGGCGTGCCTTTCAATATCGCCTCCTATGCGCTGCTCTTGCAGATGCTGGCGCATGTGACCGGATATGAAGCGGGTGATTTCATCCATTCGATCGGTGATGCGCATATCTATTCCAACCATCTGGAACAGGTCGACACCCTGTTGCAACGCGAGCCGCGCGCTTTGCCGAAGCTTGCGATCAAGCGTCAGGTCAGCTCGATCTTCGATTTCACTTTCGATGATTTCGAGATCACCGGCTATGACCCCTATCCGGCGATCAAAGCGCCGGTGGCGGTGTAATCATGCTGACAATCATTGTGGCATGTGCCGAAAATCGCGCCATCGGCAAAGGCAATACTATCCCGTGGTTCGCCCCCGAAGATCTGGCCTTGTTCAAGGCTGAAACCCTTGGCGGCGCGATCATCATGGGGCGCAACACTTGGGACAGCCTGCCACGCAAGCCGCTGCCCTCGCGTGAGAATATCGTGGTTTCCAGCACCATGGAGGGCGATTTCATCTGCCCCGATTTCCAAAGCGCGCTGCAGTTTGCCAAAGACAAGCGCTACAGCCGCACCTATGCGATCGGCGGCGCATCGATCTACAAAGAGGCGCTGAAAATCGCGGATCGCCTGCTGATCACCAATGTCGATATCACCGTGCCGGATGCGGATACCTTCTTCCCCGAATTCGACGCGGCAGAGTGGATCCATAACTCCAGCATGCCGCTGCGCTCGGAAGCACCGGCTTGCGTGCTGAACGAATATCTCAGACGCCGCTGAGCGCTCTATCTTGGGGGCGTCCGGCTGTGATAAACCGGTCCGGACGTTCCTTCGCATAAGGCATCCCCAGATGACGATCAAATATCTGCACACCATGGTCCGTGTTCTGGATCTGGAAAAATCCATGGCCTTCTACAAATTGCTCGGTCTGGTCGAGACCCGCCGGATCGACAACGAGCAAGGCCGGTTCTCGCTGGTGTTTCTGGCCCCCGAAGGCCAACCGGAATGCCCGGTCGAGCTGACCTATAACTGGGATGGCGATGACGGCCTGCCCTCCGACAGCCGCCACTTCGGCCATCTGGCCTATGAGGTCGACAATATCTACGATTTCTGCGCCCATCTGCAGGCCAATGGCGTGGTGATCAACCGCCCGCCGCGCGACGGCCGCATGGCTTTCGTGCGCAGCCCCGACAATGTGTCGATCGAAATCCTGCAAAAGGGCGAGGCTTTGCCGCCCGCATCCCCTTGGACGGATATGGAAAATATCGGCCACTGGTAAGCTGCGCCGCGCCAGAGGCGCCAAGGGGCCGCTTGCGCCCCTTGGTGCCCCGTCATAGGCTGCGGCCCATGCAAAGCGACGGCTTTGCTGATCTTTCTTGTTCAAGGTGTTTCATGCCGCTGCCCCCCTTGCCCCGCCTGCCCAAGCTTGTGCCGCTGTTGTTGCTGCTGGCCTTGGCGGCCTGTGCCGATGGTAAAAAGCTGTGGCCCGATGATGCACCGCCCCCCGGTCCCACGCCGCAACTGGTGCCGATCGCGCCGATTTTGGCCAAAGCGGATCAACTGACCACCGCGCGCGGCCAACAGGCCGCTTTGTCAGGCCGCGATCAATCCTTGCGCGCCCGCGCGGACCAACTGCGTCCTTCGGAAGCCGATACGCTGCGCAATCAAGCGAATGCCCTGCAAAACCGCGCCGATCCGCTGCGCGCGCCCACGCCCGATGACGTCTTTGATCGCGCCAACGACATCCGCGCCCGTGCCGATGCCTTGCGTAAAGCCGAGGCGCAAAAATAGCGACGTAGCGCAGGGCGACGTAACGTTGCCTTGTGGCTGACAAGCCGCTAAGACCTTGAGCGAAATCACTGCCAGAATATTGACGGAGTCGCTCATGTCTGCCCCCCTTCGTATTGGTCTTGCCGGTCTGGGTACGGTGGGCATCGGTGTTGTCAAGATCGTGCAAAAGCACGCCGACCTCATCGCCGCCCGTGCCGGACGTCCGGTGGTGATCACCGCCATATCCGCCAGAAATCCATCAAAGAACCGCGATGCCGATCTGTCGAACTATGCTTGGGAAACCGATCCGGTGGCCTTGGCACAGCGCGATGATGTCGATGTCTTCGTCGAAGTGATGGGCGGCCATGAAGGGGCGGCCAAAGCCGCCACCGAAGCGGCCATTGCCGCGGGCAAGGACGTGGTCACCGCCAATAAGGCGCTGCTCGCCTATCACGGTCAGGAACTGGCCGAAGCCGCCGAAGCCGCAGGCTGCCTGATCCGCTTTGAAGCGGCTGTGGCAGGCGGCATTCCGGTCATCAAGACCCTGACCGAGGGCTTGGCAGGCAACCAAATCCGCCGCGTCATGGGTGTGATGAACGGCACCTGCAACTATATCCTGACCCGTATGCAATCGGCGGGCCTGCCCTATGAGGTGGTCTTCGAAGAAGCCCGCGCTTTGGGCTATCTGGAAGCCGATCCGAATTTGGATGTGGGGGGGATCGACGCGGGCCACAAGCTGTCTTTGCTGGCCGCCATCGCCTTTGGCACCAAGGTGTCCTTCAACAATGTCGAACTCGAAGGCATCGGCAATGTGTCGGTCGAAGATATCCAGCTGGCCGAAGACATGGGCTATCGCATCAAGCTGCTGGGCGTGGCGCAAATGTCCGGTCGTGGTCTGGAACAGCGGATGACGCCCTGCTTGGTGCCTGCCGACAGCCCGCTGGGTCAGCTGCAAGGCGGCACCAATATGGTGGTGCTGGAAGGCGATAGCGTCGGCCAGATCGTGATGCGCGGCGCCGGTGCCGGTGAGGGCCCGACCGCCAGCGCCGTGATGGGCGATATTCTGGATATCGCGCGCGGCACCCGTCTGCCGACCTTCGGGCGTCCGGCATCCAGCTTGGAAGCGCCGATTGCCGCCCGTTCGGCGACGCCCGCATCCTATTACCTGCGCATGACGCTGTTGGACAAACCCGGTGCCTTGGCCAAGATCGCCACCGCTTTGGGCGAAGCGGGCGTTTCCATCGACCAGATGCGCCAGTTGAACCAACCCAACGAAGCCGATGACAAGGCCGTCGTGCTGATCGTGACCCATAAAGCGGCCCCTGCCGATATCGCCCATGCCCTGTCCCAATTCGCCGCCACCGGCGTCTTGATGGGCGAGCCGGTCGCGATCCGTATCGAAGAAGTCTGATCCTTCTGGAAACACGACCAAAGCCCCCGCTGCAGCGATGCGCGGGGGCTTCTTCGTGCCGCGCGCCTGATCGGGGCGGCGGTAAAAATACGGTGCTTGCGGGCCTTGACCCTTGCGGGATGGGCGGGGCTGGTGCAGATCATGGGCATGACACGCGCATTCCTGAATGTTGAAAGCTCGATCCTTGGCCGCCGCTGGGTGGGTCCTTCGGACGAAGATATCCGGCTCGCCGAGGCGATGGCGCAAAGCGCCGATCTGCCGATGGCGCTTTGCCACACTTTGGTGCGCCGCGAGGTGGCCGCCCAAGACGCCAGCGCCTTCCTTGACCCCAAGCTGTCGGATCTGTTGCCCGACCCCTTGCGGCTGAAAGATATGGGGCCGGCGGCGGAGCGCTTCCTGCAGGCGGTCAAAACCGGCCAGCGCATCGCGGTATTCGCCGATTACGATGTGGATGGCGGCAGTTCGGCGGCTTTGCTGCTGGTCTGGCTGCGCGAAATGGGCTGCAAGGCGACGCTCTATATCCCCGACCGGATCGATGAAGGCTATGGCCCCAATGTGCCCGCAATGCAGGCTTTGGGGGCAAAGCACGACCTGATCATCTGCGTCGATTGCGGTACGCTCAGCCATGAGCCCATCGCGGCGGCGGGCTGTGATGTGATCGTGCTGGACCACCACCTTGGCGCGGAAACCCTGCCCGATTGCGTGGCCGTGGTGAATCCCAACCGTCAGGATGAAGACGGCAGCCTTGGCCATCTGTGCGCGGCGGGCGTGGTCTTCCTGATGCTGGTCGAAGCCAACCGCCAGCTGCGCGCGCAAGGCACGCGTGGCCCCGATCTGATGCGCTATCTTGATCTGGTGGCGCTGGCGACCGTGGCCGATGTGGCCCCGCTGATCGGCGTCAACCGCGCTTTGGTCCGCCAAGGGCTGAAGGTGATGGCACGGCGCGAACGGGTGGGGCTGACCGCCTTGGCCGATATCTCGCGGATGGATCAGGCCCCCACCCCCTATTCGCTAGGCTTCGTGCTGGGCCCCCGCGTCAATGCGGGCGGGCGGATCGGTCAGGCCGATCTGGGGGCAAGGCTTCTGGCCACCGACAATGCGCAAGAGGCCGCCGCCATCGCCGCGCGGCTGGATCAGTTGAACACCGAACGCCGCGACATCACCGAATTGGTCCGGCTGGAAGCCATGGCTCAAACCGATGCGCGCGGCATCGATGCGCCCTTGGTCTGGGCGGCGGAAGACGGCTGGCATCCGGGCGTGGTGGGCATTGTCGCCGCACGGCTGAAAGAAGCCACCAACCGCCCCGCCATCGTGATCGGGTTTGAAAATGGCATCGGCAAGGGATCGGGCCGATCGGTCAATGGCGTCGATCTGGGGGCTGCGATCCAACGCGCCGCCGCCGAAGGCCTGCTGATCAAGGGCGGTGGCCACAAGATGGCCGCAGGTCTGACCGTTTCGCAAGACAAGCTGGATGCCGCCATGGCCCGCATCGCGGAGCTATTGGCCCGCCAAGGCGCGGGCGAGCAAGGCCCGCGCGATCTGCGCATCGACAGCCTGTTGATGCCCAGCGCCGCGCAGACCGATCTGGTCGAACGGCTGGAGGCGGCAGGTCCCTTCGGCCAAGGCGCCCCCGCGCCCCGCTTTGCCTTTGCCGATGTGGCGATCACCCCGCGCCGGATCGGGGATCGGCATCTGAAGGTGATGTTCTCGGACGGGGCCGGACAGCAGATCGAAGCCATGGCCTTTGGCGCCTATGACGGGCCTTTGGGGCCTGCGTTGGACAACCCAGGTCACAAACGCTTCCATCTGGCCGGACGGCTGGAGCTGAACCAATGGGGCGGACGCACCAAGGTGCAACTGCGACTGGAAGATGCGGCTCCGGCCAATTGACCCAAGGTTGCCGCATGGCCCAGCATCAGCTTGAAAAACGTCGCAAAAATCTTCACTTTTGCTCTTGTGCAGTCGCGAAGTTGTGAGTAGATAGGGCGCATCGAAGAATGGCCCGTTCGTCTATCGGTTAGGACGTCAGGTTTTCAACCTGAAAAGAGGGGTTCGACTCCCCTACGGGCTGCCACTTCGATAAAGCAAAGCACCCCTCGGGGTGCTTTTTGCATTTCAGCCCCAAGCCCTTCCCCGCAAAGAAAAAGCCGCGCGACGGGATGGTCGCACGGCCCCTTGAGATACGCGAGCCGCTTAGTGGTGCTGATGCCCCTCGGCAGGCTTATCTTCGGCAGGCTTGTCTTCTGCCGCCGCATCTTCCATCGCATGACCAGCATGGCCCGCATGGGGATCATCGCCTGCACCGAACTGCGGATCGACCATGAATTCGACCTCGACCGGTCCGGCATGTTCGAAGACCAGAGTGACGGGGATCATGTCGCCTTCGTTCAAAGGTTGCTCTAGCCCCATCAGCATCACATGCAACGATCCTTGCTCGAACAGGATCGTCTCTCCGGCGGGAAGGTCAAGCACCGGCACATGCACCATGCGCGCGATGCCGTCGTCGCCGCTTTCAACATTATGGATCTGCGCGGATTTCGCGGCCTTGGTTTCGATCGCCACCAGACGGTCGTCGGTATCGCCATTATTGGCCAAAGCCATATAGCCCGCAGCAGCCTTTGCCAGTTTCGGCGGTTTCGGGATATTGGGGTGGATCACTTCCAGCGCCCCATGGATCACCTCATGGGCATGTGCCGCGCCCCCAAACATCGGCGTCGCACAGGCCAAGGCGGCCAAAAGGGTCAGAACGGTCTTCATGGCATCATTCCTTAAGCCAAGTCGCGTCATCAACAGGCCGAAAGCGGCAAGCCGCCTTCGCAAGATCGCGCGCAACATAGCCGCTTGATCCCGTCAAAGCGAGTGCCCCCGCATCGTCGTGATAAATTCCCCCTTCCCTCGTTCCGCAGGGCAGGCTATCAATGTTCCATGAATGTTCTGATGTGGTTCAGGCGCGATCTGCGCAGCAGCGATCATCCCGCATTGGCAGAGGCGGCCGCCTCTGGTGCGGTGCTGCCGCTTTATATCATAGCGCCCTCGGTCTGGGCGGCGGCAACCGCATCGGGGCGCCAGTGGGATTTCATCTCTGAAAGTCTGCAGGAGCTGCGCGATAGCTTGGCGCAGTTGGGCGCGCCTTTGGTGGTGCGCGTGGGCGAAGTGCAAGACGTGCTGCCCCGCATGGTGCGCCAGAATGCGATTGATCGTATCTGCCTGACCGAAGCCGGTCAGGATGATCCCGACGTCTCCGCCTTGCGCGACTGGGCTTTGGGCCGCGATCTGATCTGGTCCGAATTACCAGCCCCCCGCCCGCAACAGCCAGCGCTGCCCGCGTCGCAGCTACAGGCTTTGGCAGGGATCGAACCCGGTGCCCTGCCCCATGCCCGCGCCCTGAAGCTGGCCGAAGACCGCTGCCCGCACCGCCAATACGGTGGTCGTAGCCGCGCCGAAGCCCAGCTTCGCAGCTTCCTGACCAAACGCGGCTTGGATTATCTGGATGCGCAGCAACAGGCGGCTTTGGCCGAACGGGCGTCATCCAGATTATCGCCCTATCTGGCGCATGGCGTGCTGTCGCAAGCCGAAGTCGCCCGCGCCTGCGAAGCGCAAGCGGCTGTCGCTGATCCGGCCTGGGTCGATCCGCTTCATCGCTTCCGGCAAAACCTGCTGCAGCGGCGGCGCAAGACGCAGCAGGCCATGGCGCGGCCCGCGTCACAGCCCGCCGCGCTGACGCTGTTCCCCTGTCGCAGCAGGGCCGAACGTTTCCGCGCGTGGAAAGCCGGTGAAACCGGCCTGCCCTTCCTTGACGCATCGATGCGCTATCTCGCCAAGACCGGCTGGCTGAACCATCCGATGCGGGCGATGGCGGCTTCGGTCGCTTTGCACCAGCTGGACCTGCCCTTTGATGCGGTCAGCAACCATCTGGCGCGGCTGTGCACCGATTACGACCCGCAGTTGCATGGCAGCTATATGGCGGGGTTGGCGGCAGGATCAAAAGGCATCGATCCGGTGCGCTTGGGCGAAAGGCTGGACCCGCAGGGCCAGTTCATCCGCCGCTGGCTGCCGGAACTGGCCGCCTTGCCCGATAGCGCGATCCACAGCCCGTGGCGCTGGGCGCAGGCGGGATCGCTGTTGGGCGATCGTTACCCCGAGCCGATTGCCAATCCTGCGGGATCGGCCCCCATCGCGCGCAAATCCGCAGCGGCGCCCAGCGCGGCGCCCGAACAATTGGCGCTTGCCCTGTAACCGGACTTTCAAGATTTCCAAGAAAGTCTGATTGCCCTGATCGCATCAAAAGACTTGGGCAATTCATTGCCTTGACGGGCCTATTGCGGATAACCTTAGGTCAAATTTCTACCATCCCGCAGCCGAGCTGGCCGAGCCGCCCGTGCCGCGCCACCTTACCGGAGGGATCATGACCAATCGCCGCTCTATCAACGGCCTGCAGATCGACACGCGCCTTGTGGATTTCATTGAAAACCAAGCGCTGCCGCAGACCGGCATTTCGGCTGATCGCTTCTGGACAGGCTTGGCCGATGCGGTTCGCGAGCTGATGCCGGAAAACCGCGCTCTGCTGGCCGAACGCGAAGCGCTGCAAGCCAAGATCGACGCATGGCACATCGCCCAGCGCGGCCAACCGATCGATCAGGCAGGCTATCAGGCGTTTCTGACCGAGATCGGCTATCTGCAACCCGAAGGCCCCGATTTCCAGATCGAGACCAGCGATACCGATCCCGAAATCTCTTCGGTCCCCGGCCCGCAGCTGGTGGTGCCGGTGATGAACGCGCGCTACGCGTTGAACGCGGCCAATGCCCGTTGGGGCAGCCTGTATGATGCGCTTTACGGCACCGATACCTTGGGTCCCCTGCCTGCCACCAAGGGGTATGATGCCGCACGCGGGGCCAAGGCCATCGCTTGGGGCCGCGACTTCCTGAACAAGGCCGTGCCTTTAGCCGGTGCCTCTTGGGCGGATGTCACCCAGCTGCAAGCGGGGGAAACCCTGCGCATCACCACCGCAGCTGGAACGGTCAGCTTGCAAGACCCATCGCATTATGCGGGCTATCAGGGCGATGCGGATGCGCCCTCGCATGTGCTGTTGAAGAACCACGGGCTGCATATCGACATCGCGATCAACCCCGCCTCCCCGATTGGCGCGACCGATCAGGCGGGAATCGCCGATATCATCATCGAATCCGCCATGTCGGCGATCATGGATTGCGAGGATTCGGTTGCGGCGGTCGATGCCGAAGACAAGGTGCTGGCCTATGGCAACTGGCTGGGCCTGATGACCGGCGGGCTGGAAGAAAGCTTCGACAAGGGCGGCAAGACCGTCACCCGCCGGTTGAATGCGGATCGCCGCTATACCGCGCCGGATGGCACGGCGCTGACCCTGAAAGCGCGCGCCTTGATGCTGGTGCGCAATGTGGGCCATCTGATGACCAATCCGGCGGTGCTGGATGCCGAGGGGCGTGAGGTTGGCGAAGGGCTGCTGGATGCCTTCGTGACCGCCCTTTGCGCCATGCATGACCTGCAAAAGGCCCAAGGCCCGCGCAATTCGCTTTACGGATCGGTCTATGTGGTGAAGCCCAAGATGCACGGGCCGAAGGAAGTGGCGTTTGCCGCCAAGATCTTCGACCGCGTGGAAGCCTGCCTTGGCCTGCCCGCCAATACCGTCAAGCTGGGCATCATGGACGAAGAGCGCCGCACCTCGGCCAATCTGAAGGAATGTATCCGCGCCGCCAAATCGCGCGTGGCCTTCATCAATACCGGCTTCCTTGATCGCACGGGCGATGAAATCCACACCTCGATGGAAGCGGGTCCGATGGTGCGCAAGGGCGATATGAAAGCCAGCGCCTGGATCAAGGCTTATGAGGAACGCAATGTCGATATCGGCCTTGCCTGCGGGCTGAAGGGCCGTGCGCAGATCGGCAAGGGCATGTGGGCCGCGCCTGATCTGATGGCGGATATGCTGGTGCAAAAGATCGGCCATCCGCAAGCGGGCGCGACCTGTGCTTGGGTGCCATCCCCCACCGCCGCCACGCTGCACGCCACCCATTACCACCAGATCGACGTGCTGGCCCGTCAGGACGAATTGGCCGCGGCTGGCGCGCGTGGCACGCTGGAGCAGGTGCTGACCATCCCCGTGGCGCAGGGCGTCAATTGGTCGGATGCGGAAATCACGCAGGAGGTTGAGAACAACGCCCAAGGCATCCTTGGCTATGTGGTGCGCTGGGTCGATCAGGGTGTGGGGTGCTCGAAGGTGCCGGATATCCATGATGTCGGCCTGATGGAAGACCGCGCCACCTGCCGGATTTCCTCGCAGGCCTTGGCGAACTGGCTGCATCACGGCGTGATCAGCGAATCCCAAGTGATGGCCGCCATGCGCAAAATGGCCGAAGTGGTCGATCGTCAGAACGAAGGCGACGCCGCCTATCAGCCGATGGCCCCCGCCTTCGACGGCCAAGCCTTCCAAGCCGCCTGCGATCTGGTGTTCAAGGGCCGCGTACAGCCTTCGGGCTATACCGAGCCGGTGCTGCACGCCCGCCGCCTGCTGAAAAAGGCCGAAGCGGCTTAACCAGCGCTTAAGCATTACGGTGGAATATGGGGCGCGGCAGGACAACCTGCCGCGCCTTTGCCCCCTTTGCGGGGGGAAATTGCTAGCCTATATCAAGCCCGCCGATATCAAGCGCTATGGCATGGATGCGGGTATTCAGATCGCCCAGTGCCTGATGCACGGCCCGATGTCGTGCAATTCGTCCCAATTCCGTGAAACCCGCCGCGCGGATCTTGATGCGGAAATGGCTCTCGCCCGAACCATCATGGCCCGCATGACCTGCGTGCATATGGCTTTCATTAATGATCTCAAGCACTTCAGGTGCGAATGCGGTCCGCAGTCGTACCTCAATCTCGTCTTCTATCGCCATTTTTTCCTACACCCCCTTCAATCTAGCGCTCAGTCCTCTAAACTGTGCCGCCCGAGTCGGGAAGCATACAAGCAGAGCCCAAGGAACGACCAAATGGTAGACAAGTCCCCCTTCGACTTCGATATCCGCGTCAGCAGCGATAAAAAGAAAAAGAAGACAACGCGCCGTGGAATGTCGGGGGCTTACGAGACCTCGAACCGCAAATGCGACTTCCCAAGCTGCGCGGAACATGCGGCCTATCGTGCGCCCAAAAGCCCCGATATGCTGGATGAATTCTTCTGGTTCTGCAAAGAACATGTGCGCGAATACAATCTGCGCTGGAACTTCTTCGAGGGCACCTCGGATGATGAATTCCAACGCTTCCTGGACAATGCCCGCCATGGCGATCGTCCGACCAAGCCCTTCTCGCGTCAGGGCGACGGCAATGCCTGGTCCCGTCTGGGCATCGATGATCCGATGCAGCTTTTGGGCGAAAAGGCCACCCAGAACCCCGGCAAGCAGCCGATGGGGGGGGCCACGCGCAAGCTGCCGCCGACCGAACGCAAGGCGCTGGAAATCCTGGATTGCCGCGACACCATGTCGAAGCCAGAAATCCGCAAGGCCTATAAGGGTCTGATCAAGATCCTGCACCCCGATATGAACGGGGGCGACCGCAGTCAGGAAGAACAGCTGCAAGAAGTGGTCTGGGCATGGGACCAGATCAAAGACAGCCGCTATTTCCGCGACTGATCGTGAAATTCGGGGGGCGGCTTCGCGAGGGGCCGCCCTTCCTCTTGCGCCCTTAGGCGTTATGTTCCACAAACCTTGGGTAATTACGCGCGCCGGATCGGCGCCAAGAATGGGCTTTTGACGATGCAGGACATGGTGAAACCGACCGAAGAAATCTCTGTGCGCGACATGTTCGGCATCGATACCGACATGAAGGTGAAAGGCTTTGCCGAACGCACCGACCGCGTGCCGGAAATCGACCCGACCTATAAGTTCGATCCGGATACCACTTTGGCCATTCTGGCAGGTTTCGCCTATAACCGCCGCGTGATGGTGCAAGGCTATCACGGCACGGGCAAATCGACCCATATCGAACAGGTTGCCGCCCGTCTGAACTGGCCCTGCGTGCGCGTGAACTTGGACAGCCACATCAGCCGGATCGACTTGATCGGCAAGGATGCGATCAAACTGGAAGACGGCAAGCAAGTCACCAAATTCCACGACGGCATCCTGCCTTGGGCATTGCGCAACAATGTCGCCATCGTCTTTGACGAATATGACGCGGGCCGTGCCGATGTAATGTTCGTGATCCAGCGCGTGCTGGAAGCCGACGGGAAGCTTACGCTGCTGGATCAGAACGAAGTGATCTCGCCCAATCCCTATTTCCGCCTGTTCGCCACCGCCAATACCGTGGGTCTGGGCGATACCACCGGCCTGTATCACGGCACCCAGCAGATCAACCAAGCGCAGATGGACCGTTGGTCGCTGGTCGCCACGCTGAACTACCTCAGCCATGATGCGGAAACCGCGATCGTGCTGGCGAAGAACCCGCATTACAACACCGAAGCGGGCCGCAAGATCATCAGCCAGATGGTGACGCTGGCCGATCTGACCCGCACCGCTTTCATGAACGGCGATCTTTCCACCGTCATGAGCCCGCGCACCGTGCTGAACTGGGCCCAAAACGCGCAGATCTTCCGCAATGTCGGCTATGCCTTCCGCCTGTCCTTCCTGAACAAATGCGACGAGCTGGAACGTCAGACCGTGGCGGAATTCTACCAGCGGTGCTTCAACGAAGAACTGCCGGAAAGCGCTGTCTCGATGGCGATGAAATAAGCTTTAGACACGCCTGAGCGATCAAGCCGTCCTTGGGGGCGGCTTTTTCATTTCCGCCGCATTGTCGGGCGGATATTCCGGCCTATCGTTCGATTCATGGGCGGATTGAAAACATCAGTGATGATCGCGATGCTTGCCACGGGGACCCTTCCCGTCATGGCCGCCCAGCCGACAGGCCCCAATGAGTCACAGCTGCGGATCTTTGCCAGCTGCACCGGCCGCGTCTCTGCGCTGCGTGAATTTCAATGGAATAGCGACACGCCTGCCTCTGAACGCACTTCGGCGCGGCTGGCGCAGTTTATTGACCTGCTGGACGCGATCATCACGCCCGACAGCCAAGCCCGCGCCTTGGCGTGGCGCGTCGAAGCCAAAGCGGCCCAGCGCGGATTGCTGAACGACGCCCGCTATCGCAAAGACCCGCGCCTTTCGGCGCAGGCCAGTGCTTTCGTCGATAACTGCCTGAAGCTTTTGCCTTAGCCCTTGGCTTTGGCGGCCATCGTGGCCCCTGCCCACCACGTTAGCTCGTCCAGCATCTGGCTCGATTGTTTGCCGATCGCGGCCTCGATATCTTCGATCTTGCCCGATCCGCCCATGCCGGGGTGGACCTTGTAGAATTCGCCGCCGCCGATATGCACGGCCGAGCGGGTCGATACCATCTGCAATTCGGTGCCGATATTGCGCAGATGTTCCAATGCGCGCGCGCCGCCCACGCTGCCATAGGCAATCGCGCCAAAGGGCTTGCGGTTCCATTCGACATAGGCCTGATCCAAGGCGTTCTTCAACTCGCCGGTGATGGAGCGGTTATATTCCGCCACCACAAAGATATAGCCGTCATAGCTGCCGACCTTCTGCTGCCAGCGCTGGGCTTCCGCCCCCTTGCTCGGCACCCATGCGTTCGACGCATCTTCATCAAAGAACGGCAGCTTGAAATCGCGCAGATCGACGATTTCCGCATCAAGCTGGCCATGGGCGTCAGCCTGCTTCTTGATCCATTCCGCTGGCAAATGGCCGAAGCGGGCCGGACGGGTAGAGCTGATAATGATCGCAATTTTCGGTTTCGACATAACAAATCCCTAAGTGTTGCAAATCCTGCTGCGGCCCATGGGTGCTGCCGCTTTGGCAATGATGTCGCATCTGTGGTGAAAAGCAACTAACAGCATCACACAGCCGATCTGCGCCAAAGTTGACCATGGGGCAGAGGTCCGCGCTGATAAGCTGGTAAAAACCCGCGATCCTCTCTTGCCGCGATCATGCCTTGGTGCCATGTTCCCCCCATGAGCAAGCTCGCCGACAACCCCGCTGATCCCTTCAAAAAGGCCCTCGCCGAGGCCACCAAAACCATGGCCGACGATGCCGATCTGACCGTATCCTATTCGGTCGATCCGCCCGGCATGAACAAGGAAGGCATCCGCCTGCCGCAGGTCTCGCGCCGATTGCAGCGCGATGAAATCCTGTTGGCGCGCGGCACGGCTGATGCCTTCGCGATGCGCCGCCGCTTCCACAATGATGCGGTCTTTGATCGCTATCAGCCCAACGGCCAGCTTGCCCGCGACATCTATGAGGCGATGGAAACCGCGCGTTGCGAAGCGATGGGCGCGCGCGTCATGCCGGGGACTGCCGGAAATATCGACGCCAAGATCGGCCATGATGCGGATCGCAAAGGCTATTCCCAGATCACCAATCGCCAAGACGTGCCGCTGGCGATTGCGGCGGGCTATCTGGTGCGGGAAATGGCGACGGGGCGCAAGCTGCCCGCGTCAGCCGCTCATGCGGCGGATCTGTGGCGCAGCTTCGTGGAAGAACAGGCATCGACGACGATGGATGACATCGGCGCGGTGCTGGACGACCAAGCCGCCTTCGCGCGCCTTGCCCGCCAAGTGATCGCCGATCTGGGCTATGCCGATCAGCTGGGCGAAGACCCCGATCTGCCGCCGGAAGACGATGGCGAAGACGACGCGGAAGTCGAACAGGAAGAAGCCGAAACCGACGGTCAGGACGAAGCCGATCAGGACGAAGCCGACGCCGCGCCGGAACGCGAACAGGAACCCCAGCAGGACCAGTCGCAAGCGCAAGTTTCCATGGATGACGACCCCGAAGCCCAAGAGGGCGAGGAAACGGAAATGCCGCAGGCCGACGAGCCTGTGGAACCGCCCCCGCCCCCCGCCTATTCGGATGCCGATCCCAATTACACCGTCTATGCCGCCGAATTCGACGAAGAGGTCCGCGCCGAAGATTTGGCCGAACCTGCCGAACTGGAACGCCTGCGCGCCTATCTGGACAAGCAGCTTGAACCGCTGAAAGGCGCCGTCTCGCGATTGGCCAACAAGCTGCAACGTCGCTTGCAGGCGCAGCAGAACCGCTCGTGGTTGTTCGATCTGGAAGAGGGCGTGCTGGATGCCGGTCGTTTGGCACGTGTGGTGGCCAATCCGACGACTCCGCTGTCGTTCAAATGGGAAAAGGACACCGAATTCCGCGATACCGTGGTGACGATCCTGCTGGACAATTCGGGCTCGATGCGCGGGCGTCCGATTTCGATCGCCGCGATCTGTGCCGATGTTCTGGCGCGCACTTTGGAACGCTGCTCGGTGAAAGTGGAAATCCTTGGCTTTACCACCCGCGCGTGGAAAGGCGGCCAAAGCCGTGAACGTTGGTTGGCCCAAGGCCGCCCCAGCCATCCGGGCCGGTTGAACGATCTGCGCCATATCATCTACAAATCCGCCGATGCCCCGTGGCGTCGCGTGCGCCCGAACCTTGGGCTGATGATGAAAGAAGGCCTGCTGAAGGAAAACATCGACGGCGAGGCGCTGGAATGGGCGCATCGTCGCTGCATGGCGCGTCCCGAAGCGCGCAAGATCCTGATGGTGATTTCCGATGGCGCGCCGGTCGATGACAGCACCTTGTCGGTCAATCCCGCGAACTTCCTTGAAAAGCATCTGCGCGACGTGATCGCCATGGTCGAACGTCGCCGCGCGGTGGAACTGATCGCCATCGGCATCGGCCATGACGTGACCCGCTATTACCAGCGCGCCGTCACCATCACCGATGTCGAACAATTGGCTGGCGCGATGACCGAACAGCTGGCCGGCCTTTTTGATGCCGATCCCAAAAAGCGCGCCCGCGCTTTGGGCAAACGCTGATCGGCCCGTTTTTTTCGAGTAGAAAGACCCATCCCATGTTCCAAAGCTTTGAAAGCGCCGCCTCGCCCGAACAGGGCCCTGCGCGGCTGGAAAACCTGCGCGCCATCATGGCTGCCGAAGGCTTGGCAGGCTATCTGGTGCCGCGCGCTGATGTGCATCAGGGCGAATATGTCGCCGCGCGTGACGACCGCCTGTCGTGGCTGACCGGCTTCACCGGATCGGCGGGCTTTGCGGTTGTCTTGCGCGACAAGGCGGGCGTCTTCATCGATGGCCGCTACCGTGTGCAGGTCAAGGCGCAGGTCGATCTGGGCCATTTCACGCCGGTCGCATGGCCGGAAATCCAAGCGGGCGACTGGATCAGGGACAACCTGTCCGAAGGTCTGCTGGGCTTTGACCCTTGGCTGCACACCACCGACGAGATCACCAAGATCGAGACGGCTTTGGCGGGCACGGGCGTGAGCTTGGTGCCGGTGATGAACCTGATCGATGCGATCTGGCCCGATCAGCCCGAAGCGCCGATGGGCCGCGTCTTCCTGCATCCCGATCATCTGGCCGGCAAATCGGCGGTGCAAAAATGCACCGAGCTTGCGGCGGAAATGCAAGCGCGGGGTGAAAAGACCACCGTCATCACTTTGCCGGATTCGATCTGCTGGTTGTTGAACATCCGTGGCGCGGATGTGCCGAAGAACCCCGTGATGCAGGGCTTCGCGCTGCTGCATGACGATGCATCGGTCGATCTGTTTGCAGCGGCGGGCAAGTTTACCGATGATGTGCTGGCAGCCCTGCCCGCATCTGTCCGCCTGCATGCGCCCGACGCTTTCAACACGGCCTTGTCGAGCCTGACGGGGCGCGTGCGTGTGGACCGTGGCCAAGCGCCTTTGGCGGTGGCCTTGGAATTGAACGGGCCGGAAGTGGAACTGGTCTGGGGCGATGATCCCTGCCGCCTGCCCAAGGCCTGCAAGAACGCCGCCGAAATTGCCGCGACCCGTGAAGCGCATCTGCGCGACGGCGCGGCGGTGACGGAATTCTTGGCATGGCTTGACGCCCAACTCCAAGGCAGCCTGACCGAGATTGCCGTCGTCAAAGCCTTGGAAGATTTCCGTCGCGCGACCAATGTGCTGCATGACATCAGCTTCGACACCATCTGCGGCGCGGGCCCCAATGGCGCGATCATCCATTACCGCGTCACCCATGACACCGACCGCCCCGTCACATCGGGCGAGCTGTTGCTGGTCGATTCCGGTGCGCAATATTTCGACGGCACCACCGATATCACCCGTACCATCGCCATCGGCGATGTGCAGGGCGAAGAACGCGACTGCTATACCCGCGTGCTGCGCGGCATGATCGCGATTTCGCGCGCGCGTTTCCCCAAAGGGGTTGCGGGCCGCGATATCGACGCCTTGGCCCGCGCGCCCTTGTGGGCGGCGGGTCAGGATTACGACCATGGCACCGGCCATGGCGTGGGCGCATTCCTAAGCGTGCATGAAGGGCCCCAGCGCATCTCGCGCGTGTCGGAGGTGCTCTTGCAGGCAGGTATGATCCTGTCGAACGAGCCGGGCTATTACCGCGAAGGGGCCTTCGGCATCCGTCTGGAAAACCTGATCGTGGTGCAAGACGCCCCTGCCCTTGGCGACAACCGCGCGCAGTTCAGTTTCGAGACCCTGACCTTCGTGCCCTTCGATCGCCGCTTGGTGGTGGTCGAAGACCTGTCGCGCGACGAACGCGCATGGTGGAACGCCTATCACGCGCAAGTGCTGGAAAAACTGGCGCCGCGCCTGTCGCCCAGTGCACTTGCTTGGGCCGAAAAAGCCTGCGCACCGCTCTGAATACAAAACCCCGCCATTGGCGGGGTTTTTTCTTGAGGCGAGTCAGGCGGTCGCCGTGGCAGCGGTCAGTCGGATGCGTTCGACCATCGCCCGCACGCCGTTCGAGCGCTGCGCCGACAGATGTTCGTTCAGCCCCAAGCGGCCAAGTTCGGCAAAAGCATCCACCTTCAGCACATCTTCCAGCGGCACGCCCGCATAAAGCGCGTGCAAAATGGCGATCAAGCCGCGCACGATCATCGCATCGCTATCGCCTTGGAAGTCGAATCTGTCGCCTTCAAGGACCGGACGCAGCCAGACTTGGCTGGCGCAACCGTCCACCTTCAGTGCGGGCACCTTGAAGCTGTCGTCCAGCGCGGGCATGGCTTTGCCCAGTTCGATCACATGACGGTAACGGTCTTCCCAGTCCTCCAGGAAGTCGAAAGTTTCGGCGATATCTTCAAAGGCTGCGGTGGCCATGATGCGGGCTCCTGTCACTATGGCAACGTGGTAAGCCCGCCTCGGCCCAAGGTCCAGAGCCAGAAAGGCGCCAGCGGGCCGATCACAGGCTTTTCAAAAGCGGTATCATCGGCTAGGCAAAAGAAAAGCGATGATGGATTGACCAGATGATGCGTTCACTGACCGCCGCCTTGATTGCCCTTCTTGCGCTAAGTGCCTGCGGCACGGTGCGAGAGTCTCGTATCAATCCCTTCAACTGGTTCGGCAAGTCCGAGCCGACGGAACAGGTGGTCCCGCTGGCCACCAAAGCACCCGATGCGCGCCCGCTGGTCCATACGTTGAGCGAGCTGACCGTCGAGCGCTATTCGACCGGCGCGATCATCCGCGCCACCGGCATCAATGACGCGCAGGGCTGGTGGGATGCCGATTTGGTCGAGGTGACCACCGATGATCCGACCCAGCTGGTCTATGATTTCCGCATCAAGCCGCCGGGCCGCGAAACGCCGGTCGGCACCCCGCGCAGCCGCGAAGTAACGGCCGCCGCATCGGTATCGGCCAACAAGCTGGCCAATGTCAGCCGCATCACCGTGCAGGGCCTGACCAACGCCCGCAGCACCGGTCGCTGACGACACCCGCCTTCATATCACCGCTTTGAACGCCGGAAGGGATAGCCTTTCGGCGTTTTGCATATCGCAGCACTGCGCAAACAAACAGTCGGACCGTTTATTCCGCAACCAGTGCAGGTCGAATATTGACGCCAAATCGCGACTATGGTCATGAGGAGATCACATCTAATAAGAGAATTATAAACAATGACTTATGTCAAAAAAGCCGCTGCACTTATAGTGATCTTCTCCCTGATGTCGGGCTGCGTGACCGCCGCTGGGGCCCTTGCCTCGAATGAAACCGTGCAGGATTTCGCCATCGATACCGTCGGCGATTTCATGGACCTCTAAGGTCCTTCCGGCTGTCCATGGAAAAGCCCGCCCCTGCAGCGCAAGGGCGGGCTTTTTCATTCGATCGGGCTTTGGCTTACAGGCGAACGACGCGCACTTCATTGCCCTTGGCGGACAAAGCGATTTCGCCCTTGCACAGGCGGATCGCATCATCGCCGAAAGCTTCCTTGCGCCAGCCGTTCAGCGCTTCGACGTCGCGGCCACCGGCGGCGATCACATCCAGATCGGAGGCCGATGCGATCAGACGCGGCGCCACGCCCAAGCTTTCCGATTTCGCCTTCAGCAGCACGCGCAGCAGATCGGCCAGCGCGGGATTGACCTGCAGCTGTTCGCGTTCGTCCACCACCTTGGGCATGTCTTCGGGCTTCATCGCCAGACCGGCTTTGACCGCGGCAAGGATGCCTTCCGCGATTTCCGGCTTGCGGCCTTCGCGCATCAGCAGGCGCGATTTGCCCAGCTCGTCCAGCGTGGTCGGACGGGTCGATGCCAGTTCCAGCAGCGCATCATCCTTCATCACGCGCGAGCGCGGCACGTTATGGCCCTGCGCATATTCCTCGCGGAAGCGTGCCAGTTCCTTGACCATCGCCAAGAAGCGGTTCGATGTGGTGCGGGTTTTCACGCGCAGCCAAGCATCTTCCGGCACGATGGTATAGGTCGCGGGATCCGTCAGGATCGCGAGTTCTTCTTCGACCCAAGGGCTGCGGCCGTTCTTCTTCAGCTGCGCTTCCAGCCATTCATAGATCACCCGCAAATGGGTGACATCGGCCAAAGCATATTCCGACTGTGCCGAGGACAACGGGCGACGCGACCAATCGGTGAAGCGCGAGGTCTTGTCCAAGCCTTCACGCGCGATCTTGCGCACCAAGGTCTCGTAGCCCACCTGTTCGCCAAAGCCGCAGACCATCGCCGCGATCTGGGTGTCGAAAAGGGGTTCGGGGAAGACCTTGCCTTCGACGAAGAAGATTTCCAGATCCTGACGGGCGGCATGGAAGACCTTGACGGTCTCTTTGTGGCGCATCAGGTCGTACAGCGGCTCAAGGCTCATCTCTTCGCCAAGGATCGGGTCGATCAGCACGGCTTCGCCGGTCTTGGCGGGCGGCAGCGCCATCTGGATCAGGCAAAGTTTCGACCAGTAAGTCCGCTCGCGCAGGAATTCGGTGTCAATGGTGACATAGGGCGCTGCTTTGGCCCGTTCGCAGAAGGCTGCAAGCTCTTCCGTCGTCGTAATAGTCCGCATGGGTCGCGTCTTTCACAGGGGGTGCGGGTTCATCCCGCATGAAGAATGCCTTCGCCTATAGGCACTGGACTGCGTGATGAAAACCCCGACGCCGGAATTTGCGCCGTAAAAGCCCGCGATTGGGGCCTAAATAGCACAAAGCGCGACCCTAGGGCCGCGCTTTGTGATCGATTGGCAAGCGATACGGATCAAGCCAGATTGAAGATTTCACGATTGCCCGCCACGAAGCGGCGCAAGGCTTCGGGGTAAAGCCGATGCTCTTGCACCAAAACCCGCGCGGCCAATGTATCGGGGGTATCCCCCGCTTCGACCTTTACCCGTGCTTGGCCCAAGATCGGCCCCGCATCCAGTTCGGCGGTGACTTCGTGGACGGTGCATCCGGCTTCCAGATCGCCCGCTTCGATCGCACGCGCATGGGTATGCAGGCCGGGATATTTCGGCAGCAAGGACGGATGGATGTTTAACATCCTGCCTTCGAACTGGCGCACGAAATCGGCCGTCAGCACCCGCATGAAACCCGCGAGCACCAGCACATCGGGTTGGGCTGCAAGGATCGGCTTCAGCAGTTCCGCTTCAAATGCCGCGCGGTCCTTGCCGAAGGGGCGATGATCCACCGCCGCCACCGGCACGCCCATCGCGCGCGCCTTGTCCAAGCCGCGCGCCTGCGGGTCGTTGGAGGCGACCAGCACGGGGGTTGCAAAGCCCCCCTGCTGCATCGCTTCCACCAGCTTGACCATATTCGAGCCGCCACCCGAAATCAGGATGGCGATACGCGGGGTTTGGCTCACAGCAGGTTGCCCTTGTAGATCACGCCCTCGCCTTCAACGATGCGGCCCAGCTGATAGACGGTTTCGCCTTCGGCCTGCAGCAGCGCGGTGATTTCAGCCGCACGATCCGCCGAAACGACCAGCATCATGCCGACGCCGCAGTTGAAGGTCTTCAGCAGTTCCGATTCCGCCATCTGCGCGGTGGTGGCCAACCAACGGAACACCGCCGGCAGTTCCCATGCGTTCAGATCGATCTCGCAGGCCAGACCCTCGGGCAGCACGCGCGGCGGGTTTTCGGTCAGACCGCCGCCGGTGATATGCGCCAGCGCATGAACGCCGCCTGCACGCACCGCCGCCAAGCATTGCTTCACATAAAGACGGGTCGGCGCGAGCAGTGCTGCGCCCAGAGTGCCTTCTGAGAAGGGCGATGCCGCATCCCAACCCAGACCCGACAGTTCCACCACTTTGCGCACGAAGGAATAGCCGTTCGAATGCACGCCGTTCGACGCCAGACCCAAGATCACATCGCCCGCGACCACGCCCTTGGGCAGGTCCTGACCACGTTCCATCGCGCCGACCGCGAAACCGGCAAGGTCGAAATCGCCCTTGTGATACATGCCCGGCATTTCGGCGGTCTCGCCACCGATCAGCGCGCAGCCCGATGCTTCGCAGCCCGCCGCGATACCGGTGATGATGCGCGACGCCTGATCCAGCTCCAGCTTGCCGGTCGCGAAGTAGTCCAGGAAGAACAGCGGTTCCGCCCCTTGGCAGACCAGATCGTTGACGCACATCGCCACCAGATCGACGCCGATGGTATCGACATTGCCGGTATCGATCGCGATGCGCAGCTTGGTGCCGACGCCATCGGTTGCCGCGACGAGAATCGGGTCGGTATAGCCCGCGGCCTTCAGGTCAAAGAGCGCGCCGAAGCCGCCCAAGCCCCCCATGGTGCCCGAGCGCATGGTGCGCTTGGCCGCAGGTTTAATGCGATCTACCAAAGCATTGCCAGCGTCGATATCGACGCCTGCATCGGCATAGGTCAAACCAGTCTGGCCTTGGATTTTTGCCTCAGTCATCGCCCGTCTCCGAATAGGGGTATGGATTTCGGCTTCCCTTACGACTTTCACGGTGTCGGCGCAACAAAGCTACCGCACGTTAACAAAGCTTTTGCATATCTCCCGCTATACTCGGCGCTGAGGACTTGACCCAAAGCGGTCAAGTGGCTAGGCAGAACAAAAGGTTGGGGCTGTAGCTCAATGGTTAGAGCCGGGCGCTCATAACGCCTTGGTTGGGGGTTCGAGTCCCTCCGGCCCTACCAACCTTTTTATTGCCAATTCCCCGCTTAGGTCATCTTTTCACGCCACGCAGGGCGCGCATGCCCCAGATACCAGCCAGCATGGCGGCGACGAAGACGAAAGCCTGCGACTCCCCCAAGCCCATCGCGGGAATGGCGCCACCGGGGCAGAAGCCCGCAATGCCCCACCCCACCCCGAACAGCGCCGCGCCACCGATCAAGGGCGGATCCAGATCTTTGCGTGTCGGTAGATGGAATGTCGCATCAAAGATCGGGGCATGACCTGTCCACACCAGACGGTAGCCAATCGCCGTCACGATCAGCGCGCCGCCCATCACGAAGGCAAGCAACGGGTCCCAAGTGCCTGCAACGTCAAAGAAATTGAATATTTTTGCGGGATTGATCATGCCCGCAATCGCGATCCCTACGCCGAACACCATACCGATCAGCAAAGCGGTAAAAATGCGCATCGCTCAAAATCCCCCCAGCACATGACGGATGACATAAACGGTAACCGCGGTGGTGATCATGAAGCTGAGCGTCGCCATGATCGAGCGTAGGGAGAGGCGAGAAATGCCGCAAACCGCATGGCTCGAGGTGCACCCAGCGGCAAGCTGCACCCCCGCCCCCACGATAAGGCCGCCGATGATCAGCCAAAGCGTCGGTGTTTCGGCGACAAAATCGGGTCGCCATCCGGTGAGCGCCGTGATCAGAACCGGCGCCAAAACGCGCCCGCCAGAAAGGCCGCAGGCCAGCCCCAATCCTTGGCGACGGGCGGCAAAAGCCCCTGCAGCATACCGCTCATTCCGGCGATGCGACCGTGGAACATCATCAGCAAAACCGCCGCAAGGCCGATCAAGGCCCCTCCGGCCAGTGACATAAGGGGAGTGAACTCAGTCATTTGGGTTAACCTCTTGGCGCGGCTCGGGCGCACAGAACAAGCGATACATCGTGGCAACAAGCTCGGCCGCCCTTGGGTCGGACAGATGGTAGAAGATATGTTTGCCTTCCTTGCGCCCCTGAATAAGCCCCGCTTCGCGCAGGCCTGCCAATTGCTGGCTGAGACCGGGCTGGCGGATGCCAAGGGCATCTTCCAAGGCGCGGACGGATTTTTCGCCCGCGACCAAGGCACAGACCACCATCAGGCGATCTTGGTTCGCCAGCAGCTTTAGAAAACGCGTGGCCTCGGCGGCATGGTCATGCATGGCTTGGGCGTCAGGCGACAAGAGATTAGGCATCATCATCCCCAAGGTGCCTGCAACAGGTCCATGGGGATCTTCAGATAGCGACGACCATTCGCTTCCGGCTCGGGCAAGCGTCCGGCATTGATGTTCACCTGCAAGGCCTGCAAGATCAACTTGGGCATGGGCAAGGTCGCATCGCGCGCCTCACGGGCGGCAATGAACGCGGCTTGGGTCAGATGGACGGACATATGGCTGTTCGTTGCCTTCTGCGCGGCCACGGTGCTTTCCCACAGCACCTCGCGACCACCGGGCTGGTAATCATGTCCGGTGAACAGCCGCGTCTCGTCCGGCAAGGCCAGAATGGCTTGGATGCTGTCCCAAAGCGCCTCGGCCAAACCACTGGGGAAATCGGCACGCGCCGTGCCGCTATCCGGCATGAACAGCGTATCATGCACAAAGGCCGCATCACCGATCACATAGGTAACGGAAGCCAGCGTATGGCCCGGCGATAACATCACATGCGCATCGATATTGCCCAGCTTGAAGGTTTCACCATCCGCGAACAACTTGTCCCACTGGCTGCCATCTTCGGGGAAATCCGGCCAATTGTAGAAGCCCTTCCACAGCTTTTGCACCTCGCGGACCTTCTCGCCAATCGCGATCGGCGCGCCGGTTTTCGCTTTCAGATAGCTGGCGGCAGAGAAATGGTCGGCATGGGGATGGGTGTCCAAGATCCATTGAACGCTATAGCCCTGCGCATCCACAAAGGCCAAAATCCGATCGGCATTCGTTGTGGCGGTTTGGCCCGACTTTTCATCGAAATTCAAAACGGGGTCGATACTCGCGCAGAGCGCGGTCGCAGGGTCCACCGCCACCTATCGCACCGAAAAGCTGCGAGGATCGTAAAAGGCGGTGATTTCGGGGGACTGGCGTATCATATCCTCTCCGCAAACGCACGGGGGACGGGGGACGGGGAACCATGGACGGGGGACCGGCTGGCCCGCGTGCGTAAAACGACAATACAATTGCAATTTATTGAAATCGTATTGTCGTTATTTTTATGCAGGAAACCAAAGCATCAGGAGGCCAGCTTGGGATGAAGGCTTTCCGCCTTAGACGTGCCACGCATCCTTGCAGGGCTATGACTTGCGGGCCGCTTGATCGGCTTTGACAAGGCGCAACGAAAAAAATCGCCCTTCCGATCTCCATAAGCGCAGGAAATAATTGTAAAATAATCAATTCGTTGCCACCATCCCACTGGATGACACCACCGAAGTTGGCTATGCGGCAAATGATGATCCAAAACGAGTCGCGCCCCCAGTCCGAACTGCAAATGCCCAGCGGCCTCAACGCCGCATGGCCTATTTGCCTATATGCGGACGGGCGAGCGGTATTGGCGCGCTCTGTAGTGGGTTCACATGTTTGATGTATTGATATGCGTGACAGAGTTTCACGATCCTTGGATCGTGCTGCTTGCGGCGATCTTGTGCCTGCTCTCGTCTTATGTGGCGATCAGCCTGATCCGGCGCAGCCGCTCGGTCAGCGGCTTGCCGCGCAGCATCTGGGTGTTGAGCGGGGCTGCCGCAGGCGGGTTCGGCATCTGGGCCACGCATTTCGTCGGGATCTTGGCCTATGACCCCGGCGTGGTGGTCGGCTATGACAGCGCGCTGACATACCTATCGCTGCTCATTGCCATTGTGGCCACCGGCGGGGCCAGCGCTGCGGCAAGCTTCTGGCCGTCGCGCAACGGCGGGATCGCTGCCGGTATCTTGTTTGGCACCGGCGTCTGCACCATGCACTTCATGGGCATGCAGGCCATTCAATTCCCCGGCCATATCCTATGGGATCCGACCTATGTCGTGGCGGCGGTGGTGGCGGCGGTGGTGCTGGCCATTCCCGCATTCCATTGCGCCATCATGCTGGAGCATAAGATCGGCGCGGTGCTGCTATCGACCGGCCTGCTGGCCTTGTCGGTCGTGGCGATGCATTTCACGGCCATGACCGCGATCACCACCATTCCCGACCCTTCGGAACCGGTCACCGAACATCTGATTTCCCCCCTCAGCATGATCGTAATGATCACTGCGGTTGCAGCGTCTTTGCTGTTCGCGGGCCTAAGCGCCGCCATTCTGGCGCTGCGGGCGGAAGCCGCGACCCATGCCAGCGAAGAGAAATTCCGCATTCTTGTGCAAGGCGTATCGGATCACGCGCTTTATATGTTGGACCAACAGGGCAATATCAGCAGCTGGAACCCTGGTGCCGCGCGGATGTTGGGCTATGAGCGGCGCGAAATCATCGGCCAATCACCCGCCATTTTCTATCCGCCGGAAGATGAAGGCATGGCACTCCATGCTGGCTCCCTCGCCACCGCCACGGCCTTGGGGAAATATTCCGGCGAAGGCTGGCGGGTCCGGCGCGATGGCAGCCGCTTTTGGGGTCAGGTGTTGATCGAAGCGATCAAAGGCGAAAACAACCAGTTGATCGGTTTTGCCAAGATCACCCGAGACCAGACCGAAAAGCGCCAAGCCGAAGCGGCCTTGCATAGGACCGCGCGCAACTTGCAGGTGGCGCTGGACCATATGGCCAATGCGATCTGCCTGTTCGATTCGAATGGCACGCTGCTGATGTACAATCGCCGGCTGGAAGAAATCGGCGATCTGGACCCGACCATTGATCTGCGCGGGCGCAGCGTGACAGAAATCTGCCAACTGCATCCCGACGGCTGCGAGGCGCGCACCCAAGCCTATGAGCGTATGATTGCGCATAAGCAGGGCGATTGGACAGAAACCCTGCCCAACGGCAAAACCGTCTATGCCAGATATATCCCGACCGACAGTGATTCATGGCTGATCACCATCGAAGACATCACGACCCGATTGCGGTCCGAACAGCGAATCGCCCATCTGTCGCATCATGACCAATTGACCGGCCTGCCCAATCGCCAGACGCTGATCGAAACGCTGGACCAGCGTTTGCCACTGGTCGATTTGCGGCAAGGCAAGCTGGCGCTGGTCAATCTGGATATCCAGCGCTTCAAGGATATCAATGACACCTATGGCAATGCCGTCGGCGACGAGGTGTTATGCCTGCTCGCGCAGAACCTGCGCAAGATCCTCAAATCCGACGAGCTGATCGCCCGTATCGGCGGCGATGAATTCGCCTGCATCACGCCCTATCCCAATGCGGCCTCGGTGCAGGATTTCATCCAAAGGGTGATGCGGGCGATCAACACGCCGCTTGAACTGGATGATGCAAACATCCAACTGCAAGCGAGCTTGGGCATCGCCGTCTATCCGCAAGACGCCAGTGACCGTGAAAAGCTGCTGAGCAATGCCAATCTGGCTCTGGCACGCGCCAAGGCCGACAATTGCGAAAAGACCCGCTTCTATGATGCCAATATGGAAGAAGCGGCCCGCGAGCGTCGTCAGATGGCACAAGATATCTGGACGGCCCTGCGCGACGAACAGTTCTACCTGACCTATCAAGTGCAATGCGCCGCGGGCAGCCACAAGGTCACCGGCTATGAAGTGCTGCTGCGCTGGCAGCACCCGCGTCTGGGGCTGGTGCCGCCGAATGTGTTCATTCCCTTGGCAGAACAACACGGCTCTATTTCCGCGCTCAGTGAATGGGTGCTGGAGCGTGCCTGTCGTGATGCGGCCGGATGGAAAGACCCGACTCGTATCGCGGTGAATATCTCGCCCGTTCAGCTGGCCCAGACCGATCTGTCGGAACTGGTCTGCCGCACTTTGGCCAAGACGGGCCTTGATCCCAAGCGGCTTGAGCTGGAAGTCACCGAAACGGCGGTGATCGGCGACAAAGGCTTGGCCTTGGACATTTTGGGCCGCATCCGCGAATTGGGCGTCACCATCGCCATCGACGATTTCGGCACCGGTTATTCGTCACTGGAAACGCTGCGCGCCTTCCCCTTCGACAAGATCAAGCTGGACCGCAGCTTTGTCACCGATATCGACAGCAACCGCCATTCCAAGGCGTTTATCCGCGCCATGCTGGCTTTGGGCAAAAGTCTGGCCATTCCGGTACTGGCCGAAGGGATCGAAACCGAAAGCCAGATGGCCTTGTTGACCGAAGAAGGTTGCGACCAGTTCCAAGGCTACCTCTTCGGCAGGCCCGCGGTGATGGAACAGGCCCTGAGCCACACGAAAGTGACCGTTTCCTAAGGATTAAAAGGCTTTAGCGTTCAGATCCCGTCAGACGTTCTGGCGGGATTTTTCATGGCCGCAGTTGAAACAGCGGATCAACCGCCCCGATGGTACAACTAAATCGGCTTTTTTCGCATAATTTTTTCATAAATGCGCCGCATATGATTTTCACATATAACGTCCGATAATCAATAAATGGTCACAAAAAAGGCCGCACCCGAAGATGCGGCCCTGCCCTTTCAGGCGTGCTTAGCCCATGCGTTCCGAGGCATAGGAGCCCGGCGATGCGGGGAAGACCACGGTCTTGTTGCCGTTCATGAAGGCACGGCGATGGACATGGGCATGGATCGCGCGGGCCAGAACCTGCGCTTCGACATCACGTCCCAAGGTGACATAGTCGTCATTGGATTGCGCATGGGTCACGCGCACCACGTCTTGTTCGATGATCGGACCTTCGTCCAGATCGGCGGTGACGTAATGCGAGGTCGCCCCGATCAGTTTCACGCCACGTTCAAAGGCCTGCTTATAGGGATTGGCGCCCTTGAATGACGGCAGGAACGAGTGGTGGATATTGATGATCCGCCCCGAAAATTTCTGGCACATCTCGTCCGACAGGATCTGCATATAGCGCGCCAGCACGATCAGTTCCGCGCCGGTTTCATGGACGATGCGCATCTGTTCGGCTTCGGCTTGCGCTTTGTTCTCTTTGGTCACCTTGATGCAGTAATAGGGAATATCATGGTTCACCACGACCTTCTGGTAATCCATATGGTTCGAGATCACGGCCACGATTTCAATCGGCAAAGCGCCGATACGGGTGCGATATAGCAGGTCGTTCAGGCAATGCCCGAAGCGCGACACCATGATAATGACCTTGCGTTTGACGCGTTCGTCGAAGAATTCGGCTTCCATCGCGAACTTGGCCGCAATCGGTTCCAATCCGGCGCGCAGGGCATCAAGACTTGCACCGCCTTCGGATTTGAAGCTGACCCGCATGAAGAAGTTACCGCTTTCCAGATCGTCGAACTGGGCGCTGTCAGTAATGTTGCACTCTTGCTCGGCAAGATAGGTCGAAAGCGCCGCCACAACCCCACGGGTCGAAGGGCAGCGCACGCGCAAAGCGAATTGGGTCATTCTCAGTCCTCAGGCTTGGGCCCCTCCGTCTTTGGGGGGCAATCCAAGCGCCACAGGAACACCATCACGCAACGGAAGTCTAGCCTTGGAATGCCATGAGCCAAGGGCAAAAAGCAGGAGAGATTGTCGCGCTTCTTCATGGATTACAAGGTGTTGACCCAAGGTTATGCTCAGGCCCGCATCACCAGCAGCTTGTCGATGCGACGGCCGTCCAGATCGACCACTTCGATTTTCCACCCCTGCCAGACGAAGGACTGCCCCACATCGGGCAACATCCCCATCTGATCCAGCACCAAGCCCGCGACGGTTTCGTAATTGCGGTCATCGGGCAGCTCGACCCGCAGATGGTCGGAAAATTCATCCACCGGCATCCAGCCCGCGACCCACATGCTGCCGTCTTCACGGGTGACGATCTTTTCTTCCTGTTCCTCATCGAAATCGATGAATTCACCGGTGATCGCTTCCAGCACATCCATCGGCGTCACGATGCCTTCGAAATGACCGTATTCGTCATAGACGAAAGCCATATGCGCGGGCGATGTGCGCAATGTTTCGATCAGCTCTAGCGCCGGCAGCCCTTCACGCACGGCAGGCACCGCCATCACCAGATCGCGGATCGCATCCGGCGTGATGTGACCGGTCAGGTCGTTGAAATCGCGCACCGCCAGCACGCCGATGATATTGTCTTCATCCCCGTCGCGCAGCGGCAACCGCGAGCGGCGGCTATCGCGGAAGGCTTGGGCGATTTCCGCAGGCGTGTCTTGCAGCGATACGGCCATCACCTCGTTGCGCGGCGTCATCAGGCCGCGGGCCGTGCGATCGGCAATCCGCATGACGCCCGCGATCATCTCGGTTTCGGCCTGTTCCATCACCCCGGCGCTTTGCGCTTCGGATATGACCATCTTGACCTCGTCGTCGGTCATATTGCGATCCGTCTCGCCCGACTGGCCCAATAGGCGCAGCACGGCCTTGCCGGATTTGTCCAGCACCCAAACCAGCGGCGCCGCCACCAAGGCGATCCCCTTCATCAGCGGCGCCACACGGGTCGCAATCGCTTCGGGCGCGCGCAGGGCCACCTGTTTGGGCACCAGCTCGCCCATG
>DALYSR010000009.1:0-48229 GCA_031991825.1 Paracoccaceae bacterium
TCAGGCAACAGCAAATTCTACGCTTCGGCCCATGCAGGTTGGCCATGATGACCGAGCGCGCATAGCTCATGGAAAAAAGGCTTGCATGCAAAGGACTCTTCTACTGACTATGGAGAGAATTAAAAATTTTCGCTTTACCGCTTTGGAGCCAAAGGATGTGTCAAATCTGCTTTGAGACGGCCGCGAGCACCGGCCTGATGCACTTCTGCCATTGCGGCAGTCCGGCCACATTGGCCGCGATGCGCCGGCTTGAGGCGGATCTTTCGCGCCGTCAGATGCTGGGGGGGATGGCGGGGATCGTGGGGATGTTTGCAGGCTTTGGCCTTGCGCCCCAAGAGCTTAAGGCGCAGACGACGGCCGCGCCACTGCTGTTGACCAATCTGCAATTCTTCGACGGCCATACCCTTTCTTTGCACCAAGGCATCGATATCCTGATCGAGGGGGGGCGCATTGCAGCGCTGCCCGCCGCGGGGCAGGGTCCGGCAGAGGCCGAGCGGATAGATTGCGGCGGGCGCACGGTTATTCCAGGGCTGATTGACAGTCATTGGCATACGACATTGGCTGCAGTCAGCCAGATTGCGGCGATGACTCAAGATATTGGTTTTCTGCATCTGATGGCCGGGAAAGAGGCGGGCGCTACCCTGATGCGCGGCTTTACAACCGTGCGCGATGTCGGTGGACCGGCTTTCGGGCTGCAAGCGGCGGTTGATCGCGGCGTGGTCGTGGGGCCGCGTATTTTTCCGGCGGGGGCAATTATCAGCCAGACCTCGGGCCACGGCGATTTCCGCCTGCAGAACGCACTGCCGATGATGCCAGCCGATCAGCCCGATTACGCGACCAAGGCAGGCATGTCGGCTTTGGCTGATGGCGTGCCCGAAGTGCTGCGCCGCACGCGCGAGCAGCTGATGAAGGGCGCCAGCCAGATCAAGATCACCGCAGGCGGCGGCGTTGCATCGCAATATGATCCTTTGGAGTCGCTGCAATTCACCGAAGAAGAAATGCGCGCGGCGGTCGATGCCGCCAGTGACTGGGGCACCTATGTCTGCGCTCATGTCTATACATCGGCGGGGATTCAGCGCTGCATCAAGGCGGGTGTGAAGTCGATCGAGCATGGCCAGCTGGCCGATGAGGACACTGTTCGCATGATGGCTGATAACGGCACCTGGTGGTCGATCCAGCCTTTCCTGGCCGATGAGGATGCGAATAAATACACGGATCCCAAAGCGATAGCTGCGCAGAAAATGGTGGCCGAGGGTACGATGCGCGCCTTCGAATGGGCTGACAAACACAAGGTCAACTGGTCCTTCGGGACCGATATTCTATATGGTGGCGGGGAAACGCAGGCCAAGCAACTGACAAAGCTGGCGCGTTTCATGTCACCCCTAGAGGCGCTACACCGTGCGACCGGCGCGGCGGGCATGCTTTTGGCCATGTCAGGCGGACGGGCGCCTTATGACGGCAAGCTTGGCGTGATTTCCGAAGGCGCTTTCGCCGATCTGCTGGTTGTCGATGGTGATGCGGAAGCGGGGCTTGACTGGCTTGCCGACAGCAACAATCTGCGGTTGATCATGAAAGATGGCCGCATCTTCAAAAACAGTCTGTGAGGTGCGTATCATGATCCGGAATATACTGGCCTATGCGGCGATTTTCACGCTGGGATCGCTTCCAGCTTTGGCCGAGGATTGGTCGGCACAGGTCACGCCCTATGTCTGGGCGACGGGCTTTGGCGGCGATATCACGCCCTTTACCGGCGCGCCGAGCCTGTCTTTCGAAAAAAGCTTTTCAGACGTCGTGAAAGATCTTGATGGCGCCTTCTTCTTGTCAGGTTACGCCCGTCATAACCGGCTTGTCTTTATGGGCGATCTCAGCTGGTCCTCCAGTTCCAAATCGGGGCGGATTCCACCTGGGCTGCCAGCCGAAGGCAAGCTGACCCAACGTTCGCTGACGCTGCTGGCGGGCGCGCGCGCCGTTCAGAATGACTCCTTCACGCTGGACCTGCTGGGGGGGGCGCGGGCCTGGAGCGTCAAGAGCAGCGTCACCGTTGCTGGCGGTATGATGCAAGCTTCGCCAGGCAAGGATTTCGTCGATCCGATCCTAGCTGTCCGCGCCAATATCGCGCTGGCCCCGCAATGGTCGGCGGTGGTTTATACCGATTTCGGTGGTTTCGGGGTTGGCTCGAAGAGCACCAGCCAGGTTCTTGCCACGGTCAATTATGAAATGAATGACAATCTCTGGCTGTCCTTCGGGTACCGGCAGCTGGATGTCGATTACCGCAGCGGCGGAACGGCGGTTGATGTGAGCATGGGCGGGCCGCTTTTCGGCGCGACTTGGCGGTTCTGAGGCAAAACAAATGATCAAAGCCCTTCCCCTCGCGCTTGCTCTCGCAGTAGCCACCGCTCCGATTGCCGAAGCCTGCTCCGGTTCTGTTCTGGTCTTCTGAGTGCGATGCTCTCTTCAAAGGAGACATGACATGGGAACGACACACAGCGACGAATATGGACGTGATGCGATCCGCATCGCGCGCACCAGCGGCCTGACACGACGTCAGGTTGCGTCTGATCTCGGCGCCGATCTCTCGACGCTTGGAAAATAGATCCGGGCAATTTCCGATGAGGCGAAGGGGCCGGAGCGGGATGCCAATCTTCTTCACGAGAACGAAGGGCTTCGCAAAGAGAACCGCATACTGCGCGAGGAGAGGGAGGTGCTAAAAAACCGTCACCGGCCTCAGCCCGCCTGTGCGCTGTAGCAACAGCCTGTGCTATCATCCGTGGCCTGAAGGGCAGTTGCCGATGGCTTATTGGAGAGTCGGACCCCGTTAAAAACGTGGCACATGGGCTGATGCGCAGGTGAGCGTGGCGACGCTGCTTTGTCAGCGATCCCGTTGAGGCAAGATGACGGAGTTGCATGGCCCACGCCCTTCTTCCTTGTCGGAGGATACGCCATGAAGAATATTGCGACTGGTGGCCACTCGGATCTGAAGAGGGTCAACCCCGCGGCAGCGGCGATTGATATCGGATCGACCATGCATATGGCAGCGATAAGCCATAAGGCATTATCAGAGGCTATGCGGGACAAACCGGACATTCAGCACATCCCAGCCCGCCGTATTGGCAGGCTGGGAGTATCGCTTCATTCGGCCAAAATGCGGGCAATCAGGTCGTGAGTGGCGCGCACCCGAGCTTCATTTGGGTAATTTCGGTTTGCGAGGACCACGATGCCAAGATCCTCGCCGGGCACCATGGCGATATAGGCGCCGAAGCCGTTCGTGGAACCGGTCTTGTTCAGGAAGACGTCCTGATCGCGCGTAACGCTCACCTCATCCATCGTCTGAGGGTTGAGGATGAAGTCGTAACCGTTCCCCTCTACCAAGCGTTCCGGATCAACTGGCCAAGGATAAGCTTCCCATATCATGGCCTGCGTGAACAACCGCGTCCGGAACCGTCCCTCTTGCGTGCGGGCCACCGCCTCGCGGATCTCAGGCGAGGCTTTACTATTCGCAAGCTCGACATCTAGCAGCGTCAGCATGTCACTAGCAGACGATTTCACGCCATAGGCCTCGTCATCAAGCACGCCAGGCGTGACGCGGATGGGCGCGTTCGTCTCCCGGTCGTAGCCGAAAGCATATGAGCCCGCCGCGGCGCTCGGCACATCGATCCATGTGTTTGTCAGTCCGAGGGCGGGGAAGAGGTCCGTTTGCATGGCATCAGCATAGCTCATGCCCATCGCATCAGCGGTGATGTGCCCCAGCAGCCCGATGCTGATGTTCGAATAGCTGCGCGCGCCCGGTTCCTGTGGTTTCCAGTCTCGCAGCCAGTCGACGAGCTGATCGATATCTTTCGCCTGGTCAGGCACCTGCAGCGGCAAGCCGCCAGAATGATGGGTCGCAAGATCCAACAGGGTCAGCTCTCCCGCGGGGGTTCCTTGCAGGGAGGGAAGATACTCCCCGACCGCAGCATCTAGTGACACCTTGCCCCGCGCCTCCGCCAAGCCAGCCAGCGTTACGTTGAAGATTTTGCTGATGGATCCGAGTTCAAACAGGGTGTCGGGCGTCACCGGTTTCTGTCCATCGCGCGATGCCAGTCCCGTCTGATAGAAGCTGTGCTTTCCTCCCTGGGTAACGCCGACTATCAGGCCAGGAATATCGTAATCCTTTATCGCGCTTTCGAAGGCGGCAGCGGCATCATTTTCGAATTTCTGATGGATGTTTTGCGCAAGCGCGGGCGACAGCGAGGCCGTCATGAGAAGTATGCAAAGGGTCGAAACGTGGCTCATATTTAGTCCTATATGATGTTCGAACCCTGCATAAATGACCCTAATCGCAAAAAGTAGACGACAAAGCATTGGACTACGCATAAGATAAATTCATGCCAGATCGTCCCGACATCCCCCTGAACGCTCTTCGCACCTTCGAGGTGGCCGCAAGACAAGGTAGCTTCACCCGCGCTGCCATCGAACTCCGCGTGACGCAGGCGGCCGTCAGCCACCAGATCGCGCGGCTAGAGGATGTGCTGGGGATAAGCCTGTTCCATCGAACGTCCAAAGGTCTGACCATGACCGATGCCGGACAGGCGCTGTTTCCGATAATGGAGTGTGGATTAGACGACATTGCCCGCATGCTAGAGCGTGTGTCAGGGGGGCAGCCTGCCGAGATCTTGAACATCGGCGTCGTGACAACTTTTGCTACTGGATGGCTTATCCCTCGGCTTAACGCCTTTGATCGCGCACATCCCGGGATCACTCTGCGCCTTTCCACGCACAATAACCGTGTGGAAATCGCGCGCGAAGGGCTGGATGCGGCCATCCGCTTCGGCGAAGGCCGATGGGCGGGGCTTGAGGCACATCACATTATGGATGCGCCCATGACACCATTCTGCCTGCCCGGAATGGACCTACACACTCCTGCGAACTTGTCTCGACACACGCTGCTACGAAGCTATCGAGCCGATGAGTGGCCTGCCTGGTTCGCGCAGGCGGGAGAGAGCTGTCCCTCCCTGACTGGGCCGGTTCTGGACAGTTCGATCGGGATGGCGGACCTTGTCGCCGAGGGGTTAGGAATTGCACTGCTCCCAGTGCCGATGTTCGAGCGCCATGTTCGCTCGGGCCGTCTGGCGCGCCCGTTCACTACGACCGTCACCCTGGGGAGCTATTGGTTGACGATCCCCAAAGAGCGACGAATGACACCCTCCCTTGTGACACTGCTGAACTGGATGCACAAAGTTTCAATTGGTCACGTGCCGCTTGAATGACATGTCCGCTCTGGGCTTAGGCTGCCCCCGACGCAGCTTCTTGCGTAAAACGAGCCGACCAGCACCGTCAGCTCCATGAATTTGGAACACATTCTTTGCAAGGTCGAGCCGGACCGTGAACCGAAGGTCCGCACGGCGATACTATCCGACATGACCGCTCCCTTTTGTGGATCCTGAGAGACCCACCTTGGCACACAGATGCCGTCGGGGGGCGGTTACAGCATCAATGCCGGAGCATGCTAGAACAAGACATGAAGGTATGAAGCAGTGACACTTCATAAAACGAGGGGCGTTACATAAAATCGGTGGCCCAGCAAAGAGCCACCGACAGGTCTCTGCCCTTATGGGCGGACAGCAGTGACTTCGATCTCAACCAGCCATTGCGGATGCACGAGAGCATCCACGATCATCGCCGAACGCGACGGCAGGTTCGGTTGAGCTTCGGTACCGAAGAACTGGGTGTAGCCCTCCATGAAGCCCGAGAAATCAGCGCGTTGGCCTTCAGGAGCCACGAGGAAGACTTGCATTTTTACAACATCGCCCATCGTCAGGTTCAGGTCCTTGAGCGTGGCTTCGATGGTGTTGAGAACCGAAATGGTTTGCGTTTTGGTGTCACCCCAAGCTGCTGCCGTTGCCGGATCAGCCGATTTATCGGCAATCGCAGGCACAACGCCGCTAAGGTTCACAGTGGTTTTGCCACCAGGGATCTCAACCGCACGTGCAATTGGGAAATCCGAGCCCGGCGTTTTATGCCGAATAACGTCTTGCGCATTGGCCAACATCGGAAGCGTAGCAATCACTGCGGCGATTACGGCTGCTTTTTTCATAGTCATAATCCTTGTAGAAAATTGTTAAAGGCGATCTGCCGCAAAAGTGGCCGACCGGACTTTATGGCCCTGCGCAGAAAACTACGCAGGGCCGATAGAGAGCTTACCAGTTACGGACGTCTGCCACTTCAGCCGGCGTCATGTCGCCTTCGAAGTTGTTGTCACCGAGATTGTGGCGCACGTAGTTCACCAGTTCAGCGATCTGCGTATCATCCATCAACATACCCAGTGGCGGCATGCCTTTGTGGCCTTTGATGATCCACTGCGTAACAGCTTCTTTGCTGTCAACGAAGCTGTTGCCTGCAAGCGGCGGGTATTTGCCCGCACCCACAGCCCCCATGCCGTCCGGCATGTGGCAGCCCGAGCAAACCGCGTTGTAGAGATCTTTGCCTTCGGTCTGCGGCAAGGTGTCGGCAGAACCGCTTTGCACGAAGTCTTGAGCAAGAGCGGCGCCCGAAACCATGATCGCAGCTGCGAAAGCTGCCAGAGAAATGTGATATTTCATAACCATCTACCCTTTACCGACTTATGCGGTCACGATTTTATGCAGACGCTCAATCGCATTGAGAGCCGACAAAATAGCACCTTCCTGCCATGCCGGCAGGTAAGAAATATGCTCGCCCGCCATCAAAGTGCGCTGATCCATTTTGCAAGCGTTGTCGTAATGGGCGCCCATGTCGCGCCATTCGCCGTAGCAGCCAAGGGTCCACGGCACGCGGTGCCAAGCCACCGACACTGCGTTCGAGAATTCTTCGCGGTATTGCTTGTGGATCAGCTCACCGTATTTCAGCGCAATCTCGGTCCGTGCCTCCGGCGCGATTGCGTTGAATTGATAAGATGCCGCACCCCACGAATAAGCACCAAGCAGAACGCCCGGGCCATTGCTGAGGAAGTTGGTCGACGGATACGAGATCAGCGTAATCGGAGTATCCGTATAGGAGATCCCGCCATAGATGTGCTCGTCTTGCTCCCAGAAGCGGCGCTTGAACTCAAGCCCCACTTTGATCGACGACGCATAGGACACGTTGTCGATCGCATCGCTCATCTCGGCGCTGAAGTTGTGGTCAATTTGACCCAAGATCGAGAACGGGATGGTACAGATGCAATAATCGGCCGAAACGGTGGTTTCTTCTGTGCCGCCATTGCTGCTCACCCAAGTCGCGGTCACGCCTTTGTCGCCGCCTTCGATCTTGATCACTTTCGCGTTGTAGGTGATCAGATCTTTGACTTCTTTCTCGAAGCCTTGCGCGATCATGTCCATGCCGCCAACCGGCTGGAAGATCGCTGCTTGGTGGTCAATAGATTCACCAGTGACGAGGTTAACCCACAGACGGCCCTTGAGAATGTCGCTGAGCGAGATGATGTCTGAAGGCACCGGCGCCGCGTCGACACCGCCGCCCGGCTCTTTTTCCCAACCGCGATAGATCGAGGTTGCCTCGGATTTCACATATTCCAGCTTCTCATCGAGAACGCCGTATTTTTTCAGCGATTCAATCAGAAGTGCTGCATCTTCATCGGTGACCAGACCGTCAAGTTTCTTCTGGTCGGTGGCCTTTGCCAGCAGCTCAGCGATTTGGCCGCGGTAGTCGGCCTGGATCTCTTTGAAGCGCTGCGGCTTGCCATCGAAAGCTTTGGTGTCGTGCAGATAGGCATTATAGTTTTGCTGAACAAAAGGTTCCATCTGAACGCCAAAGCGACGGCAATAGTCTAGGACCGCATAGTGGTCCGACGGCACGCGCCATGGGCCGGGGTTCAGGTAGTTGCCTTCAGCGAATTTTACTTCTTGTACTTCACCGCCAAGCTCAGTGTAGACATCGCCACCACGCAGCGTCCAGCAACGGCCGCCCGCTTTTTCGCGATACTCAAGGATTTGGACTTTATAGCCAGCCTTGCGCAGCTCATAGGCTGCGGTCATCCCTGCAAGGCCCGCACCCAAAATCAGAACCGACGTTCCATTGGGATTCCCCTCCAGCTTGATCGGCCCCGTGTAATTCGAGGTCGCAGCAAGGCCCATATGAGACATTGCCGAATACATAGCTGAGGCACCAGCAGCCATGCCGACCATCGTCAGCAGCTTGCGTCTGGTCATTCCGTTTGGTTGCACTTCCATTACATTACACTCCATATTCTCACGGCATTCGGCACATGAGAAGCGTAGACCTTCACCACATTGCGACACACTATATTGATGTCCATTATGTCGCACCAAGTCCTTGCCGACGATCTGAGGGGGAAGGCAAGAGTTCTAAATCAATACGTTGTTCACAAAATATTGATATTATTTTATTATCGTTTAATTATAATGTATTAGGGTAAGTTCCCATTGATTGTAGTTCTCTGACATGTTTCAGAAAGCGGCAGAAAACCCTTCTGATGAGCAATATATTCTGACTGTGGCCTTGTTGCACAGATCGCATAAGACTCAGTGTATTACCTGAGCGTGCTACGCTGTTTTCATGAGCTATCGATCCATTCCCTGCGACAAGATGAGCAACTGGCGTGCTTCTAACCAGGCGCTGAAGCAACGCGGATCTCTGACCCTATGGTTTGATGTGGATAGGGATTGGGTACAAAGCCCTGAGGTAAGCGGGGGCGACAGCGGTAAGGAGGATCAGCAAACACTCTGGCGGGCTGTTTGCCCGACGACCGCCATCAAAGCCTGCCTAAGCCTGAAGGTGCTTTTCGGGCTTGCATTCGCCGTAAGGGGATTTCGTTCATGACCAATTGGCGACATGCCGTAAAATCAGGGTTTTGACCGTCGTTGATATCTTTTCGCGCTTCTCGCCAGTCGTTGATCCGCGCTTCAGCTATCGGGCTGAGAATATGGGTGCGACGCTTGAGCGTGTCTGTGCTGAACGAGGCTATTCCAAGTCGATCAGGAATCTGAGTTCATCTCTCGCGACCTGTATCTCTGGGCCTATAGCAAAGGCGTCACCCTCGACTTCTCCCGTCCCGGAAAAGCCCACTGGCACTGCCTTCATCTTGCGTTGGGGAAAACAGTCCCCCGGACTATTTTCTGATCCCTCCTCACGTTCAACGGCCGCTTCCGCGAGGAATGTCTGAACGCGCGCCGGTTCATGACATTTGCCGACGCCAAGAAAAAAAGGGAGACTGGTCGGGCTACTACAACACCGAACGACCGCATGGCGCCATTGGCAATAAGACGCCCTGCGATCTGGCAATTCAGGGGCCCGCATCCGGCCCGAGCCCCGGCTGAAAACCCGAAAATTCCAGCTTCGGGCGATCCAGAAAACGGTCTCATCTCAGAACCCATCGGGCACTTTTTTGCCAAAATCATTTGTCACCCTGTATCGGCGAATAGATGTTTTGGACGATTTCTGGCCAAGACTCAGCTTCAGTTAAAGCAATTTTAAGTCAGTGCGATTTCAATGGTCGGGCAAGAACCGCGCCTGCGGCCGATTCCAATCCTATGTGTCGCCGCCAGTGCTGGGCGGCAAAGGGGACATGATGTGTCGACAGATTCGTTCACTGCGCACCAAGTTCGGGGTATTGCTGCTCTGGCTACTCTGGGCGCATGTCCCTCTGATGGGGATGGTCGCGATGCTGCGCGATCAGCCGATTTTACCGATCATGGGTGGCTGCGCGATTCTGATTGCCAGCTACCACCTTAGTTGGCGTCTTTATGGCACCGCACCCGTGACCCGCTACATTTCTGCAATCGTATTGGTGGGGCTGCCGGCTCTCCTGGTTTTCCTCTTCCACGGTCATGCGTGGCAGATGGATATGCATATGTATTTTTTTGCCACGTTAGCGCTTCTGATCGGCTGGTTTGATCGGCGGCCGATTATCGTGGCGGCACTGGCCATTGCTTTGCATCATTTATTGCTGCTCTTCCTGTTGGAATGGGCGGTGTTTCAACGCGGGGCCAGCTTGTCCCGTGTGGGATTACATGCGGTTATCGTGATGTTCCAAGCGGGCGTGCTTGTGTGGATCAGTGACCTTTTGGCAAGCGCCTTCCAAGAAATAGAGCATATGCAAGATGCGTCGGTCGCGACGAACCAGGCCTTGGACCAAAGACGGCGGGAGGCCGAAGAGGCGAATTCGGCCAAATCCATATTCCTGGCGAATATGAGCCATGAAATTCGAACACCCTTGAATGCGGTCCTTGGCTTTTGTCAGCTGTTGCAGCGCACAAGCCTTGATATGCGCCAACAGGATTATGTCGACAAGATCAGCAATTCTGGCAGCGCATTACTTCGTCTTATCAATGATATACTTGACTACTCCAAGAATGAAGCAGGCAAGCTTTTGCTTGAAGAAAAGGCGTTTGATCCACGCAAAACAGTCGAGTTGCAGGCGGATTATCTTCTCCCGCTCGCTCAGGCGAAGGGCATCACTCTACGCGTTGATGCCAGTGATGGGCCAGTGGGGATCATCGGGGATGAGCTGCGTTTGGCGCAGGTGGTGCTTAATCTGCTGGGGAATGCGGTGAAGTTTACGGAAGAAGGCGGCGTCGTGTTAACCCTGCGGGAGGTTGTGGGGGGAGATGGACAGCCGCTTGTTCAACTGAGTATCAGCGATACTGGCATCGGAATTCCTGAGGATCGGCAGGACAAATTGTTTACCTCTTTCACCCAAGCTGACACCACGACGACGCGTCGCTTTGGCGGCACGGGACTTGGCTTGGCGATTTCCCGCCAGATCGTCGAACAGATGGGCGGTGATATATCGGTCGAAAGCAAGGAATGGCACGGCACGACATTCACGGTGACACTGCCCATGAAGGCGGATGTTTTGCCCGATTGGGCTGAGGCTTTGGAAAGACTTAGAAATATTCGTATTCTGGCCGTGGATGACAATCATACCCAACGGGAAATTCTGTCCAAGATATTACAGGAAGAGAAAGTTTTCATCGAAACGGCCTCTTCAGGGCAAGAGGCTTTGAAGGTGATTAGGGCAGCCGATGCCGAGGGAAAAAGCTTCGATCTGGTGTTACTCGATTGGAAAATGCCGGGGATCGATGGAATTGAAATTGGCCGGATGATCAAGGCCGATACGGAATTGGCAAGGCCGCCCAAGCTGGTTCTGATGACGGCTTTTGCGACAGAGGCATTGTTCCGCAGCATAGACCCCGACCTTTTCGCGGCCTGTTTTTCCAAGCCGCTGGAAGCGAAGTCTCTTGTATCGCACCTAACAGGCGTTCTGCAAAATGCAGCTCTTTTACCAAAGGCTGCGCCGCAGCTGAGCGCCGATGGCGCCGGTCAGCGGCTGCTTTTAGTGGAAGACAATCCGATCAACCGCGAGATTGCACTGACATTGCTGGGTGATGTGGGGTTTGACGTTGATGTCGCGCATGACGGGCGGGAAGCCTGCGAGAAAGTTGCTGCACATGGCTTGGATTATGCAGCAGTTTTGATGGATGTGCAGATGCCGGTGATGGACGGAATAGCAGCGACCCGAGAGATCCGCGGCGTTTATTCTGCGGCGGAGTTGCCGATTATCGCAATGACCGCACATGCTTATGCAGATGAACGTCGCCGCTGCCTGGATGCTGGCATGGTGGATCACATCGCCAAGCCGCTTGACCATAAACAGCTGATAGATGTTTTGCTTCGCCATATGATCCGGCGATCCCCTTATTTAGGCCCGCCCCGCTCGGTAGACATCGCTGACGCATTAGACCGGCTGATTGGACGAAAAGAGTTGCTGCATAAGCTTTTGTTAAACTTTGCCGAGCAATATCACGATGTAGCGCAATCTCTGCAGGCCCTTTTGACACAGGGAAATACCGAAGAAGCACATCGAATATGCCACAATCTAAAAGCGGTCTGCGGCTCCTTGGGTCTGCCATTCGTCGCTGGAGCGGCCGAAGCCCTTGAATCTGCTATCCGGCAAGGGGCCCCGCAGGATGTGCAGGGTCTGATTGCCACTTTGTCACACGAGGTAAGGTTGGCATTGGTGGCTATTGCACAGACGCCACTGGAAATGCCGATCGATGTTTTGAAAGATCGTCTTGCCCAGCTTTTGCGGCAGAAAAGTCCGATCGCGTGGCTCGTTATGGGGCAACTGGCCTGTACCTTGGCGATGGACGAAGATGATTTGCGCGCGCATCCTGTGCTGAAAGCGTTGGATGCCTTTGATTTCGAGACTGCCCTATTTGAACTTTCCCGTTTGGACGTAACTGTTTGTAAGTCAGTCAGGTGATATTGAGATTTGAATGACAGCGCGCATCCCCACCATCCTGATCGTTGATGACGAGATCATCAATATCGAGATCATGAGTGCGGCCTTGGACGACGCATATGAGATTTGTTTTGCGACATCGGGTGCGCAGGCGTTGCAGCTTGCCAGTGATATCCTGCCTGATTTGATCCTTCTTGATGTGATCATGCCCCATATGCATGGCTTCGACGTCTGTACCGCATTGAAGAACGATCCGCTGCTGGCAGATATTCCGGTCATTTTCATCACCGGCTTGGGCGAGGCGACCGATGAAATACACGGCCTTAGTCTGGGCGCCATTGATTACGTCGCCAAACCGATCCGACCGGCAACTCTGCGCAGTCGGGTGAAAAACCATATAGAGTTGAAGCAGTTACGCGATGATCTGGCTGAAATGGCCGTGACGGATTCACTGACCGGCATTTATAATCGGCGTAATTTTGATCGCCTTTTGCAAGATGAAGTGGCGCGCGCTGCGCATAGCGGCGAATGGCTATCGCTCATCATGTTGGATATCGATCATTTCAAACAATATAATGATGCGTATGGCCATCCTCAGGGCGACAGTTGTATCCGCCTGGTGGCGGCGATCCTGCGTGACAGGGCTTTTGCGGCCCAGGGGTTTGCTGCACGATATGGGGGTGAAGAATTTACATGTGTCCTGCCGGGGGCGGATCATGAAACGGCGATGAGCGTGGCCGCAACGATGCGCCATGCTCTGACGGCGCTACACCTGCCGCATATCGACGGGGTATCCGGTGGGGTTGTGACGCTTAGCCAAGGGGTTGCCACCCTGCGTCCGGCCGATGGGAACCTGCCCTATGATTTCACGGAATTAGCCGATCGCAGACTTTATATCGCCAAACAGGCCGGACGTGACCGGATTTGCGGCGACTATCTGGATGAGTTTAGCCGCCAGCTGGCGCCGAAAAACGCCGCCCCTTGATAAGGGCGGCGTCGGGTCGTCAATTCAGGCGCAGCCCCGTTTTTCCGTCGAAGAAGGATGCTTTGCTCAGGTCAAAGCCCAAAGTCATTGACTGGCCTGCCACAGCTTTGGTTTCCGCCCCCAGCCGCGCCGTCACTTGCTTGCCGCCCAATTGAGTGACCACATAAGTGTCTGCCCCAGCCGGTTCGACAAGTTCGATGCCGACTTCGGCCAGTTGCACGTCGCACGCCATATTGCCCACAGGTTCGATCAGGCATTCGGGGCGAAGTCCCAGCACCAGCTCCTTTGGCAAGGGGGGCGTCGCCTTGGGAAGTTGCAGATGCAAAGGTTCCGTGCCGTCGCGCGCCAGTTCGATCCATTGCACATCCGCTTCGCGGATGATCCGCGCGGGAATAAGGTTCATCGCGGGCGAGCCCATGAAATCGGCCACGAACATATTGGCGGGGGTGGCATAGATTTCCGCCGGTGTGCCGATCTGTTGAATCTCGCCGCCTTTCATGACCACGATGCGGGTGGCCAAGGTCATCGCTTCGATCTGGTCATGGGTCACATAAACCATCGATGCACCAAGACGTTGATGCAACTTCTTGATTTCCGAACGCATTTCGACACGCAGTTTGGCGTCCAAGTTCGACAAGGGTTCGTCGAACAGGAACAATGCCGGATCGCGCACCAAAGCGCGGCCCATGGCGACGCGCTGGCGCTGACCGCCCGACAATTGTCCGGGTTTGCGGTGTAACAGGTGGTCAATCTGCAGCTGGGCCGCCACTTGCTTCAGCTTGGCGTCTTGGGTGGCTGCGTCTACGCCGCGTACTTTCATGCCGAAAGTGATGTTTTTCGCCACCGTCATCGTCGGATAAAGCGCATAGGATTGGAACACCATCGCGATATTGCGATCTTTGGGCGAGACCTGCGTCATGTCCTGCCCCGCGATATGGATGGTGCCGCCATTGGTGTCTTCCAGACCGGCAATGCAGTTCAAAAGCGTGGATTTACCGCAGCCCGAAGGCCCGACCAGTACCAGAAAATCACCCGGTTGGATCGCGACGGTGATCCCTTTCAGGATCTCGGTCGCGCCATAGGTTTTACGCAAATTGCGAATATCGAGGATCGGCGCCATAGCCCATTATCCCTTGACTGAGCCCGCGGTCAGGCCGCGGATGAAGTATTTGCCGGCGATGACGTAGACAAGGATCGTCGGCAGCGCCGCGATGATCGCGGCCGCCATGTCGACATTGTATTCCTTAACGCCAGTCGTCGAGTTGACGATATTGTTCAAAGCGACCGTGATCGGCTGTGATCCCGCTTGGCTGAAGGACACCCCGAACAGGAAGTCGTTCCAGATCTGGGTGAACTGCCAGATCACCGTCACCACCATGATCGGCAGCGACAGCGGCAGGAAGATCGACCAGAAGATGCGGAAGAAGCCCGCGCCGTCGATCTTGGCCGCACGCACCAGCTCTTGCGGGATGGTCACGTAATAGTTGCGGAAAAACAGGGTGGTAAAGCCGATGCCATAGATCACATGCACCAAGATCAAACCGGGGATCGTGCCTGCGAGTTGCAGATATCCCAGCATCTGGGCCATTGGCAGCAGCACCACTTGGAACGGGATGAAGCAGCCGAACAGCGCCAGTGCGAACAGGATATTTGCGCCACGAAACTTCCAATGCGCGAAAACATAGCCGTTGATCGCGCCGATCGCGGTGGCGATGGCCACTGCCGGAATGGCCATCAGCACCGAATTCCAGAAGTAGGGGCGCAGGCCCTCGCATTGGATGCCGGTGCAGGTGCCGGACCATGCTTTGGACCAAGCTGCGAATGTCACCTCACGCGGGAGGGAAATCAGGCTGCCGGTGCGGATTTCTTCCAAGCTTTTCAGTGATGTGGTCAGCATGACGAACAAAGGCATCAGATACCAGACCGCGAAGATGATCAGCACCAGATACAGAAATCCGCGCAACAAGAGACGGGAGATCCCCGAGCCCTTGCCCGCCGATACGGCTGGGGGGGCGTGATTAGTCATGTTTCGACCTCAGCTCGGAATAAAGGTAAGGCACCACGATCGAGAAGACGATCAGCATCATCACCATCGCCGAAGACGCCGCTTGCCCCAGATCGCCGCGCGAAAACGCGGTGGTATACATGAAGGTCGCGGGCAGGTCGGTGGCATAGCCCGGACCGCCTCCGGTCAAAGCGATGACAAGATCGAAGCTTTTGATCGCAAGGTGGGACAGCACGATGAAGGCGGACAGGAAAATCGGTCCCATCGAGGGAATGATGATCGAGCTATAGATCCGCCATGTCGGAATGCCATCTACTTGGGCTGCCTTGATAATCTCGCCATCAACCGATCGCAGGCCCGCCAAGAACAGCGCCATCACGAAGCCCGATGCCTGCCAGACCGCCGCGATCACCACGGTGTAGATCGCCATATTCGGATCGACCAGCCAGTTGAAGCTGAAGCTTTCCCAGCCCCAGCCGCGGATCATCGCCTCAAGCCCCAGACCGGGGTTCAGGATCCATTTCCACGCGGTGCCGGTGACGATCATCGAAAGCGCCATCGGATAAAGATAGATCGTGCGCAAAACACCTTCCGCGCGGATCTTCTGGTCCAGCAAGATGGCGATCAACAGCCCGATCACCATGGCAAGACCAATGAACAAAGCGCCGAAAATCAGCAGGTTGGTCAGCGCCGTGTCGAAGCGTGGGGTGTCGAACAACCGCTCGTATTGGGCGGTGCCGGTGATTTTGTAATTCGGCATCAGCCGCGACTTGGTGAAGGAAATCCAAGCCGTCCAAGCGATGAAGCCGTAAACGAAGATAAGAACGACGACAAAGGTGGGCGCCAAGACGACCTTGGGCACATGTCGTTCCAGCCATTGGAACATGGGAACGTCCTGACTGCTAAAAGGGGGATCACCCAGCGGCTGATGCCGCTGGGGCGCTACAGCTAGCGTATTATTGGATGGCTGCCAGTGCTGCGACCAATTGCTTGACCGCGTCATCCGACGACATATCCGAGTTGAAATGCGCGGTGATCACATCGGTGATCGCACCTGCATGCAGACCCGGCAGGGCCATGCCATGCGCGAAGGAGGGCAGCAAAGTGCCAGCCGCAGCGGTGTCGGTCATCGCTTTGGCCGAATCCAAGGCGCAGGCATCGAACTTCGCCATGTCGATGTCGTTGCGCACCGGAATCGAGCCTTTGTACAGGTTGAAGGTCTCTTGGAAGGCGGGCGCCACGATCAGCTCGGCCAGCAGGGCCTGGCCTTCCTTGTTATCGTCGCCTTTGACTTCGAACATCGCAAAGCTGTCGACGTTGTACAGATAGCCTTTGCTCGGGGCGGCGGCGCAAAGGAAGTCCTTGCCCGGCACTTTGCCCGCCGCAAGGAATTCCCCCTTGGCCCAGTCGCCCATCAGCTGGAAGCCCGCTTCACCGTTCATCACCATCGCGGTCGACAGGTTCCAATCGCGACCCGAGAAGTTGTCATCCACGAAGCCGCGCATTACGCGCATCTGGTCGAAGACCTGTTTCATGGTATCCGACCCCAAGGCTTCGGGCTTCAGATCGACCAGAGCGTCTTTGTAGAACTCGGGTCCGCCAAGGCCCAGCACCACGGTTTCGAACAGGGTCGCATCCTGCCAAGATTGGCCGCCATGCGCCAAGGGGATCACGCCTGCCGCCTTCAGCTTTTCAGCCGATGCGTTGAATTCCTCCCAAGATTTCGGCATGCCGATGCCGTGCTTGGCCAGCAGTTCGGCATTGCCCCAAAGGTAATCCACACGGTGCACATTGACCGGAGCCGCACACCAATTGCCGTCACATTTCATGTGGTTGGCGATGGCGTCGGGCAGCACTTTATCCCAACCCTGCGCTTCGGCGACGGGGGTGATATCGGCCAGAACGCCTTCTTCGAACCATTCCTGAATGGCGGGGCCTTTCAGCTGGACGGCGGTTGGTGCATTGCCTGCCAAGACGCGGGCGCGCAAAGCGGTCATCGCGGCATCACCGCCACCACCTGCGACCGGCATATCGGTCCAAGTGCCGTTGCGGGCCACGAATTCTTGTTGCAAGACCGCGACGGCCTTGGCTTCCCCGCCCGAGGTCCACCAATGCAGAACCTCGGCTTTGGGGGCGGCTGCGGCTTGGGTGGCACCAATCGTCAGCGCAGACAGGACTGCGCCTTTCAAGATATAATTCATATGTGTCTCTCTCCCTTGCGCAGCACGTCGTGCCACGCTTGGGCTGATTTGTAACTGACTGCATCATGGTCTTGCAAAGAGTGCCGTTAAGTTTGGCGGCCCGATTGATACATTTGCGAGTTGAACTGTAACATAGTGTTACATAAGTTATTGCGATGGGCGGCCGGACCCGACAGGGCATCACGGATGCCAGAAGAAGGATGGCCGAACCATGGCAATAACCCGAATTTTGGTCGTCGATGACGATTCCGACACGCGCGAAATGCTGGTCGAATTTCTGCACCGTCACGGATTTGCCGCGACGGGTGCGTCATGCGAAGAAGAACTGCATAGCGCGCTGGCCAAGGGTCGCACCGATCTGATCTTGCTGGATGTGATGCTGGGCGACCAGAACGGCGTCGATATTTGCGCCCGCCTGCGTCAGGAATTGGACATCCCGCTGATCTTCATTTCGGCTCTCTCGGCCGATCAGCACCGGATGGCGGGCTATGAGGTCGGGGCTGACGATTACGTCGCCAAGCCGTTCAATCCCGAACTGCTGCTGGCACGGATGCGGGCAGTGCTGCGGCGGGGGCGGCGGTCTTCGTCTTTGGTGCATCGCAGGCGTTCGGGCCTATGGCGCTTTAGCGGCTGGCAATATGATGCAAAGCGTGACGAAGTGACGTCGCCACAAGGCTATCTGGTGCCGCTGTCGGGCCGCGAGATGCGCCTTTTGACGGTGCTTCTGGCCAATCCGCATGTGCCGCTGACGCGCGAGGAAATCTCGGAAGCGATGGATGTCAACGAAACCGGCGATCATGAGCCCAGCAATCTGCAAAGCCGCGCGATTGATGTCTTGGTCGGCCGTTTGCGGTCCAAGATCGAACTTGATCCCAAGAATCCGCAGCTTTTGCGCACCGAACGTTCGGTTGGCTATGTCTTTGCCGCCGATGTCCAGCAGCTAGACAATTGAGCGGCGCGCGGCTGTCCCTGCGGGTTCTGGCGGGGCTGTGGTGTATGGTGGCTTTTGCCATCGGCTTGGGGATTTGCGCCACGTGGATGACATGGCAGCGCGATTGGGATGCCTTTTTGAACGCTGCAGCGACGGGCGGTCTGCGCAGCTATGCGGCTCTGCAGGGCGAAGGATTTCCGCCGGACGGCCTGCAGATAGAGACTTTGACACCCGATGAAACGGTCCTTGCCGAAGAGGGGAAGTTCACCGCGCTGGCCTCCGGCAACGGCCCGTTCTATATCACGCCTTTCACCATCCGTCCTTCCGAAATGCCCCGCGCCGATCCGCCTTTGATGAGCGTCGTGGTGGTGTCCACCGGCCTGCGCTATCCGCTTTCGCAATTGACCATCGAAGCCAATAGCACGCCCGCCGAAAAACTGGGGCAGGTCACGAAGCTTTTGGCAAAATATTGTTCTAATCCGGATATTCTCGCTAAAAATCAGTATAATATCTGGATGCGTCTTAAAGGGGACGGCCCGTGGAATTGTATCAACGCCCCCCGCGACTACCGCCTTTTGGCGATGGTTTTGGCGGCTTTGGCGGGGATCATCCTATTGGCAGATATCGGCGATATCGCCGGTCGTTTCACCCGTCTGGCCGAGACGCTGCGCAATCGCCCGCGCGAAACCCAGCCGCAGCATTATGCGCGGCAGGGACCGGCCGAGCTGGACAGCATGGTTGCCTCTATCAACGAACATCTGGATCGTGAAACCGCCCAACTGCAAAGCCGCGCGGAAATGCTGACCGGCGTCAGCCATGATCTGGGCACGCCCACCACCCGCCTGCGGCTGCGCGCGGCGCTGCTGCCGGATGAAAAATTGCGCGAAGCGCTGCTGAAGGATATCGACCACATGACGGCGATGATCGAAAGCGCTTTGGCCTATACCCGCACGGTGATGAATATCGAAGCGCCGCGCCGCATTTCGCTTAGCGCTTTGGTGCAGAAGATTGCCGACGATTATCAAGACATTGATCTGCCGGTGCGTGTCTTGGATCCGGTGCCGTTGCGGGGGCAAAGCAAGGCCGGTCTCTTCGCGCTGAGTGGTCAAAAGCCCTTGGAATATCAGACCACGGGCCCGATCCTTGTCATGGCACAGCCCTTGTCCTTGGAACGCGCCCTGACCAATCTGGTCGATAACGCCCTGAAATTCGGCAGACGCGCCAGTTTGCAGATCGCGGCGAATGCGGCGGTGGCCGAAATCGTGATTGAAGACGAGGGCAACTCGGTCGATGCGGTCGAGATGGACAAGCTGATCGCGCCGTTCCGGCGGGGCGGCAATGCCAAGAACGCCAAGGGCTTCGGCTTGGGGTTGAGCATTGTGGCGACCATCGCCGAACAGCATGGCGGCAAGTTGGAATTCGAACGCGGCCAAAGCGGCCTAAGAGTTAAGCTGATTATCGACCGTGGTTTGGTCTAACGCGCGCTCCGGACCGGACGGCCGCATTTTGCTTGCCGCTTGGTCATAATCTCGGCAAAGAATTAGGCATTAATCAGACTGCCTTATATTTCGTTGAGGATATTCATGGATCGCGTTTTGGTTACCGGTGGCGCCGGTTACATTGGTTCGCATGCCTGCAAGGCCCTGCGCGCGGCGGGCTTCGAGCCGGTCAGCTTCGACAACCTCTCGACCGGCTGGCGGGATGCGGTAAAATTCGGGCCCCTGTTCGAGGGCGATTTGCTGGACCGCGCCAGCATCGATGCGGCATTCGCCGCATATAAACCGGTGGCGGTGATGCATTTCGCAGCGCTGTCGCTGGTGGGCGAAAGCATGAAGGACCCCGGTCATTATTGGCGGGTCAATGTCGGCGGCGCGATGAACCTGATCGAGGCCGCCTTGGCCGCCGATTGCCGGAAGTTCGTCTTTTCCTCCACCTGTGCGACTTATGGCGATCAGGACGGGGTGTCTTTGACCGAAACCACCGCGCAATATCCGATCAATGCCTATGGCGCATCGAAACGGGCCATCGAAGACATCTTGGCCAATTATGATGCGGCTTTCGGGCTGGATCATATCATCTTCCGCTATTTCAACGTGGCAGGGGCGGATCCCGAGGGCGAGATTGGCGAACAGCATCGTCCCGAAACCCATCTTATCCCCCTGATGTTGGACGCGATTACCGGCAAGCGCCCGCCGCTGACGCTATTCGGCACCGATTATCCGACCGAAGATGGCACCTGTATCCGCGATTATGTGCATGTGAGCGATCTGGTGAATGCGCATGTCTTGGGTCTGAAATGGCTGTTGGACGGCAAAGGCACCACCGCTTTCAACCTTGGCACCGGCAAGGGATTTTCCGTGCGCGAGGTGATCAATCAGGCGGGCCGCGTGACCAATGCGCCGGTGCCGATGAGCGAAGGCCCGCGCCGCGCAGGCGATGCAACCAAGCTGGTCTCCTCTAGCCAACGCGCCATTTCCGAACTGGGCTGGGAGCCCTGCCATTCCGATATGGGCCAGATGATCGAACACGCGTGGCGGTGGTCGCAAAAGCCTGAATATACGCGCTGAAAGGGAAAGGGGGCCTGATGGCCCCCTTTTTTGCGGCACAAGATCGGCCTTAGCTTTGCTTGCGCAGGCGGCGCAGGTCGGTGATTTCCGCCAAGCAGCGTTGGGCGGTCTGGCTTTCGACATCAAAGCCCGCTTGCGACAGTCGCATCTGCAACAGGCTTAGCGCGCGGACCAACCGGTCGGTTTCCGTGTCGGTGATGGCGATCCGCATCAGGGCCGCGTCCAGCGCCCGCCGCAGGCTGTCAGACAACCCCGCGCGTTGCTGCATCCCTTTGGCCATGAACACGACTTCGGCCAATTGCATGGTCAGAAAGCCTTTGCGCATCGTGACCTCCATCCGTTCATAGCGGCCGTTTTCCAAGGCTGCCCAATGGGTGATCTTCAGGAAACGCGGTGCGAAGCTTTGACGCCAACCCTCCAGGGACAAGGACAGATTGCGCATCAAGGCCACTTCCTGCAGGTCGCGCTTGATCATTGCCCACAGGGCTTTGCGGCGGGCACGGGCATCGGTCGGGAAGATGAAGCGGAAGGCGAAGTAACCCAAGATACCGCCCAGAACGGCCATGAAGGCGCGCAACGGTGGGAAGATGGTTTCCTGATAAGCCCCATAATTCGCCGAAAGCAGCAGTAAGACCACGATCGCGAAATCCGGCGCCCCGATCGAAAACTTGCGATGCGAGCGGACAAAGGCGAAGGCGATCGCCGCCAGTGACATGGACAGCAGCTGTCCCAAAGGCGATGGGAACAGCGGCCATAGGATCATCTCGATGGCGACGGCGACGATCGCGGCGCTGGCTTGGCCCTTGATCACCTCTTCCATCTTGCGCATCGGGGTCACGCCGGTGGTTGAAAGCGCCATGCAGATCGCCGCCGTCACCAGCGGATATTGGAACAAGCTGCTGCCGGTCAGCACCCAGCCAAAGCCGAAGATGCTCAACACGATGAAGACGCGGATCGCGCCCTGTGCCGCGCCGCGCCAATCAAGCGCATAGCGGCGGCGTTCGGTCGGCAGGATATGCAACGCGCTTTGATTGTGTTGCATATGATCGGCGCGGACCATCAAAGTGGTCAGCGCGCCGTCAAGCACGCTGTCCTGCGCCAAGGCCAAAGCTTTCTTCAGGCCGGATGCGATCCCTTCGAAATCCTTCTGCCCGTGCAGCTTTTCACCGATCTGTTCCAAGGCCCGTCCCAGTTCGGGGTTCAGCGGTTGCTGATAGGCCGCGAACAGCATGTTGTTCAGCGCTTGCAGCAATTGCTCTTGCTTGCGGGCGCTGCCCATGATGCCGCCATTGGCGGTCAGTTGCAGCAATTCGTCCTTCACTTGTCCGCAAGCGCGGGCCAGTCGCGTGAAGGCAGTCAGGTCGCGCTGGCTCGGATCGCGCAGCGCCATGCCTGCTTGGCGTAGGACATCGGCGCTCAGGCGACGCGCCTTGACGCGCATTTCCTGTTCGGGGTCCATCAGCCGGACGGCATAGGCCCAGATCACCGCCGCCATGGCGCCGATAAACACCGTCAGGATGCGGTAGAAGGCGACCGAAGCCACCATATCGGCGTGGTAGGGGGTAAGCACGATGACGATGATCGCCGAATAGCCCGCGAGCAGCGTGGCATAAGACCGATACGACCGTTGCAGCGCGCCGATGAACACCATCAGGCTGGACCAGATGATGATCGCGATCAGCTCTATTTCAAGGTTTCCCTGTGCGGCCCAAGCCACCCCCGCACCAAAGAGCGAGCCGAAAATCGTGCCAAGGAAACGATATACCGCTTTTTCCACCAGCTGACCGCGGCTGGGTTGCAATGTCAGCATGACCGTAATGGCCGCCCATTGCGGATGTTCCAGTCGCAACAACCATGCCACCACCAAAGCGGCGAAGGCCACGAAGGCCACCTGCAGGCCGATCAGGAATTTCGGCCGGTCGAAACCGCACCTTTCGAAGATACCGAAGAACTTATTGAGCTGGGACATGGTCGTGCGCTATCGCGAGGGAGCGATGGAAACGGGTGTTCCCACCGTTTGCCCGAGATTGGGCCTTCAGCCGATAAACCTCGGGCTGCCTAGGCACAATGCTTTTCCTAAGCTGCAGCTTGCGACATCTTTGCAAATAATACCTGCATCCTTGGGGGCTTCCTTCAAGAAAAGGGGTGGCACAGGCTATTTTCCTTTCGAAAGATTTGATGCCCAATGATTTGCCATGCCTATGATCTGGAGCGTCAGCTCAGGACGGGTCGGCCAGAGAAATGATATTCACCGACGGACAGCGCGCGCTCGCGATGTCGCATAGATGCTGGTGGTGGGTCAGATAAATCACCTGCCCTGTGGTCGACATCTCTGCCAGCAGGGCGAATGCCGCTTCGGCGCGGGAATCGTCGAAGGTTTCCATGATGTCATCCGCGATGAAAGGCACCGAAGGGCGCGACTTTGCAAGCTCGTGATAGCCCGCGATCCGCAGCGCCAGATACAATTGGAACCGCGTCCCCTTCGACAGATCGGCGGCGAATTTCGCGCCGCCATGACGGGGTTGGGCCACAAGGATTTCCTGCTGCCCATCCAATTGGGTGCCAAGTTGCGGATAGGCCCCGCCACTGAGCGCCGCAAAAGCGTCGGATGCCTTGCGCAGCATCGTGCTGCGATGCGCCTCGCGGTAGCGCCTTAGGCCTGCGTCGAACCCTGTCAGTGCCAAGCGCATGGCCAGATGCTGCCGCGCCCTTTCGCTGGTGTCCAACAGCAGGTTTTCCCGCTCGGCCACGATCTTCGCCAGCTGATCGTCGCCGCCCACGGCATCCAACGCGCGACGCGCCTCGATCCTTGCGGCCAAGGTCTGTTCGCGCTGTTGCGCCAGAAGGGCCTGATCGGCGCGCAGGGTTTCGATCTGGGCCCGCAAGGTGGCGGGGTCAGCGGGGGTGTCGGGCTGCGGCGTATCGGCCAGCGTTTGTTCAAGGCTGGCGATCTCGACGCGCAGGCTGCTTGCGGTCAGGCATTCTTTGATCCGTTCGGGCAATGCAGCGGGGTCATCCAGTCCCAAAGCGGCGGCCAAGCCGGATCGGGCCGCGCTCAAGGCTTTGGTTTCAGCCGCATCCTGCGTGGCCTCATAGCCTTCTTCCACGATCAGCTGGGTGTATTGCGCGCGCTGTTGGTCATTGTCTTGCGCTTGGCGCAGGCGTGTCTGCAAGGCCTGCCAGCTTAGGGCCGGATCGGCGTTCAAATCTTGCAGGATCAGCGCTTTGGCTTCCAGAAAACGGTCACGATTGGCTTGCATCTTGGTCAGGCGTTCTTGGGCCTGCTGCATCTGGCGATGCGACAGCGCGAGCGCGTCCAGCTGGTCCAAGAGCGTGCCGAATTCCGGATGATCATGCGGATAATCGGCCAAAACACTGGCGTCGCAGCTGTCCTTCCACGCCTGTTCCCACCCTGCCGCTTCTAGGGCCGCTTGTGCGGCGCGGGCTTCGCGCAGCTGCACATCGCGTGCGAAAGCATCCAGCGCCTTGCGCGCGGCGGCGCGGGCACTGATGGCTTGCAGGCGGATTTGGGCTTGCATCAGCAACAGGTCAAAATCGCTTTCCTTGCTGCCCAAAAGCCCTGCCAGTTGCAGGGCCACCTGATCCTTGGTTCCCCGCGCTTGGGCCAAGCCGTCTTGCGCCTGCAGCAGGTCCGCTGCGGCCACGAGCGCCCTATCACGGGCGGACAACCAATGCCGCAAGCCGTCAAGATCGACGGAACCGATCCCAATTGCGGCGCCAATATCCGCAATTTGACCGCAAATCCTTTGGTGGTCGCGGGCCGCGTCATCATGGTCGCGCTGGCTTTGGGTGATCAATGCCTCAAGCCTGCGCGCTTCGGCCAAGCGCAGTGCCTGTTGCTTGGCGGTGGCCATCTGGTCGATCAATTGGCCGTTCAGCAGGTCTTCTTCGCGCAGGGCCTGTTCGAAGGCCATGGCCGATGCAGGGGTCATCTGCCGCAAGTGATCGGCCCAAAGCGCCTCGCGTTTCGCGCGGGCAGTCGCCCCATCGGCAAGGGTGAAAAGGGTAGGGACCGTTTCATCAAGGCTTTGACGCAATTGGCTTAATGCGGCTTGATGGATCGCCATCTCCCGCGCCGCGTCCTTCATGCGCATGCTGGCCTCGTCAAGGTCAGCATGCCAAGCCATGCGCCGTTTGTCGTCCGGCACAGTGATCCCGCGCAAGGCCGCCGCGTCGCCCTGCCATGGTGCCAGCGCGCCCCATGCGGTGTCATAGGCCAAACGCGCTTCGCTCAGGCGGCTTGTCTGGCGTTTGACCGCATCCTGCGGCGGATCGGCGGACAAGCGTTGCATGAAAGCGGCAAGCAAGCCGTCATCGGCGGCATCGCCCTGCAATTGGGGGTCGCGGCTGGCCTCTTCCCATTTATGGCGGGCGGTTTCCGCCTCGTCCGTGGCCGCCCGCAGACGGGCAAAGACGCCCGAGCGTTCGTCCAGCAGCCGCCGCAACGCCGCCAGTCGCGCGGGCGGCAGGATGACTTCGGCGGGGTCACGCCCGTCTTGGCCCAATTGCCCGAGCCGTAGGTTCATATCCGCCCGTGCCGTTGCGACATCTTCGATACGGCGCGGCAAGTGGCTGATCGTGCTTTCATATTCCGCATGAAGCGCGCCTGCTGCCGCAATGCGATCGGCGAGTTGCAAGATATGGGGATCTGTCGCGATGGCCGCTGCACGGGCCTGCAAGCCCTCCAACCGCGCTTGGCGATCGATGTCGCGCGTGGCCAGACGTGCCAAGGCGTCTTCCAAACGCTGCGCTTCGGCTTGCTGGGGCGCGCTCACCTCTGGCAAATGAGCCAATGGTGCCAAAGCCTTGCGCAGCTGAGCGAGCCTTTCGGCCAAGGGGCGGGCGGCTTCTTGCGCCAATCGTTCCGCCAAAGCGCTTTTGGCCGCTTCATCCGCCTGCTCTGCCTGCTGGAAAGCATCATCAGCAGCCTTGGCATCGCGGGTCAGCCGTTGCAGCATGGGTGCCGAGATATCCAATTCTTTGCGCTGCCTATCTAGCTCCGGCAGCAAGCTCTTGCGCGTGGTATAAAGCCAGCCGCTGCGCTTGCCCTGCTTGTGGAACCCGTCCAATTCCTGACGCAAAGCGTCCAGCTTGGCCGACAATCCGCCCAGACCGGCGCTTGCGGCGAACAGCATCTCACCCAACTCGCCCCGGCTGGACAGGATGCTTTCGCCACCCTTTTCCAGCGTATCATCATCCAATGAAAACATGGCACTATAGCTGTCGCGGCTAAGCCCCCCCAACAGGGATTGCAGCACCGCATCGGGGATTTCGGCGCCCTCCTTGGTGGTCAGGCTGGCGGTCTTGCGCTTGCGCCGGACCAGATCCAGCACGCGCTCTCCGGCATCGATTTCCGCGCCCAGTTCCATGCTTTCATACCGGTGCATGAAATCATACCGGCTGCGCGCATGGATGCCGAACAACAGGTCCAGCCAGCCGGAAAACAGCGTCGACTTCCCCGCTTCATTCGGGCCGTAAACGATATGCAGATCCGGCGCGCCTTGGGGCGGCTTGGGGAAGGTCAGCACCTTGTCGGTGAAGCGGCCATAGCGTGTCAGATCGAACCGGTTGAGCCGCATCTTATTGGTCTCCGGCATGAAGATGGGCCAAGAGCGCCTCCATACCCTCTTTTAACAAGTCATTGGCAAGGATGGCTTCTTCCTCTGGGTCCGCGCCAAAAGCATCACGCAGCTCTGGCGGCAGATCTGCCTTCAGGCTAGCCAGCTCCGCCAGCAAATGCTGCATCAACTGCGGGTCTTGGGCAGGGTCTTGGCGCATTATATCCAGCAGTTCCGGTGCCAGTCCTGCGGGGCTTTGGGCGGCATCGGCTTGCAGGCGCAGTTCCAGTTTGTCGATCCAAATGCCGTGCTGCGACGCGAAACTCTGTGCTTCCTGCAGCAGCACATCGTGATCGCGGGCCGCGCGCCAAGCCGTCGCGGTTTGCCCTGTCAAAACGGGGCGCAGCACCAGATGCGCTTCATCCCGCGGGCGTTGTGCGGTGTCCTGCAGCGCGGTTTCCAGCTTGCCGATCAGTGCTGCCCAATCGTCCAGACCGCTGCAGTCGATCGGCAGGCGGTCGAAGCGCAGGCTTGCGACATTGCGCGCTTGCAGCCGGATCGAATGGTCATCCGCCACCTCCACCAAGGTCACCGACCGCGGGCCCGCTTCGCCGATATCGCGGCCCTGCGGATTGCCGGGCATGACGATATTGCCCTTCGTCCCATGGACTTGGCGCAAATGGATATGGCCCAAGGCCCAATAGTCATAGCCCTGCGCGTCCAGCGCCGCTACGCTGCAAGGGGCATAGGGATCATGCGCCGCGCTGCCGTTCAGGCTGGTATGCATCATGCCGATATTGAAGGCCCCCGTCACCGGCGCGGGATAACGCGCGATGGCGCTTTCGGGCACATGGTCTTCGCGGAAGCTATGGCCATGGATGGCGATCTGGTGGCCATTGGCCTCTAGCAAGGCACTCGTGGGCTTGTGGTCGAAAAGCCGTGTATTGGCAGGCAGTTCCAGCTCGGCGGTTTTCTTGGCCATGGCATCATGATTGCCGCGGATCAGAAAACAGCCGATGCCCGCGCGCTCGAGGCGCAGCAATTCCTGCTTCAGGAATCGCGGCGTCTTGGTGGAGCTATGGGTGCCGTCCCACAGGTCTCCGGCGATCAACAGAAAGGCGACCTCTTCTTCGATGCACAGATCGATGATCCGGCTAAAGCTGCCCCGACTGGCCACGCCCAATTCGCGCGCCAGATCAGGGTCGCGCAGCGCCAAGGCTTTCAGCGGAGAATCCAGATGAAGATCGGCGGTATGAAGGAAACGGAACGCCACGGTGGCCCCTTATCATGCGGTGGACGGACTATGGGCAAGGCGCGGGTTAAGGACAAGCGTTGGACTGCGAAAGCCGCGCATATGCAAGCGGTTCCAGCACCCTTAGCAATGCGCGTGCGTTTTCGCGCTTTGAGACTATGGGCACGGCGCGCAAGGCTTGCGGCATATCATGCAGCTCGCTTCCGGTGTAGAAGACAAACGGTTGCGCGCATTGCAGCAGCTGCAGGGCAAAGGCGAACGGCGGGCCGTCGGGCAGGCTGATATCCAGTATTGCGGCGTCGTAATCGACGGGCGCCGCCATGGCGCGGCTGACGTGGTCGAAGGGGCCGACGATCTGGTGGCCCGCCTGTTTCATCCCCAATGTGATGATGGTGGAAACCAGTTCGTGATCTTCCAAGAGCAATATGCGAAGGCATCTTCCCAGCAGATCAACCAAGGAATTCCCCTTTTACCCAGTGGATTACGCCTTGGGCCGCAGTGCAGCCAAGCCAATGTTTGGCTGCATAGCATGATAAATCAACACAATTTTAACGTGCTGATTTGGGCGGCGATCAACCTTGGCGGCGGGTGCAGAAGATGTTCAGCAGTGCCAGTGTTAAGGCCATGCCGCCGCTGACATAGCAGAAGGTCACGACTGCCAGATCAAGTCCGCCGTGGTCGGCAATCCAGCCCATGGCCAAGGTCGGCACAATAGCGCCCGCGTAACCCAAGACCATGAAGGTGGCGGTCAGACCCGAACGATTATCCGGCGTGGCCATGCGGTTGACCAAGGTCATGCCCGACAACATGCTCGCGCCATGGCCCAAAGCCGATATCATCAACCCAAACACGAAAAGCACTGCCGATTGTGTGCTTAAGTTTACCAGCAGCGACAGGTTGCTCAGGAATACCGCTGCCATGCCGATAATCGCATTGCTGCGGCTGGGAAGTCTGCGCAAGGTGATCTGGCAGATCGACGAGAACAGCAAGATCACGGTGATTGATGCGCCGCTGATGAGCGGGCCTTTCAGCTGCAACAGCTCGGCCACGAACAGCGGCGCCATTGACGCATAAAGGCTGAACACCCCGAAGGCGATGAAAGGCAGGCCGCATCCCAGCAGATAAATAAAGCGCGATTCAGGCCCCGGCAGCACAAGACTTGGCAGGAAATCAGCCAGTTGCACCGGTTTTTTCGCCGAGGCAGGCACCGGCGGCAGCAAGAAGATCACCGCGACCAAAGCCAGCGCCGCACCGATCAGCGTGGGGATATGGGCGGTTACCAGCGGATGGGGCGCCCATTGTCCTGCGATGCCACCGATCAAAGGTCCAAGGCCGAATCCAAGCGCGATCAACAGGTTGGTCACCAGTGCCAAATTGCCCTTGCGATGATCGGGCGTGTTGACGGCCAACCCCTTCGCTCCGGAAGTTGTGGCAAAGCTGGAACAGATCCCGACGATGAAGCGTCCCACCAGCAGTAAGGGCAGCGAGGTGGACACCATAGCGATCACGGTGCCAATCAATGCCAGCACCAGCGAGACCCCAAGAATACTGCGATAGCCCAACCGATCCGGCAGGCTGCCGAAGCACAACAAGCCCAGCAACGCGCCCAGCATATAGACCACGTAAAGCACCGAAATCTGGCTGGTGCTCAGGTCCCAGTTGCTGGCATATAGCGGGTAAAGCGGGCTGATCAAAGCGTTGCCGATCAGGCCTACGACAATGACAAAGCTTACCCAAAAGCTGGGCGAGAGTGAGTTTTTCATGACGGGTTCTCTTGCTGCAGCCCAAAGGCTTCGTCGGGCATATGCCTGTGATTGCGAAATGGCGAGACCAATCTTTCCCGTCGGGATGTTGCCTCGCAATCGCATCCCGCACTCGTGTGGCGGGCTGCGTGAAATATCAATACAATCCTAAGGCGATTTGGGTAAAATTTTTCCGAGAATAATCCGCGAAACAAAGCTATTCACTTGGGAAATTCACCTTTAGTTGTTAAACTTTGTGCTAGTCCAGCGATAGGGACTGGGCCAACGATAGAGAGCATGACTTTGCAGACCTCCTCCGGACCGGAAGGTGTAGAACAGGAAGGTGGCTCATTATTGGCCCTCCTGGTGGCTTCGGCGATATTTTTCTGCGCCGTATTGGGTTTGGCTGTGGCCACCATGCTGACCGACTCTGTTCCTGAACATTATGTGGTGGTGGGCGGCCCCTTTCAAACGCGGGACGATATGATTGAAATCGTCTCTGTCGCCTCCGGCAGCCTGACAGGCTGGGGCGGCTTGGATAATATCCTGACCGCGGCTTCACCGGATATTAATTTCAAAGAAAATCTTAAAAAGGCAGGGGCTTGGTTGGTTCTGCCTGCGCCAAGGTCATTAGGCTGCGGTGTGATCGAAGAATTGGGGACGGCGGTATGAACCAAGAGTTGATGGTGCTGCGCGAACGTTTTGGTCGGTTTTTGACCTATTTGCTTTGGGCGCATGTGCCTTTGATGGCGCTGGTGGCTGCCGTCTATAACCGCAGTTGGCTTGGCCCCACCTTGGCCATGGCCGCGCTTTCAGCCTGCTATCAGGTCAGTTTCAAATTGCACGGGGCGGCGCTGATATCGCGCTATATCTCGGCAGCGGCCTTGGTCTCGGCACCGGCGCTTTTGGTCTATCTGATGCGCGGCGAGCCGTGGCAGATGGATATGCATATGTATTTCTTCGCCGTGCTGGCGCTGACCATCGGTTGGTTTGACCGGCGCGTGATTTTTCTAGCGGCAGGGTTTGTGGCGGTCCACCATCTGGTGCTGCAAATCGTGCTGCCCATGGCGGTCTTCCCCGGAGAGGGCAGCCTGTCGCGTGTCGTGCTGCATGCCGCCATCGTGGCGTTCCAGACCGTGGTGCTGATCTGGGTCAGCTTGATGATTGAACAAACCTTCGCACGCATCCAGCTGATGAGCAACGATCTGAAAAGCGCCAATGGCGCGCTTGAGGCACGGACCGAAGAAGCCGAGGCGGCGAATTCCGCCAAATCGCTGTTCCTTGCCAATATGAGCCACGAAATCCGCACGCCGTTGAATGCGGTTTTGGGCTTCTGTCACCTGCTGCAGCGGACGGAAATGAATCGCCGTCAAGAAGATTACGTGTCCAAGATCAGCAGTGCAGGAAGCACTTTGTTACGCCTTATCAATGATATCCTCGATTTCACCAAGGCCGAGGCGGGCAAGCTGACGCTGGAAGACAACCCCTTCAATCCCCATGCGGTGATCGAGCAGCAGTTGCAACTGGTTCTGGTGGATGCGCGCAACAAGGGCGTGCAGTTGCGGGTGGAAAAAGATGAACGCCTGCCTGCGCTTTTGTTGGGCGATGAGCTGCGCTTTGGTCAGGTCATCCTTAATCTGGTCAGCAATGCGGTGAAATTCACCGAACAGGGCTCTGTCACCGTGCGCACGCGCCTGAAGTCACAGACCGAAGACGAAATGATCTTGGCGGTGGATGTGATCGACACCGGCATCGGCATGTCACCGGAACAACAGGCACGGCTGTTCAACTCGTTCACGCAGGCCGACAATTCGATGACGCGCCGCTTTGGCGGCACGGGGCTGGGCCTGTCCATCAGTCGTGAACTGGTACGGTTGATGGGCGGCGAAATCAGTGTCGAAAGCCAGCAATGGCAGGGCACGGTGTTCAGCTGCTATATGCGCTTGCATAAATTTACCAATCTTGCCGATGCGCGTCCGGAACCGCATGGCGGCGTCAAGCGGCTGCGCTTGATCGCGGTCGATGATAATCCCGCCTCGCGTCAACTTGTGCGCGAGATCTTTGCGGATTGGCATATGCGCATCGATGTGGCGGCATCGGGTGAAGAACTGATCCAATCGCTGCAAAAGGCCTCGGCCGATGGGCAGCCCTATGACTTGGCGCTGATCGACTGGAAGATGCCCGGCATGGACGGGATGGAGGCGATGAGCCTGATCCGCAGCGATGCCGCCATCACGGCGAAGCCGAAGATGGTGGTGGTGACGGCCTATGCGACCGATGAATTCACCTCCGAAATGGAACGCTTCGGTGTGGCGGCCTATCTGACCAAGCCGTTGGATACCCAGGCGATGTTGGAAACTTTGAACGAAATGTTCCCGCCCAACGAGCCGGTGAAAACCACCAAGGACAGTTTTGCCGCCACCTTGAACGAGGTGCCGCAGGTCAGGGCAGATCTGCAGGGGCAGCGGGTGTTGCTGGTGGAAGACAACCAGATTAACAGCGAAATCGCGACCGAACTGCTGACCGATGCTGGATTGATGGTGGATACCACCGAAAACGGGCTTGAGGCCTGCGAAAAGATCGACCGTGTCGGTGACAGTTATGGCGCGATCTTGATGGATGTGCAGATGCCGGTGATGGATGGTCTGGACGCCACGCGCCGCATCCGCAAAACATGGTCGAGCGATCGGTTGCCGATCATTGCGATGACGGCCCATGCCTATGCCGAAGAACGCCAGCGTTGTCTTGATGCGGGAATGGATGATCATATCGCCAAGCCGGTGGACCCGCAGGTATTGGTCAATACGTTGAACAAATGGCTGAAAGTCAGTGTCAGCGGGTCGGCAGTGCCGGTGCTGGCCTCTGTTATGCGATCGACCGATGCCTTGCCGAGCGAGCTGCCGCCGTTCAATATTGCGCGCGCGCTGCAGCGGGTAAATGGCAAGCATGGTCTGCTGCGGCGGTTGATCTTGAACTTTGCCGATAGTCAGGCCGATGCGGGGGGACAGGTGACAGCGCTGCTGGCAGCCGGCCAGATCGAAGATGCGCGCCGTCTGAGCCATACGCTGAAAGGTTTGGCGGGCTCGCTGGAGCTGCATGATCTGCAGGTGACCGCCGCCCAGCTGGAACGCGAAATCCTGAATTCCGCCAATAGCGAAATCCCGCGCACCATCGAAACGCTGGACCGTCAATTGGCGCAAGCGGTGCTTGCGGCCAATAGCTTGCGCGGGGGGCAATCTGAATCCGCGCCCGCTCCGGCGCCCAGCTTGCCGCGGGTGAGCGCCGCGCAGGAGTTTTCGCCCGATGCGTGGCACTTGCGCGATAAGCTGCACCATCAGCTGACGGTGCGCAGTCTTAGCGCAAGGGCGAGTTTCGCGGCCTTGGCCGAAGCGATCAATCTTTCCCCTGAAGCTTTGGCGACGCATCCGTTACAAAAGGCGCTGGAACGGCTTGATTATGATGCGGCGCGTTTCGCTTTGGGTGAAACCATGCCGGAAGACTGCCGCAAGCTGGTGGAGGGGCAATGACCTACGCAGAGCAAGACGACACGCAAAAGCGCAGAGGCACCATCCTTGTTGTGGATGATGAGATATCCAATATCGAAATCATGTTCGCAACCTTGGGCGATGATTACGAAATCTCCTTTGCGACATCCGGCGAGCAGGCCTTGGAAATCGCTCGGCTCGCCTTGCCGGATCTGGTCCTGCTGGATGTGGTGATGCCGGGGATGCAAGGATTTGAGGTCTGCGAAATCCTGAAAGCAGACCCGCTTTTGTCCGATATTCCGGTGATCTTCACCACCGGTCTGGGCGATACCGAAGATGAGGTGCGCGGCTTGTCGATCGGGGCGATCGACTACGTCACCAAACCGATCGAGCCGGTGATTTTGCGCAATCGTGTGCGCAATCACATCGAACTGAAGCTGCTGCGCGACCGGCTTGCCGAAATGGCCGTGACGGATGCGCTCACCGGCTTGCACAATCGCCGCAAACTGGATGCGCTGCTGAACGACGGGGTAAACAGCCTTGCAGCGGCGCAGGACTGGCTGTCCGTGGTGATGCTGGATATCGATTATTTCAAGCAATTCAACGATACCTATGGGCATCAGAGCGGTGATGGTTGCTTGCGGATGGTCGCATCAACGCTGAATCGGGCGGTGAAAACCGTTTGCGGATATTCAGCGCGCTATGGCGGGGAAGAATTTGCCTGCGTTTTGCCGCAGGCCACGGCCGATCAAGCGATCGAGCTGGCGAAAGAAATCAGCCATCAATTGTTGCAGCTGCATATCCCGCATGAACAATCGCAGGTCAGCGATCGTGTCACGGTCAGCATCGGGATCGCCTCTGCGCGCTGCGAGGCGGGCTTGTTGCCCGAACATTGGACGCGCGTGGCGGATGAACAGCTTTATGCCGCCAAGCTATCGGGGCGTAATCAGTTGAAAAGCCGTATTTTTTCAGCAAATGACCTGATCAGGCCGGATGTGAAATCAGCCTGACAGGATCGAAACGGGACCCATCAGGCCGCCAGTACCAAGGTATTGCGGCCTGAATGCTTGGCCGCGTAAAGCGCCTCATCCGCACGGGCGAGCCATTTGCATTGCGATGTTTCCCCTCGCCTGCCTGCCACCCCAATGCTAACAGTTTGCTGATATCCGTCCATCCCGTTGAATTTAAGCGACGAAATGGACAGGCGCAGCCGTTCGGCAATTTCCAAAGCTTCGGCTTCGGGGACCGATGCGAGCAGAACGCCGAATTCTTCCCCGCCCAGACGGCCGATACTGTCAAGGTTGCGCAGATTGGCCATCAGGCATTCGCTGACACGGCGCAGCACCAGATCGCCTGCCGCATGGCCATGGGTGTCATTGACCTGTTTGAAATGATCAAGGTCAAGCATCAGCAGGCTGGATTGCTCTTCCTCCACCACGGTGCGATCAAGCTGTGCAAAGAAGGCGCGACGGGTCAAAGCACCGGTCAGGCTGTCTTGTCTTGCGATCAGCCGCAGCTCGAATTGCGACATGACGATCTTGGCGAAATTGCCGAGCACTTCGATATCGTCGGGCAGGAATTTGCGCGGTTTGGTGTCGAAAACACAAAGTGTACCAATATTATAACCATCGGGAGAGGTCAGCGGCACGCCCAGATAGCTGCGGATATGGCTTGCCCCGCACGCATGAAGATTGGATGAAAAGCGTGGGTCGAGTGCCGCATTTTCGATGGCCAAAGCGCTGTTGCCGCGGATGGTCTGATCGCAGAAGGTGTCTTCACGGCGGCAGTTCATCGGCGACATGCCTGCGGCAGTCTGCATGAATTGGCAGCCGTTATCGATCAGATTGATCGCGACGAAGGGCACCTTGAACAGGGTCTGAACCAGAGTAACGATCTGATCGAATTCTTTTTCTGACGTACTATCAAGCGCCTCATAGCGCTGCAATGCTGCCAGACGGCCTGCTTCATCATTTGCTTTGAAGGCTGCGAAGACATTCATTCGTGCGCCTCTGACGTCATTGCCAGAGCCGTGCCATAGCTTTCGAGCAGGTCTTGCGCGCAAGGCAGCCCGCGTGCGGGGCCTTCTTCGACGACAACTCTGGCTTGCATCCGCGCAACTCCCCTGTGGGCTTCCTGCGGGTCATCGCTACCGCTCCAAAAAGCGTCACTTCTTGGCCGGTGAAGCAGACGGCTGTCACAGGAAAAAGACTACGCCATCACGCGATAACAGCTGATGGCCCCCAGATGCTGGGTCACTGATATTTATCGTGCCTCAGCATCGAATTCCAGACGTCACTTGGAAAAAAGCTGAGCATTTCCAAGAGGACAGCGCCACAGGCCCCGTGTTGTGACAAGAAGAATGGGCGGCTTGTCAACGCATAAGCCGTTAAATATCATTGTAGAAATCAAATGCGGCGGAACGGATGCGATATTGCGCCGCATCAAGGGGGCAGGCTATGACACATTACCGCGCTGCCTGTCCCGAGCGTCCGGTGCCAAGCGGCATATGCTATATCGATTTCGACAATATCGATCGCGCGATGATCACGGCCGGTGCGAAAGCGGTCGAAGCGCTTCGGACGCAAATCCGCGCCGATCTCTGCGACAGGTTTGGCGCGGCCAATGTCGCAGAGATGGCCCGCAGTCAAGCGATCCTGTTGCATCTTAAGGGCGCAAATCGTGTTGGCTTGATCGCGCAGGTTGAGGCGGCGTTGGAGCTTATCCCCTTGCGGCGTTTGGATCTGGAATATGGCGGCTGCAGCATTTGTGCGCGGGCGGGGGTGTCGTGGGATGAAGAGGGTTTGGATCAAGGCCTTTTGACCCGTCAGGCCCATGCGGCGGCGCTGACGGCGCGGGCCAACCGACAGCGGGTGGCAATCTTTGACGCGCAGGCCCAACAGACCGTTGTTGAATCGCGGCTGATCGGCGATCTGACCACCGCCATGGACGAGGGCCGCCTGCATCTGATGGCGCAAGAGATTCGTCGTTTGCGTGGGAATGATAGCGGATTGCGGCAATACGAGGTTCTGGTGCAGATGACCGACCGTTTCGGCGTCGATCACCCGCCTTCCAGCTTTGTGCCGCTGGCGGAACGCAGTGAATTGATTGAGGTTTTGGATCACTGGATCTTCCGCCATGCGGTTGTGGATCATGCCGATGCCTTGCGCGAACGAGCGGATATCACTCTGTCGATCAATGTCTCGGGCCGGTCGCTCAGCTCGCCGGCCTTTGGGGCGATGCTGCGCGAGACACTCAGCGAATCCGGCATAGATCCGGTGCGGATCCAGCTTGAAATCACGGAAACTTCAGAAATTCATAATATGGATCAGGCGGTTGAAAATGTCCGTTTGGCGCGCGATGCGGGCATGGCAGTCGCCTTGGATGATTTCGGCGCAGGCTTGTCGGGCTATATGTATCTTAAACATTTGGACGTGACCTGCCTGAAAATCGACGGGGCATTGATTCCCAACGTGGTGCAGAATTTCAGTCTTGAAACAAAAATCGTGCGCTCCGTGGTTGCTTTGGCGCATCACCTTGAGCTTGAAGTGGTGGCCGAACATGTCAGTTCGCCCGAAATCATGGCGGCGCTGCGCCAACTTGGTGTAGATAAGGTGCAGGGATATGAGGTGAGTGTGCCGTTCCCTTACAGCGAACTCTTTGCTAAAGCTACATAACGTCGCCTAGCTATTTGAATGAACTCCCATGTGCCGCGGATTGTGGCGGTAATCTTGGATCGACCCATGGCCTTTAAGAGCATCAAATTTCCGTTTCGCAAAAGCCGTTGGGCTTTGATCGCTTTGCTCGGCGCACAAATGACGCTGTCGGGCTGTGCGGATCTGGCGCGCGACTATCTGCGCTGGCCCGGGCAGGTCGAGGATCAGACCGATTTCCGGCGGGCCACGGTTGGTCGGGCTTGGGTCAATGTGCCGAATATGACCTTGGTTATGCAGCGTGATCTGTTCCCCTATGGGGTCGAACAGCGCATCGGCCTGCGCAACCTGACCACGGTCACCGGCGACAACATGATGATCCTGCGCAGCCGCAAGAATGACAGCGGTGCCGGACGTCTGCGCTATGAAGAATTCATGCGCCGCATCGGTGGCGCGCCGACGCCCTTCAATGACCTCAGCTCGGGCGAATTGCTTAGCGGCGAAGACAGCATGGGCACCTATTTCTGGACCGAACGGCGCTATGGCAGTTCGACCCTTTGTGTCTTGGCCATTCGCCGCGTCAGCATGGCCAATCGTCAGATGCCCGGCAATGCCGATGCGATGGATGTGATGTTGCGCAATTGTGTGCAGGGCACCCTCGAAGAGGCTTTGGCACCGGCGATGGATCACAACCTTAGCGTTGGCCGATCTGCTTCGGGCGGTTTGGAAGGGCAGAGCCGTTTGTTGTCACCGCTCGCAGGTCCGACGCGTTTCTAAGCCTATGCTTTGACCGCTGTCTCTGTTTTTAACGTCGTCCATTTAACGCTCTGACGGCAAGGCCAAGGAATTACATATGTCGCTAAAGCGCAAATGGACATTGGTTTTGCTGCCCCTCTGGGTCATTGCCTTGGTGCCGGTGATGATCCTGAGCGCAGTGCCGGTGTCGAGCGCGGGCCAGGCCTTGCTGGGCGTGTTCGCAGTGGCGCTGGTGGTGGTGCTGAAGCCCTTCGCGAGCAATGTTTTGGCTAGAGGCGCTTTGCTGGCGACATCAAGCGTGATCGTGATGCGCTATTGGGTCTGGCGGATCACCACCACTTTGCCCGAACCGTCGATCAGCATTTCCTTCATTCTGGCGCTGCTGTTGCTGCTGGTCGAAACCTATTCGATCTTCGTGTTTTTCCTGAATGCCTATATCAATGCCGATCCGGTCGAACGCGGCCTGCCGCCGAAGGTCGAAGCGGATCAGTTGCCGACCATCGACATCCTCGTGCCGTCCTACAACGAGCCGGCCGAAATGCTGGCAATCACGCTGTCGGCCGCGAAAAACATGATCTATCCGGCGCGGTTGCGGACGGTGGTGCTGTGTGACGATGGCGGCACCGATCAGCGTTGCAATTCCCCGAACGAGGAATTGGCCAAAGCCTCGCGGGCGCGCCGCGCCGAATTGCAGGCCTTGTGCCGTGAACTGGGCGTGCTTTATTCCACGCGGGCCAAGAACGAACATGCGAAAGCGGGCAATATGTCTGCCGCCTTGGAAAAACTGGACGGCGAATTGGTGGTGGTCTTCGATGCCGACCACGTGCCATCGCGCGATTTTCTGGCGCGCACGGCGGGCTATTTCGTTGAAGACCCGAAGCTGTTCCTGGTGCAAACGCCGCATTATTTCATCAACAAGGACCCGATCGAGCGGAACCTTGATCTGAAATGCCCGCCCGAAAACGAGATGTTCTACGGCAAAATTCACCGCGGTCTTGACCGCTGGGGGGGCGCGTTCTTCTGCGGATCGGCGGCGGTTCTGCGTCGCAAAGCCTTGGATTCCGTGGGCGGTTTTGCCGGTGAGACGATCACCGAAGATGCGGAAACCGCGCTGGAAATCCATTCGAAAGGCTGGCGTTCGATCTATTTGGATCGGGCGATGATCGCGGGTCTGCAGCCCGAAACCTTTGCCTCTTTCATCCAGCAGCGCGGCCGTTGGGCCGCAGGGATGATGCAGATGCTTTTGCTGAAAAACCCGCTGTTCCGTCGCGGTTTGGGCTTCAAACAGCGGCTATGCTATTTGAATTCGATGTCGTTCTGGCTGTTCCCGCTGGTGCGCATGGTCTATCTGCTGGCGCCGCTCTTGTATCTATTCTTTGGGGTCGAGATTTTCGTCACCACCTTCGGCGAGGCGATGGCCTATACCCTGTCCTATATGGCGATGAGCCTATTGGTGCAGAACGCTTTGTATTCGCGGCATAGATGGCCATTGATATCCGAAGTTTACGAGATCGCGCAGGCGCCCTATCTTGCCATGGCGATCATCAAGACCATCCTCAAGCCGCGCGGTGCCAAGTTTAACGTAACGGCGAAGGATGAAACCTTGGCCGAAGATTATATCTCGCCGATCTATGGGCCTTTATTGGCGCTTTGGGCTTTGATGCTGGCGGGGGTGGTGGTCTTGGCGGCGCGTTGGATCGCGTTTCCGGGGGACCGCTCGGTGCTGGGCGTGGTGGGCACTTGGGCGGTGGTAAACTTCCTGCTGGTGTCGATTTCATTGCGTGCTGTGTCGGAAAAGCAGCAGCGTCGCAGCTCGCCGCGTGTTTTGATGCGCGAACCGGGGATGATTTCCTGGCCTGCGGTCGGCGATGACTGGCAGAAGGTGGAAGTGTTCGATGCATCAACCTCGGGTCTGCGTCTGACTTTGCCCAATACCGCGAAGATTTCCGCCAGCACCTTGCCGGATAAGGGCGATCATATCACCTTCCGGCCGACTTTCACCCATGCACCGCATCTTGAACGCGAAGTGACCGCCATCGTGCGCGCCGCCTTCAAGGACAGTAACGGCCAGCATGTGCTGGGCCTGCAATTCCTGCCCGACCAGCCGATGGCGGTGCGCGAGGCGGTGGCCCATCTGATCTTTGGCTCGTCGGACAACTGGTATAATAGCCGTGCGGAATCGAGCAAAAGCAAAGGGTTGATCGCGGGGCTGTTCTATATCACCTGGCTGTCGCTCAGCTCGCTCTGGCCGACGATCAAGGATTTCATCAAGGAACCGGGGCGGCGTCGCAAATCCGCGCTGACCGCCAAGCAAAGCCGCAAGCCCGCACATCTTGTCACCTTCGGGGCCGATTTCGACACCGAAGAACATCGCTCGGGCGATATGCGTCTGTCGCATGATGCCTTCATCGAGTTGGAGAAATCCAAATGAAGCTGACGGCAGTCGCTCTTTTGACCGCGTTGACGACCCTTTGGCTGGCGCCAGCGGGCTATGCGCAACAATCTGGCGCATCGCTGGATGCGCCTGAAATCGATCTGGGTCTGGGCCAAAGCGCCCCTGCCGCCGGGAATGATCTGCCCGCGGCGACCCCGCCCGTGGATCAACCGGTTGCCCCCCAGCCCGATCAATCGACAATCCAGTTGCCGCAGCAACAACCTGTCACGACCGACCAGCCCCCCCCGCCGGAATTCGGCGGCACACCGAACGTTATACAGCGCGATAGGGGTGTGGCCTCGGAAGGGGCCGAAGGGAAATGGCGTCTGCCGCTGTTGCCGGTTTCCACCTCTATTCCGCGCGAGGTGCGGGTTGGCGAAAGCTATTCCGAACCGGGCGTGTTGCGGCTGACCGGCGAATTCGCCACCTCTCGCCTGCGGATCACGACACCCCTTTCAGGGCCGATCCAGAACGAAATCGTCCTGACGCTGCAATCCAGCGTTAACGTCCTGAACGATAGCGCCACGATGCTGGTGCAGGTCAATGACGCGGCGCCGGTCGAAGTGCCGCTGACCCCGCGCCTTAGCTTTACCGAAGTCGTGGTGCCCACCGATGCGCTGGTGCCTGGTGAGAACCGCGTGATGCTGACCCTGCGCCAGCCGCACCGGATTTTCTGCGGACCGGATGCGACCTTTGCGGTTTTCACCGAAATCGATCTGAAGCGCAGCGGTGTCGATGTCGACGCGGCGGCGATCGGGGCCAATCCCGAAGGGTTCATTCTGGCGGTCAGCGCGGTCTTGGGCAGCGGCCGCGACCTGCGGTTGATCGCGCCCGAAACTGCCGACCCTCGGGTCGTGCGCCATGTGGCCGATCAGTTGGCGGCGGGCTTGGGCTATGCGACCAATATCGAAGTGGGCTCGCCCTATGATCTGGTCGAACGTCGCCACGCCACAGTCGCGGTTATTCCAAGCGATAAGACGCAGGCAAGCTTCCGTCGCGGCCGCGATGGCGCGGTGGTGCTGCAGATCGAATATGCCCCTGATGAATTCCCGGATCTGACAGAGATCATTTCACAATTCCCCAAGATTACGACGGTGGCGTCGCCGATCTTGCCACTAGGGCGTCCGGTGGCGCTGGCGGAGTTGGGCATGGTGGATACCACCGGCAATACCAATTATTTCAATTACGAACGCGACTTCGCGCTGCCGACGACTTGGCTTTTGCTGGCCGATCAGAAGGCAGAATTGACCCTGCATTACGGCTTTGCGGCGGGACTGCCGCAGGGCTCGATCCTGCTGGTGAAGGTCAATGGCGATACGGTCCAGATGCTGCCGCTTGATCGCGCAGAAGGTGGCAAGCTGATGCCGCCGCTGAAGATTCCGTTCAATGCCAATTTGTTGCACGCCGGTCTTAACGCCTTATCCTTCGAGATGATCGTGCCCGGCCTTCCGGCAGATGAGGTTTGCCTGCCGCGTCGTTCAGCGATGTTGGTGATCAAAGCCGATAGCACGCTGAACGTGCCGAACTCGCCAGCTATGGTGATCCCCGGTCTGAATATCCAACTTCTGGGGCTGAAATCCGCGCAGATCGTCGCTCCGGCAGAGGCGGGCGACAAGGCGATGCTTGATATGGCCGCGCTGCGTATGGCCGCATCCTATGGCACCGCGGTGACGGGATCGGATAATGTGCAGGTAACGGTGCTGGGTTTGAACGACCTGTCGCAGCTCCCGTTGAGCGGGTTGGAAGTGTCGGTGCGCAACCTGCATGCGGCGTTGTTCCCTGCGCCGCAAGCTCCGGCGGCAGGTGTCGCGCCGCAGGCCGCTCAAAGCAATTCTGTGGCGACGGGCGCGCCTGTGGCCAATACGGCCGAGGCGGCCTTGTCGCAAGATCCGCTGCTGACCTCGGATGCGATCGAAGCGCGGGCCGATGCACCCGGTATTACGGATCGTTTGGGGGACTGGGTCGCACGGCAGCTATCCTCCGAAGGTGTGGTCGCGCGTAAAGTCAGCGCCTTTATCGAACGCGGTTATACCGGATCGCGCGAAACCTTGGGGACATGGCTCGAGGGTCGCACCGGCCAAGCCATGCTGGTGCGTCCCGAACCAGAGATGCGCGGCGATCTCTATTTGCTGTTGGGTCGCGATGCCGAACCCTCAGAGATCGGCCGTCAATTGGCCAGCCTGCGCGACAGCGGCCTTGCACGGGGCGAAGCCGCGCTGTTGCAGGCGGATGGCACCTGGCAGATCTGGTCGCCGGTGCGGATGCCGCTGTTGATTGATGATCTAAGCTGGGACAATCTGTTGGTTGTGATCGGCAATTACGCGTCATGGTCGCCCTTGCTGTTCGGTGTGGCTCTGCTGGCCTTGGCTTTGATTTCTGCGATCCCCGCCTTGCTTTACATATTGTTGTCGCGCCGTCGGGGAGAAGACTAATGCTGCGTCGTCAAGTTCTTATGCAGATGGTGATGGGCGTCGCGGCTGGCAGTTTCCTAGGGGGTGCCGCTTTGGCGCAAGATCAGCGCGGACCAGATATCGGCGCCCAGATCGCGCCTGATCACCCGCTGCAAGAGGCGTGGCGTGCGTGGAAAGCGCTGTGCCTGTCATCGGATGGCCGCGTGATCGACAGCTTCCAAGGCAATGCGAGCCATTCCGAAGGGCAGGGCTATGGCCTGACCTTGGCTGCGATCTTCGGTGATTTGCAGGCCTGCGATCTGATCATCCGCTGGACCGAACATAATCTGGCACGGCGGAGTGACGCTTTGCTGGCATGGCGTTGGCTGCCTGACGCCACTCCGCCGCTGCAGGATATGAACAATGCCAGCGACGGCGACTTGTTCTATGCTTGGGGCTTGGTGTTGCTGAGCGGGCTGAAGCCCGAGATTGATTATCTTCCCCGCGCCAAGGCCATCGGCAGTGCATTGTTGAAGCTATGTGTGACGCCCAACCCCAACGGAGACGGCACGAAGGTGCTATTACCGGCGGCCAAAGGCTTCGTGCAGGCCGGTGGCGTGGTGCTGAACCCATCTTATTACATGCCGCGGGCGATGCGCGAGCTGGGGCTGGCTTGCGATTTGCCCGAACTGATCGCGGTTGCGGATGCGGGCCAGAAAATGGTCGAAGACCTTGCCCAACGCGGTCCGGTGCCTGATTGGGTGCTGTTGACGCCCTTCGGCTTTGACCTGCCGCCAGAGCCGTTTTCCTATCGCTCGGGCTATGAGGCGATGCGGGTGCCGCTGATGGCGTTGTGGTCCGGTCTATCGGGATCGAAGGCGGTCCAAGTCTATGTCGATCTGGTGCAGGCGTCGGGCGCCGAAAGTGGCAGCCCGACCGTCATCGACCCGCAAACCCGCAGTATCGTTGAACGGAGCGACCATGACGGCTATGCCGCTATCGGAGCGCTTGCGACTTGCGTAATCTCTGAAGAGATCGGTTCCTTGATGCCGGTGTTTTCCTCTGACCAACCCTACTACCCGGCAACGCTGCATCTTATGGCGCTTGTCGTGCAGGCAACCACTTACCAAAGGTGCGTTCCGATATGATCCGTTCCTTCGCGCTCAGCCTGAGTTTGATCCTGCTGGCGGGTGTCGCCCAAGCCCAGCAGACCGCCCCCCGTTCGGATGAATTGGTGGCGCTCAACTTCTATGTGCAACAGCACGATCAAGCGTCGATCAACGCCGAACTGCGGCGGTTGCAGTTGAAATACCCAAATTGGCAGCCGCCTGCCGATCTGGGGCAATTATCCGCGACCTCGCCCTCGCGCGAGATCGATCAGATCTATCGTCAGATCGCGGGCGGTCAATTTGATCAGGCGCGCCAGACGATTGCGACGACCCAGACCAACTTCCCGCAATGGGTGCCGCCCAATGATATGGTGGCCCTGCTGGAAGTGAGCGAAGGTCAGGTGAAGATGGACGCGGCCTTGCAAGCGGGCAATCTGCAGCAAGCCTTGCAGATCGCGGGTCAGACCCCCGGTCTGATGCGCTGTAACCGGATCAATAACGCGTGGCGTATTGCGTCGCTGCAAGAAGCGGCGGGCCAAAAGGCCGAGGCCTATAATACCTATCGCGCGGTGGCGCGGGCCTGTGTCTCGACTGCGGATGTGATGGCGACATTGGAAAAGGCAGATCTGGTCACGACGGATGAACAACTGAAGGGTCTGTTCAGCGAAGTCGGCACCCGTCTGCCGGAAATGAAGCCGCAGCTTGATACGCTGGAAGCGCGGCTCTTTGCCGGTCGCGGTGTGGCCGCGCCGGTGGCCGATGCCGCTCCGCTGCGGACGGCACCTGCCACGCCCGAAGCGCAAGCGCAGCTTCGTCCGGTCACGCCCAAAGCCCCGCGTCCGGTCGAAGAAGCGCCAGTCCGACAGGCCACCGTGGCCCCCCGCGCGGTTGCGCCTGCGCAAGGTGCGGCGCCTGCAGGTTTCCAACAATCCGTATCGGCGGGCGATTGGCGCGGCTGCGTGGCGCGTGCTGCCAATGCGACGGCGCCTGCGGTGATCTATCAACGCGGCTGGTGCCATTACAATCTGGATCAAGCCGCCGAGGCGATCCATGCGTTTGAAACCGCGCAGCGCGGCAAATTGAGCCAAGAACAGCGCCGTGATGCGCGTTATGGCATGGCTTTGGCCTATCTGAAGATGCGCCTGCCGGAAGAGGCCTCGCGTCTGGCGGTATCGACCGATTTCACCCGCAGCCAACGTGTTGATATTGAACGTCAAATCTTGGACCAACGGGGTGTCGCGGCCTATAAGCGCGGCGATTATCGCAAGTCGATCGAATATTTCAACGCCATCGAAGATGTTGCCGGCACCCTGCGCCGCGACCTCGCGATCATGCGCGCCTATGCCTATTTGAACACCGGCAATCGCAGCAAGGCGCATAAGCTGTTCACGGAATTGAACAATCGACTGTCGACCAAAGAGACGACGGCAGGCATGGTGGCATCAGCCGATTAATGATTAAGGGGCCGGAGCAATCCGGCCCTTACCATCTTAACGGATCAAAGCGCAGGTCCAGCGTGACCTGCTTGTAATCGGCTATCGCGGCGGTTGATTGGCTGTCGCTATAGCCAAGCCGCATATCGATACCGGGCCGCAGATCGGCGCTTACGCCCAAGCCCCATGTCTTGTCTTCACGCGGGGTGCCCAGAAATGCGCTGCCCTCCGCCGTCTGGCCCCAAAGATCGAAGCCGATTTTGCGGTCGAAGAGGGTGGATTTTATCCCGAAATCAATCCGTTGGCGCAGGACCGTGGCATCGGGAATTTCCTCTCCCAAGGTGAGACCGATCTGGGTGGCGCTGTTGTGCCAAAGGCTTTCGAGCGAAAATCCGATGCGGTTCTGGTCTCGGGTTCGGCTGTCCACCCGTGCCAGTTTGATGCCAATTTCATGCAAGGCACCTTTGCTGGCGGCGACTTGGCGGAACGCGGTTTCAACGCGGTGACCTTGGTCATTGCCCAGCTCGCGGAAACTCCGATTGCCGCTGGCGCAGAAGTCAAGAAAGCTCCAGCCTGCCAGATGGTTACGGCTACAGGCCTGAAGCCACAGGTCTTGGCGCGCGACATGATGCTTGGGGGAATAGCCGATTTCAACCTGTGCGGTCAGGTCGATCCAGCGGCCTTCATCCCAAGCCAGACGGGTCATCCCCCCCAAGCCGCCGCCCAGAACAAGCCCCGCTTTCGCGCGATAGGACGGGTCGGCTTCAAAGATCAAGCCGTTGAAATCAAATCGGTCTTTTATCAAGCCGCCGTTGATATTGCCATCCCATGCCACCAGCGGCATGGCCCAGACTTGCCGTGCAATCGGCGTTATCTGACGCGGAGGGCTGTAATAGCCCTGAAGGTCCAATTCGCCTTGCAGCGCGCGGGTCAGGCCGGGATCGATCTGATTGTCCGCCGCCGCAGCCCCCAAAGCGCGCAGCCGGATTGCGTCCGACCAGGCAAGATGGGACACGCCCGCCAGATCGGCGGGATCGGCCAAGGCGGGCAGCGTGCCCGCCAAGGTCAAAGAAAATACCAGAAGTTTCAGGTTGTTATCATTTGGGCGCATTGGGATCGCTGCCATGATAGACCCCGTCTACCCGAATGTCCGCGCCTTGGTCAGTGCCGGTGGCCGTGAATAGGCCGCTGGTCGACAGGCCATGTTTGCTATCCGTATAGCTGGCGTCACCCCCCACATTGCCGCGCAGGCTGCCGGTGACGTCATACAATTTGCTATTGTCATTGGGATCGCGCACATTGATCTGCACGGTGCCGCCATAGGCCCCCGAGACGACGTTAAACGGCAAGTTTTGGGCCGAAATACCGATTTCCACACCCGAAGTGGCGCCAACCTCGGTGCGCAGGTCGATACTTGCTGTGCCTCGGTCGAAATCGAGCATCAGATTGGTCAGCCCTTCGGGATGCGAGCCCGACAAGAGCGGCCCGTTATCGATCGTCACCCAAGCAAAGCTTGCGCCGCGGAAATAATATTGTCCGGTGATCGCTTGCTGTTTGTCGTGCTTGAGCGGGATCTGATCGACGCTTAGCCGCAGCAGTCGTTCCGCGGTGGTGCCGTCGGCCGCGATCTTCGCCAGAACTTGGATGGTCATCTGCGCATTATTACGCGCGACCAAGTCCTTATAGGCTGCGGGGGATGGCGCGTTGCCGGAATCGAACGCCGCAATCGCTGCAAGATCGGTGCTATCGGCATCGGCAGTCCGGCTCAGGCGGATACGATTTCGGTTATTATGCGTGGTGGTATAATCTTCGAAAGCAGGCGTGATCACCGGTTTTCCAACGATAGGTGGCTGCGGATTGGGGTCATCTGGGTTGAAAGTGCCACCCGGGCCGCAGGCGGCGAGCGTCAGAGCCAAAGCCATCAGCGGGAACGTTACCTGTTTCACGAAAACCCTCGTTGTAAAAGACTTGCGCCGCGCTTGGCAGCGGGTGTTATCGCGCTAGTATCGACTGCAGCCCCCAGAGGCGCAAGCGCTGTGACATTTCAAGCATGAAGTGTTGCAGCGCTGCGATGGCGGCATATTTTGGGCCGACTGGGGATTTATCGGGCAATTACGCATCAGAGAGATTGAATATTATTCGTAATATGCGACATTCCGCCCTTTCCCCGACACAGTGGCTGCGCTATAGCCCGCAAAATTGCCTGCGTCTGCGGGCCGCAGTCTCCTTGACGGAGGGCCTATGACCGTTCCCCAAATCACCCCGATCACATCTGCCGATACCAGCGCGCTTGCCGTGCGTGTCGAAGGCCTAAGCCTTCGCTATGCCAGCCATTTGGCCTTGGATGATCTGTCGCTCAGCGTGGCGCGGGGCAGTAATTTCGCCTTGCTCGGACCGAATGGGGCGGGGAAAAGTTCGCTGATGTCGGTCTTGGCGACGCTGCTGAGCCCCGGTCAAGGTCTGGTGCAAGTGGCGGGCTTTGACGTGCGCCGTCAGTCGCGGCAGGTGCGCCAATCGATTGGTATGGTTTTTCAAGACCATAGCCTTGATGATCGCTTGTCGGCGGAAGAAAATCTGGATTTTCACGGCCGTGTTTACGGGATGCCCGCAAAGGCGCGGGCCGAGGCGATCGATCGGATGCTGGCCTTGGTCGAACTGGAAGACTGGCGCGAGGCGAGTGTGCGCAGCTTTTCCGGCGGCATGAAACGGCGGCTGGAAATCGCGCGGGCCTTGATGCATGGGCCGCAAATCCTGTTTCTAGACGAGCCGACCGTTGGTCTGGACGCGCAAAGCCGCCATCGCATTTGGGATTATCTGCGCCAAGAACAACGCGCGCGCGGGCTGACCTTGTTCACCACGACCCATTACATCGAAGAAGTCGACGGCGCCGATCATGTCTGCGTCGTCGATAAGGGCAAGATCATTGCCGAAGGCACGCCAGACAGCCTGAAACGCGACCTTGGGCAGGCTTTCATCCATGTCACCCCGCGCAGCACGGAGGATCGGGCCGCCTTGCAGGCCTCTTATCCGCTGGCCCATGCCTTGGACGGTCAGGGCTTGGCCATTCCCTCGGATGGGCCGGAGTTTGCCGCTGATTTCCTTGCGAAATTCGGCAATCGTCTCAGCGAGATCCGCTTCGAGGCGCCGACTTTGGAAGGCGTATTCCTGAAACTGACGGGGCGCGTTTTGCGGGATCGGGCGGAAGCCGGCGCGAAATCCGGCGGACGCAAGGCGGGGCGGCGATGATCGCCTTAGCGCGCTTGGGCGTCGTGGTCGTATTGCTGTTGATCTGGAGCCTTCTGGCCAAGATCATGCCGCAGGGCCTTTTCGCATCGCCCTTGGAAACCTTGCAGGCGGCGAAGGTCATGCTGGCCGAAGGACGCCTTTACAAGGCGGTAGCGGCGTCGCTGCAGGTCTATCTGCTGGGCTTCGGACTGGCGGCGGTTGCGGGCATTGCGGTGGGGTTGTTGATGGGGCAGGTGCCCTTTATTGG
>DALYSR010000010.1:0-45363 GCA_031991825.1 Paracoccaceae bacterium
GGATCATATGGGTTTCCATCTGCGCATCCGAGGGCGCCGCACGCTGGCTGTCGCGGCGCGGCCCGTCTGAGCGCAGCAGGGGGAACTGGCGCAGCTCTTGCGGCGTCAGCAGGACCGGATGCGCCGCAAGATCGGCAAAAGAGGTCACCATCAGCTTGTGAACGGGGTGGTCCTTATGGGCGTAAAGCGAGTTACGTTCTTGATATAAAGGCAGAAACTCAAGGCTTGCATATTTTTCCGGAAAAGAGCCTATCACGCAATCGCGCTTGCCTTGCGCCAGATAATCTTCGGTCTGATGCGGCGGCACCAGCGCCAGATTGACCGAAGCCTCTGGCACGGAACGGGAAAACTCGCCAATCACCGAGGCCAAGGGCCAGGCCTCGTTTTGCAGCATCGCATCCATGCTGCCGATCCGCAGCACGCCCCGAAGTGCGCCGGAAATATTCGCGACTTCGTGGCGGAAGATGTCGGCGGCGGCGAAAAGGTCGTCCATCGCCACCAGAAGCTTGCGGCCTTCTTCGGTCAAAGCAAAGCCTTTGCGGCCCCTTTGGCACAGGCTGAAGCCCAGCCGCGCCTCTAGTTCCGACAGCTGGGTGGACAGCGTCGATTGCGATAAGTTGAGCAAATTTTGCGCATTGCGAATGCTGCCTGCATCGACAATGGCACGAAAAACGCGCAGAAGCTTCAAATCGATGTCGGGCAAATGGGTCATGGTGTCACTTTGTATCGGAAATTCCGATGTATGGCGACACAAGGCGAATGTCTAGGCCCGTGCCCGACGGCAGAGTTAGAATAGTCCTTGAGGGAATATGAGTATGAAGTTTGTCACTTTGGGCCTTGTTGCGCTCTTGCTGGGCACTGCTGGTGCGGCCGTGGCGGAAAACCTGCGCATCGGGGCCAGCGCCGATTACGCGCCGTGGGAATCGGTTGATACCTCGGGCGAGATCGTGGGCTTCGACCGCGATGTCGGCGACGAGCTGTGCAAGCGGCTGTCCCTGACCTGCACTTGGGCCAACCAATCCTTCGACGGCTTGCTGCCCAGCCTGCAGGTCGGCAAGTTCGACGCCTTGATGTCGGCGATGTCGATTAACGAAGAACGTGCGCAAATGGTTGAATTCACTCGCGCTTACGCCGATGCGCCGACCGGCTTCGTCGGCCTGATCGACAATGCGATGGACGAGAAGATCAGTAAGGAAGACCTGCTGGCGGGCTTGGCAGGCAAAGTGGTCGGCGTCCAATCGGGCACCACCCAAGAACAGGTGCTTAACGCCCATATGCCCGATGTTCAGGTGCGTAGCTACGAGCGCAACGAGCAACTGGTCGACGATCTGCGCGCCGGTCGTGTCGATGTCGGCATGATGGAACTTTCCGCTTGGGAGCCCTTCATGGAGGGGGGTGCCGCGAGCGGCCTGAAACATATCGGCCCGCAACTGACTGGTGCGGATTATCCCGAATTCGGCCAAGGCCAAGGCATTGCTCTGAAAAAAGGCAATGTCGAGCTGAAGGACCGTTTGGATGGCGCGATCAACGAGATGCTGAAAGACGGCACCATCGAAGCGCTGTCGCAAAAATGGTTCGGCTACGACGTGTCGTCGAAAATGTAAGCTGCGATCCGCGGCCCTTTCCCGTGATGGGGCCGCGGAAATCCGTCAGCTCGCCATGAAGCTTGCCAAGGCGCGACGGGCAAGGATCGCCGCCACCCCTTGCTGACGCTCGCTCGGCGCGATCAGCGACAAGACCATTTTCGGCATCTCGCCACGCGGGAAGGGCAGGGTGACCAGCCCCGCATGGGGCGGCGCATCCTGCAGCTTGCGCAGCGGCACCATACCGAAGCCTGCCCCCTCCACCACCATGGCGCGGGCCAGTTCAAGGCTATTGGTGGTAAGGATCGGCGCCAGCCGCACTTTCGAACGCGCCGCCGCAATATCAAGCACATCGCGCAGATGCGTGCTGATATCGGGCAGGATGATCGGACGCGTGAAGAACAGATCTAGCGGCAGGCTCTTGCGACGGCTGGCCGGATCGCCCGCAGGCAGCACCGCATGCAAGGTAAAGGGACTATCGGCCACCACCTCCACCCCCGGCATCGGCTGCGGCGCGAAGGTCAGGCCGAAATCGACGCTGCCCGACAGCACCATTTGGCGGATCTGGTCGGATTGGGCGACAGTCACCTGCGTCGCGATCTTGCTGTGGTCGCGCATGAAATGCGCCAAGGCGGCGGGCAGGAAGCCGTAAACCGCCTCTTGGGCGACGGCCATGCGCAGCTCGCCGCGATTGTTGCCCTGTAGCTCTTCGAACTCTCGCCGGATCGATGCCAGATCCTTTTGCCAGCCGCGCAAACGGTGGACCAGCACCTCTCCGGCCGAGGTCAGCCGCATCCCCCGCGACAATCTGTCAAAAAGGGCAACGCCAAGCATCTCTTCGGCACGGATAAGTTGCTTATCCACGGCAGAAGCTGACACATTCAGCTTCTCGGCCGCCTGACGCACCGACCCTTGGCGGGCTATTTCCTCGAAATAAATGGTAAATCGAGAGAAAAAGACCCGATCCATCGTGGTTCCTTCGTCATCATCATGAATTCGCTTTCGCCTATAGCGTTGAATTTTTCTCAACGCTACGTGGAAAAATCGATGTTTGCCTTCGCGGCAAGCAGAGGGTTTAAGGCCTGCAACTGCGCTAAGCGCCTGAAAGTCCATCCTGAAAGCCCGATATGCAGCCCATCGCGCCTTATAGTTTTCAAGCCATAGTGGGCGGAGAAACCATTGACCTGCCTCTGGTCCAGTCCGGCTCCGACCGCGCGATCGCGCTGTTGATGGTGATCGACCGCGGCTTGTCTTTCGTTGAACGGATGGGGCAGGCCTTGGCCCGCGATTTCGCCCCGCTCAAGCCCGATGTCGTGGTGGGATCCGCCACCTTGGGCATTCCGGTTGCCATGGAGGTGACCCGCGCCTTGGGTTTGGATCAATATGTGATCTTGCAGAAATCGCCGAAATTCCATTTGCAGGACGCGCTGGTCGAACAGGTGGTCTCGACCACCACCCAAAGCACGCAGCAGCTGTTGCTGGACCGCGAGGCCATCGTGCGCCTGCAAGGCCGCCGCGTGGTTCTGGTCGATGACGTGGTCGCCACCGGATCAAGCATGGCCGCCGCGATGCGCCTTGTGCGCCGCGCTGGCGCCGAGATCTTGGCCGTCGGCACCATCCTGACGGAAGGCCAAAGCTGGCGTCAGGCCTTGGGGCGCGACGCCGCCTTGATCCGCCGCTTGGGCCATATTCCCGAATTCCGTTTGCGCGACGGTCTGGCGGAAATCGATCCTGCCAGTCTGGAACCCGACACCACGCAGCCTGCGCGCAACCGAAAAAGCTAACCCATAGATCGGGTTGGAGCGCGGCGGCCAACCCTTTCGGATCACGCCTTTTTTCGGGGGCTACCCCGAAAACCCCGTGATCATTTGATCTGCCGCTCAAGTCAAAATCAGGGACCGACCCATGGCAACCTCCTCCACCGGCGAAGGCAATACGCTCTTCCCGCTCGTCTTGTCGATTGTCGCAGCTGCGGCAACCGGCGTTCTTTGGGCCTATGCAAACCCGATCCAGCTGGTGCCCGGCGTGATCCAATGGCGCATCTTCGCCTTCTTGCCGCCGCTGATCGGCATCTTGCTGGGCTGGAAAAGCGGCTTCATCTGCGGCTATCTGGGCACCGTGATCTGGGGCCTGCTGGCGGGCGCCTTCATTCCGGCCCATTCGCTGATCGTCGACGGCATCATGGTCGGCTTCACCGGTCTGCTGCCGGCGCTGATGTTCAACCCCAAAACCACCAAGTTCGACACCGCGACGCTGGTGAAAGTGGGCGCGGTTTGCCTGATCGCCGGTGTCGTGATGATCATTCCGGTGGCGGCATCGCTGTCCTATCTGGGCATCTTCCCGTTCTGGTGGGGCGTAAGCTACCTTGGTTTGGCTGATATCGTGCCGATGGTGATCGGGACGCCGCTCTTGATCAAACCGGCGCTGAAAATCCTGTCCGCGGCCCATCCGCAGGGCTTCACTCGCTTCTGATGCCTCTTACCGAACAGGGCTAACACATGCTTTCCGTTTCTCGCTTGGGTCTGGGCTTTGCAGACCTGCCTCCCGTGGTGTCCGATGTAACCTTCGATCTCCAAGCGGGAGAACGTCTGCTGATTTGTGGCGCCACCGGTTCAGGCAAGACCACCTTGATTTCGGCCGCTGCGGGGGTGATCCCGCGGCTGCTTCCCAACCCCGGCTATCAAGGCGAGGTGACGCTTGATGGCCGTCCTTTGGCCGAATATGCGCGCGACGATCTTTTCGCGCGGATCGGCCTTGTCACCCAGAATGTCGAAGAGCAGCTTTGGGATCTGGGCACCGAAGACCTGATCGCTTTTCCGTTGGAAAACCGTGGCATGACCCGCGCCGATATCCGCCGGATCGTGCATGACATCATGGTGAAGCTGGATTTGCAGCCGCTGTCGGGCCGCCGCGTGCTGACGCTGTCGGGCGGTGAACGCCGGATGGTCGCGATGGCTGCGGCCTTGGTGTCGGGATCGACGCTTCTGGTGCTGGACGAACCCACCACCGGTCTGGACCCCGAAGCCCGCGCCCGTCTGCGCCGTGCTTTGCGCGATCTGACCAGCAATGATACCGCCGTCTTGATCGCCGATCAGGACGCGGCCGCTTTGGCCGATGCGGTCGACCGCATCGCTTTGCTGCAAGATGGCACCATGACCACCCCGCAAGCGCCTGCCGATCTGCTGGATCATCCTGCCGCTTGGGACGCCGCGGGCCTGCTGGCCCCGCGCGCGCCGCGCCGTGCCCATATCTCGCCAGCTTTGGGTGAAACCCTGCTGTCGATCAAGGGTTTGACCACGGAGCTGGCCCGTGCCTCCGGTGAAAAAATCCTGAGCGATGTCAGCCTGCACTTGCGCGCGGGCGAAACGGTTGCGGTCTTGGGCAAGAACGGCGCGGGCAAGACCACCTTGTTCAAATCCTTGCTGGGCCTGTTGAAAACCGCCACGGGCCAGATCGAACTTGCGGGCCAAGACGCGACCGGCTGGACCACGGCCAAGCGCGCCCGCCAGATCGCCTATGTGCCGCAGAACATGCGCCAGATCCTGTTCAATCTGACCTTGATCGACGAGATGCTCTTCGCCATGACGGCAACGCCCGGTAAAACCAGCCCCGAGCTGCGCGCCAAAGCATCGGAGGTGCTGGAACGCTATGGCCTTGGCGGCATGGAAGAGGCCAATCCCTTTGCGCTGTCCTCGCGCCAGCAAGGCCAACTGGGTCTGGCCTGTGCCGAAGCCACCCTGTCGCCGGTCGCGATCATCGACGAGCCGCTTTTGGCCCGTGATCGCAAGGGCCGTGCTTTGTTGGAAAGCTTCGTCGCCCGTATGCGGGATGCGGGTCGCGCCACGATGCTGATCACCCATGATCTTGAATTGGCGGATGATATTGCCGAACGCATGGTCATTGTCGGTGGCGGCGGGATCGCTTTCGACGGGCCGATCGCTGCGGGCTGGGGTTCGGCGGCATTCAGAAATCTGGGCTGGGAACTGCCCTATGGCTTGGAGGTGAAAGCCTGATGCGGCTGCATGACCTGAACTTCTTCCTTAAACTTCTGATCGCATGTGCCGTGATGATGGCCGCGTGGTTTGCCCCCGACTGGCGGTGGGGGGCGGGACTGGCCGCGGCCTCGCTGATCGCCTTGAAACTGGTGAAAGTGCCCAATCTGGGCGGCTATCTGAAGGGCGTCGGCCTTTTGGGCGTGATGGTGGTGGCCACATGGCTGTTCAACCTGTGGCTGCAAGGCAGCGCGATGGACGAGGCGCTCAAGATCGCCATCGGCATGGCCGCGCGGCTGATCACCACCACTGCCGCTTTTTTCTTCGTGATGGAAACCTCTAGCCCGGGATCGATCCTTGGGGCAGCTTCCGCCGCGCGCCTGCCGTCGGTGGTGACCTTGGTCTTGTCGCTGACCTTTGGCATCATCCCGATGCTGCGCGACGAATTCAACCGCATCGCCGATGCGCAACGCGCCCGCGGCATGGAAATCGACGATGTGGGCTTTGTCACTCGCCTGCGCTTTGCCCTTGCCCGCGGCGTGCCGCTATTGGTACAGGCGATCCGCATGGCCCATGCCATTTCCTTCTCGCTGGCGCTTTACGGCTTCGACACAAGTCGCAAGCGGACCACATGGCGCGAGGTCGGCCTGATGGTCGAAGCGCGCCTGAAATTTGCCTCCAACACAGGACCTTCGCACCATGGCTGACACCGCTCAAACCGAACAAATCTGGAGCGTTGACGTCGCAGGCTGGCCGCTTGAGCTGCCGATCGTGCCGATCAAGCCGGATTTCGCGATTTCCTTGATGATGGTGATCGATCTGGGTGTCGCTTTCAACGCGCATTGCGGTGAGAAGCTGGCTGAAAAGCTGAAACATCTGCAGCCGGATGTGATCGTAGGTCCGGCCACCTTGGGCATTCCCGTCGCGATAGAACTGACCCGCGCCTTGGGTTTGGACCACTATGTCGTGCTGCAGAAATCGCCGAAAATCCATCTGGGTGACGCCTTGGTGCAAACCATCACGGCGATCACCTCGAAGGGGGAACAGCGTCTGCTGCTGGATCGCAAGGCGGTAAAACATATCGCGGGCAAGCGCGTCGTGGTGGTGGATGACGTGGTGGCATCGGGCGGCTCTTTGGCGGGGGCTTTGGCGCTGGTGCGGCAGGCGGGCGGCGAGGTGGTGGCAATCGGCACCATTTTGTCCGAAGCGCATGATTGGCGTCGGTCGCTGGGCGAGGATGCCAAACTGGTGCAGTCTTTGGCTCATATCCCGCAATTCACCCGTGCGGATGACGCCGCCGCATGGGAACCGATTGCCGATAGTTTGTAAGTCTTACAACCTATTATGCTTTGAAAATGCCGTCCCGCAGGGGGAGGCATTTTCTATGTGATCGGGCGAACGGGGGCCGCAGCCCCGTAAAAAGGCTGCATTTCCTTCCGGAAAGGTAAGGTTTTGCCCACTTGCCGTGCTCTTGCAGCGCTGGCATGGTGAAATGAGCTTATTTTTGGACGCATTCACCCCCGATGGCTTTGCCTGTTTGGCTTTCTACACCTGAAACCGTCGCCGGACTGGCGGCCCCATCGCGGGACGGACGCGCCCAGCCGTGGTTGCCGCGCGAGGCGCTGTGCCGCAAGCTTTTGGCCCAAGCGGGCGCGGCTGCGGTGGTCATGCTGGCCGGACCGCATGGTGTGGGCAAAAGCGGCACCCTGCGGGCTTTGGGCGATTGGCTGGATGCGGCGGGCCTGCCGGTGGTGCGCTTGACGGCGGCTTTGGCGGCGGATGCCTTGTCCGCGCTGGCCGATGATGCCGTCATTCTTGTGGATGGTTTGCAAGGCCTGCCAGCCAATGAGAGCTATGACGATCTGGCGGTGAAACTGGTCGAACTGGGAAAATCGCGTCTTGCAAGGGGCGGTTTGGCGGTCTTTGTCAGTGATGCCTCGCCGCGCGCACCGGCGTTTCGTGCGGCATGGCGCGAAGGCATGCTGCGGCTGATCGGGCCGCGCGATCTGGCCCTCGGGCCAGAGGATTGCGCGCGTCTGCTGGGCCTGCCCGATGCCGCGGTCGAGGGGCGCTTGGCGCAGCGGCTGGTCGGCGGCTGGCCTTTGGGGATCAAGCTATTGGCGCAGGACATGCCGCGCAGCTTGGCGCTGCTGGGACATGCGGGCGAAAAACATGCGCTGCCCGATGCGTTGCAGGCATGGTTTGACGATATCGCTTGGCCAAGCTTCTCGCCTGCGCTGCAAAATCTGTTGATGGACCTGTCGGTCATGGAGCGTTTTGGCCCCGAACTTGCGGCGCATTTGCTGGCGGGGCGCGAGGCGGATGATCTGTCGCAATCGCTGCGCGCCTTGGTGCAGGAAGGGTTTTATCTGCGCCACTGTCCGGATCGGCCGGGATGGCTGCAGATGATGCCCGCCTTCGCGCGCTATGTGTCCGCGCCGTTGCGGCTGTCGGATCCGGCGCGCGTTGAAAGGCTGCATCACATCGCCATCACTTGGGCGCGCCAAGCCGGCGAACATGCCGAAGTGCTGCGCCACGCCCTGCAACTGGCCCCAAGCCCCGAGGTGACGGCGCTGGTCGAAGCCTCTGGCGCGATTTCGATTAGCCATGGCATGGTCCCCGATCTGAACTTCACCCAGACGCTGCGCCCCGATCTGGCGAAAGATGCGCCTTTGGTGTTTTTCGCCCAGATCTATGACCGCATCCGCCATGGCGCGGATGTCGAAGCCCGTATCCATTACGAGGCAGCGGCCGCATTGACCGAAGGCTTCACTCGCTTCAACAGCCCCCAAGACGCCACCTTGATCCATGGCTGGCGGACCGCTTTCGATCTGGTCTTCGATCTGGCACTTGATGTGACAATCCTTCCCGAACGGATCGCCGCGCTGGAGGCGCAGGTCAAAGCCACAATTAGCACCCATCCGGTCTTGGTGGTCTCGCTGGCGTCGGTTCTGGCTTTGCTGCAACTGGACCGTGGCGATCTTGCCCAAGCGGCGGCAACCTGTCGGCTGGGGATCGGCCTGCAACAGCGGCTGCGCGCGAATAAAGTCGCGCTTTTCTTGCACCAGCATCTTTCCAGCGTGGCCCTAGCGCAGGGATCACTGCCGCTGGCCCTCAGCGAAAGCGATGCCGCAACCCGTCTTGCGGTGATCGAAGGTCACGCCGACAGTTATGAAATCCGCACCTCGGCCTTGCATTACGGGCTTTGCCTGTTCGAGGCGGGCGATTTGGAACGGGCAGGGGCCTTGATCGCGCCGGTATTGCCGCATCTGCATGAAATCCACGGCTGGATCAGGGTTTATGCCGGTGCCTTTTCGGCGATGGCATCGATCGGCTTGGCGGAACAAGGGGCCTCGGGCGCGGCCTATTGGCTGGATCAGGGGCGCGCCTTGGCGCAGCTGCGAGGCTGGCCACGGCTTGAGCATATGCTGGATGTGACCGCGCAACGCTTGGGCGCCGAAACGGCAAGCCCTGCCCAGATTGAACGCTTCGCGGCCACATCGCATCATTGCGCCGCATCGGCCATGGCTTTGGCCGCGGCCAGAATTGCGACGGGCGATACGGCAGGGGCGGCGGCGGTCATGGCCGACTGGCCCGACAGCAGGCTGGCTGACGGCGATCAACGACATTTGTTGCAAGCCCGCATCCTGACGATGGAATTGGCCTATCTGCGCGCCGATCGCCCCGCCGCCCGACAAAGCCTGGCCGCGATCCGTGATCTGGCGCAGCGGGCGGGATATGTGCAACGTCTGCGCGAGGCGGGTCCGAAGATCGCGCAGGTGGAACGCTGGCTTGATGGCGCGGCCGCCGATCCCAAGCTGGGTGATCGCCACATCCTTAGCCCGCGCGAGCGGGAAATCATCGTCCATGTCGCGGCAGGCTTGGTGAACAAGGAAATCGCCCGCATCTTGGGGATCAGCGAGGGCACGGTGAAAAGCCATCGCAAGCATCTGTATGAAAAGCTTGGCGTTTCCAGCCGATCCGAGGCGATTTCCAAAGCGCGCGAGCTGGGGCTGATCTAAGCCTTTCGCAGGATCATGCGGGATCTTTCGACCCCCTCAGCGGTTGACCCCTGTCCCGACAGGGCCGGAAGAGGGGAACGCCATGCTGGATCGCCGACAATTCACCGTAAAGATGCTCGCCTGCCTGAGCGCTCCAGCCCTGCTGCCTGCGGGGCGCGGTTGGGGGCAGGGCGGGCTGTTGGGCGATATTGTGCAACAGGCTTCGGTCATGGATCAACTGCGCGCGGTGATGATCCAAAGCGGCGATCAGATTTTGCTGCAGAACGCTTTGCGCGGCCCCGATCTGGATCAGCCTGCCGCGATAAAGTCCTGTTCCAAAAGCCTTGTCGCTTTGCTGGTGGGCGATGCTTTGGCGCAAGGTAGCCTGCCATCGCTGCAGGCGCGGCTGGGGGATCTGGTGCCCAAGCTGATCCCGCGCGACGCCGATCCTTTGGTCGCAGCCATCACGATCGAGGATCTGTTGACCATGCGCGCAGGGCTGCAAAGCACATCGCATGGACAATACGGCGCGTGGATTGGCTCAAAGGACTGGGTGGCCTATGCGCTTTCGCGCCCGATGGAAGCCCAACCCGGCACCAAGATGATCTATTCCACCGGTAGCACGCATATTCTGGGGGCAGTTTTGTCGGAACTGACCGGCGAAACCCTATTGGCACAGATGCGGCGGGTTCTGGCGCGCCCGCTTGGCATCGACATTCCGCCATGGGTGCGCGATCCGCAGGGCCGCTATCTGGGCGGCAATGAAATGGCGCTTAGCCCGCGCGCGATGCTGCGCTTGGCCGTGATGATGCGCGATTACGGCGTCTTTGATGGTCAGCGCGTGGTGTCACGCGACTGGATCGATGCCTCGCGCGAAACGCGCGTCTATTCGGATTTCTCACGGTTGGGCTATGGCTATGGCTGGTTCATCACGCCGCAAGGCTTCCTGCTGGCGCGCGGCTATGGCGGGCAGATCATCGCCGCTCATCCCGAACGCGGGCTTGCGGTCGCGATCACCTCGGATCCCGACCGCCCCGCCACATCCGAGGGGCATTTCGGCCAGCTTGTGGCGCTGATCGAAGGCCCGATTGCCGCTTTGGCGGCGTCATAACCGGCCTAGCGCACGACATTGCGCAGGAATTCCACCTGTTCCGCGCTGTCATTATGATAGCCATAGCGTTGATCGCTCGGGAAAATAGCGAATTCGCCCGCAGTCAATTGCCGCGCATTGCCTTCGGTTTGTAGCCGTAAGCGGCCCTGGGTGATAAAGATCATCTCCTGCCAGCCCGCAGGATCGGGCTCGGCCTGATAGCTGTCACCCGCCGCAAGCCGCCAATGCCACAGCTCGACCGCCTCTCGGGCGGGGCTTTGGCCCAGAAGCGCCGCGCGGCTGCCGTCCGCCCCTTGCCACGCGGTTTCCGCAATCGCGGTCAGCGGCGTGTCGGGCGCGGCCACCAGATCGGTAAAGCCCACGCCCAAAGCCCGCGCCAAGCGGTCCAGATTGCCAAGGCTGACATTGGCCTGCCCCGCCTCGATATCGACGATCAGCCGTCGACTAAGACCTGACGCCTCGGCCAAGGCGATCTGGCTTAACCCCAGCCCCATCCGCAGCCGCCGCAAATTTGTTGCGAGATGGCGAAGAACCTCTGCGTTTCGATCTTGCATGTGCAATATACTGCCTATAACCCTCGACCATCATGATAGAAAAATCACGCCTCCGCAATCTGCCGCTGCCCGAGCTGTCGCTCTTGGCCATCACCATGGTCTGGGGATTTACCTTCCTCGTGGTCCATTTCGCCGTCCCCTATACCGGCGCTTTGCTGCTGGTGGGCCTGCGCTTCCTGGTCGCGGGCGCTTTCGCCGCCCTGATCGCGTGGCGCAGCCTGCGAGGGCTGACGCGTTACGAATTGGGCGCGGGGATCGTGATCGGCATCTCGATCCTGTTCGGCTATGGGCTGCAAACGCAAGGGCTGCAAACCATCGAAAGCAGCGTTTCGGCCTTTCTGACCGCACTTTACGTGCCTATGGTGCCTTTGCTGCAATGGCTGGTCTGGCGCAAGCCGCCGGCTGTGTTCAGCTGGATCGGCATCGTCTTCGCCTTCGCAGGGCTGGTGCTGATTTCCGGCGGCGGCCTTGCGCGGCTGGAATTGTCCGAGGGCGTGGTGGTCACGCTGATCGGCACCTTCGCCATCGCCTGCGAGATCATGCTGATCAGCTATTTCGCCCCCAAGGTCGACAGCAAGCGGGTGACAGTGGTGCAATTGCTGACGGTGGCGGTCTTCGCCTTGGGCGCGATCCCCTTGACGGGGACAGAGCTGCCCGCTTTCGACTGGATCTGGGTCATTCCCGTCGTGGGCTTGGGTATTGCCAGCGCCGTCATCCAATTGGTGATGAACTGGGCGCAGCGCTATGTTTCGGCGACACGCGCGACCTTAATCTATACCGGCGAGCCGGTTTTCGCGGGCATCCTTGGCCGTATCGCGGGCGAAAGGCTTGGCCCCATCGCGCTGGTGGGGGCCGCACTGATCCTGATCGGTGTGTTGGTCAGCGAACTTGGACCCCATCTGCGCCGCAAATCCGCAAGGCTGGAACCGGCGGAATAATCCGGTCAAAGCGCATGGGATCAAGGGGGCCTAAGGCCCCCTTTTTCATGCGCGCGGCGCGATCATCGCCGCCCGTGCGGCACCCAAAGCACCGGCGCTCTCGGCCAGCTCTGACCGCGACAGCGCCAATTCCTGCGGCAGGTAATCGGGCAGGCGGGCCTGCAATGCGGCCAGCAGCGGCGCTTGCGCGCCGATGGAACCGCCCAGCACCACCGCTTGCGGCGCGATCACCGCTTGGACGGTCAAGATCGCTTGTGCCAGCAGATCGGCCTGCTGATCGATCAGCGCGCGGAACGGCACATCGGGATAAGCGAACAGCGCGGGCAGGTTGACCGGCCCCGTGCCGCCAAGCGCCAGATAGCCCTGACGCCAGCCATCGCCGCCAAGACGGGATTCGAATGTGCCGCTTTGACGCAACAGGGGATCGGTCGCATCGGCGCCAAGCGGCAGGAAAGCGATTTCGCCTGCCAGCCCCTTCGCGCCGCGCAGCAATTGGCCATTGACCACCAAGCCCATGCCGATGCCGGTGCCGATGGCGATAAAGGCCAAGGGATCGACGCGGCTGCGGCCAGCCCAAGCCTCGGCCAAGGCGGCGCAATTGACGTCGTTTTCAATCGCGACCGGCCCGCCGAAGGCGCGCATCAGGGCAGGCGCGAAGGCGCTTCCCGCCATATTGTCGATATTCGGAATGGCGCTGAGCGTCAGCGTTGCAGGGTCGACCGCGGCGGGAAGACCCAAACCGCTGGCCTTGGGGGCGGTGATGCCCGCCTTGCGGCAAAGCCCATCGCGCATCTCGTATAATTGCGCGATCAGGGCATCGCCGCCTTGGGTGGCGGTGGGCGCACGAGCTTCGGCGATGATGCGGCCCGTGCCATCCGCCAGCAGCGCATGAACCTTGGTGCCGCCCACATCGATGCCAAGAAAAAGGTCTTGATCCTGCATGACTTACCTGCGGCCAAGCGCGCGTTCGGTCTTGGCGTCAAAGGTGTATAGCTTGCCCGCCTCGACCGCAGCGCTGACCATGCTGCCAATCGCCGGAACCATATTGCCCGGTGCGGTTGCGATCACGGTTTCACCTTCAACCAGGAAATGCACTAAGGTCTCCGGCCCCAGCGGTTCGACCGCCGTCACCTCTCCCTTCAGGGTCAGTGCAGGATTATCCAGCCGCGCCCCGATGCGCAGATCATGCGGCCGCACGCCCAGCAAATCCCCGTCCCCACGCGGCGTGATGATATTCATCGACGGGCTGCCGATGAAGCGCGCGGTGAAGACATCGACGGGGGCATCATATAGATCCATCGGCGCGCCGGCTTGCAGGATATGGCCGTCTTTCATCACCACGATGCGGTCGGCCATGGTCATGGCTTCGACCTGATCATGGGTGACATAGACAATCGTCGTGCCAAGGCGCTGGTGCAAACGCTTGATTTCGATACGCATCTGCGCGCGAAGCTGGGCGTCCAAATTCGACAGCGGTTCGTCGAACAAAAAGGCCGACGGATTGCGCACCATGGCGCGGCCCATGGCGACGCGCTGGCGCTGACCGCCCGACAAAGCGGCGGGCTTGCGGTCCAGATAGGGCGTCAGGCTAAGGATGGCGGCGGCTTCTTCGACGCGGCGATCCTTTTCAGCCTTGTCCATCTTGGCGGTATAAAGACCGAAGGCGATATTCTGGCGCACCGACATATGCGGATAGATCGCATAATTCTGGAACACCATCGCGATATTGCGCGATTTCGGGTCCATGTCATTGACCATCTGGTCGCCGATCCACAGCTGACCGCCCGAAATTTCCTCAAGCCCCGCGATCATCCGCAGCGTCGTGGATTTGCCGCAGCCCGAGGGCCCGACAAAGACCACGAATTCGCCATCCTTGATCGCAAGGTCGATCCCATGGATCACATTGGTCTTGCCATAGGATTTGACCAGCTTCTTCAGTTCAATGGTAGCCATCAGCGGGTCTCCAGCAGGCGGGTGAAAGCGTGGGATAACAGGGATTGGGCGGATGCCTCATGCGAGGCGCGCGCGGCGATGCGTTCGGACAAAGCCTTGGCTTGGTCGCGATAGGCGCTGAGCGCATCTTCCATCGGGCTGGGTGCGGGGCCGCCAAAGCGGTCGCGCACGGCGACGAAATATTCAGGGCTGACGATTTCGGCAAAAGCGTCAGGGTCCAAAGCGGTCTCGCGCGCGGTATGGGCCATGAAGGCCGCAGTGAAGGGCGCATAGCCCGCCTCGCGCAGGCTTTGGCCGGATGTCACAACGGCGCGCGCGGTATCGGCGGCGATTTCATGGGCTTGGCGGAAGGACAGGCCTTCGCGGCGCACCAAGCTATCGGCCAGTTCGGTGATGGTGATGCAGCTGCGGTCGATATTGGCGCGGACTTTGGCGCCGTTGACCTGCACTTGGGCCACGAAAGTGGCCAGCAGGCGCAGCACACGGCTGGCAGAAGCGAAGGCTTGATAGCCCGCCTCTTGGCTTTCGCCTTCGCTATCGTTCATATCGGTGAAGGGCGTGTTATGCACGATGTCCAGCATCACCCGCGCTCGACCCACGGTTTGCGACGACAAATGCCGCATATGTTCGATCGGCACCGGATTGCGCTTTTGCGGCATGATGGACGATATCTGCACCAAGGCATTGGGCACATGCAGCTGGCCCACTTCGAAGGCGGTCCAGAATTGGAAATCTTGGATCAAGCGGCCCAGATGCAAGAACAGCAGTTCAATCGCCGAATAGGTCGAGGTGATGTAATCCACCGCCGCGATGCAGCTATAGCTGTTGCGTTGGGGCCCCGAAAAGCCCAGCAATTCCGCCACCCGCGCGCGGTCAATCGGGAAGCCCGATGTGGTGATCGCGGCAGCCCCCATCGACGACAGGTCGACCACATCCCTTGCTGCTTCGATCCGAGCGATATCGCGCAGCAGGATTTCGATGGCCGCCGAAAGGTAATGGCCGAAGGTGGTAGGCTGGGCGGGCTGGCCATGGGTATAGGCCACGATCAGGGTGGATTTCTCGGCTTCCGCCTTGGCGATCAGCGCGTGCAGCAAGGCCTGCGCCTCGGCCAACAGCTGATCAAGACGCGGCTTCAGCGCCAGTTTGAACAGGCTGTGGTCGATGTCATTGCGCGAGCGCGCCGTATGCAGCCTGCCGCCCAGATCGGGGCCAAGGCGGGATTTCAGCTCGCGTTCGGTCAGGAAGAAGTAATCCTCGACCTCGCCGGTATAGGTCAGACCGGCGGGATCGATTTCGGCTTCGATGGAAACCAAAGCCTGCGCGATGGCGCGAGCAGTGTCTTCGGGCAGGATACCGGTTTCCTGCAGCATCACCAGATGCGCGCGGTCGATGGCACGGAAGGCCTGCACATGGTGATGCTTGGCCCCGTCAAACAGGGGCGCTAGCACGGTATCCTTATAGACCGGATCGGGGAAGACCGAGCGGTCTTCGGGCAAATCAAACGACATAGGTCATCAACCTTTCAGGCCTGCCAGCATCACGCCGCGCACGATATAGCGTTGCAGCAACAGGAAGATCATCAGGGTCGGCAGCGTGGCAAGTGCGGCGCCGGTCATGATCATTTCCCACTGGATGGATTGTTCGACCGCAAAAGAGGTCAGGCCAATCGGCAGGGTATAAAGTTCGGGGCTGGTGGTGACGATCAGCGGCCAGAAGAAGGCGGTCCAATTGCCAAGGAAGGTGAAGATCGCCAAGGCCGACAAGGCGGGCGTGACCAAGGGCATCGCCACTTTCCACCAGATGGTGAATTCGTTCAGGCCATCGATGCGGGCGGCTTCAAGGAAGTCGTTGGGCACACCTTCGAAGAACTGCTTCATCAGGAAGGTGCCGAAAGCGGTCATCATACCGGGGAACATGATGCCCCAATAGCTGTCGAGCCAGCCGAAATTGGCGCTCATCAGATACCACGGGATCACCAGCATCTCGGTCGGGATCATCAGGGTCGACAGGATCGCAATGAAGATCAGCTTGCGGCCACGGAAGTCGAACTTCGCCAAGGTATAGCCGACAAGGCTATCGAAAAACAGGTTCGACAGCGTGACACAGCAGGCGATAAACATCGAATTGCCGAACCATTGCAGGAAGCGACCATCCCCCAAGACCTTGATATAGTTATCGAAGGTCGGAGCAGACGGGATCAGTCGCAGGTCATAGATCTGTCCGGCCGTTTTCAGCGAGGTCGAGAACATGAACAGCAGCGGCGTCACCATCATGACGCCTCCGATGAAAAGCAGCGTCCAGATGATGATTTTTGCAGGGTCGATCTTGGGCATCGCCAAGGCGGGGGTCGCAGAGGTCATAGCCATATCACTTGTCCCGCATGATCCAGAGTTGCAGCAAAGAGATGACCAGCAAGATCACAAACAGCACCACCGTCTGCGCCGAGGCATAGCCCATCTCGTAAGAGGAAAACGCCGTCTGATAGATCATCAGAACCAAAGGCTTGGTTGATCCCAACGGACCGCCCGGATCGATCGAGGACATGTTATAGACCTGATCGAAAATGCGCAGGAAGCCGATGGATGAAAACACCACAAGGAAGACCGTCGTGGGCTTCAGCAGCGGAATGGTGATCTTGCGCAGGATCTGCCATTCGTTCAGCCCGTCGATGCGGGCAGCCTCGTAATAGGTCGACGGAATCGCGCGCAGCCCTGCCATGAAGATGATGATCTGGAAGCCAAGCCCCGCCCAGATCGCCGTGAAGGTGATCGATGGCAGCGCAAGCGTGACCGAGCTGAGGAACGGGATCGGGCTAATCCCCAATGTTCCCAAGAAGTTATTGATAATACCGGTGGGGGCGGGCTGATAGAACCAGCGCCAGACCCATGCCATCGCCGAGGCGGTGGTGATGAAGGGCAGGAAATACAGCGCGCGCAACAGCGTATGGCCGAAACGGATCTGGTCCAAGAAATAGGCGATCACGAAGGCCAGCAGCAAGGATACCGGCGTGCCGACCAGCAGATAGGTGAAGGTATTGCGGAACACCTTCCAAAAACCGGGGTCGGAGAACAGCCGCTGATAATTTTCAAAGCCGACATATTCGGGGTCCGACAGCAGGTTCCAATCCGTCAGCGACAGATAGAAGGCCTCTAGCGTCGGATAAAAGCGGATCACGCTGTAGAACAGGACCGGCAATGCGAGGAAGGTCCAGACCCAAAGCAGGCGCTTGGTGCGCATCTTCAGCCCCGTAGGGCGGCTTGGTCCGGAGGAGGGGGATGCGGCCGCTTGGCTCATCGCGCGATCCTTTGCGGGAAGGGGAAAATTTGGGGGCCCTGTGGACAGGGCCCCCGTGTTGGCAACGGCTGGGCGTTACTTGTTGGCTTTATCCAGGATCGCCTGTTCGGCTTTCGCCGCTTCGGCCACCGAATCCGCGCCGCTCTGGCCTTGCAGGAAGACGCGGTTGGCCATGTCGGTCACGGTCTGACGCTGACCGTTTTCTTCCACGAATTGCGTGGTATGGGCATATTCCAGACCCTTCAGGAACGGCGCGTAGATCTCGTTCTTCAGGTTTTCTTCGGTCAAAGCGGCGGCGCGACGCGCGGGCAATTCGCCGACCACATCAAGCCAGACCTTCATCGCTTCTTCCGACGAGATATAGGCCAGGAACTTCTGTGCCGCTTCCAGCTCTTCGCCGGTCGCACCCGAGCCGATGCCATTGGCGAAATAGGACGCATAGTTCGAACGCATACCTTCGGCATTGGCCGGAAGTTCGGTCACGGCCCAATCGAAATCGGTGATCTGGCGGAAGGCGCCCAGACGGAAGGTGCCGTCGATGGTCATGCCGGCTTTGCCGGCACGGAAGGCGGCTTGACCTTCATCCATGAAGCCCGACAGGCCGACCTTATGTTCGGTCTGCAAACCGGTGTAGAAGTCCAAGGCCTTGACGCCTGCTTCGGTGTTATAGGTGACGGTCTTGTTGTCATCCGAATAGGGCGCGCCGCCGAATTGGCGGACCAGCACTTCACGCCACCAATGGTGGTCTTGGCCAGCCATGTCCAAGGTGATGCCTTCGACTTCGAAATTGCCCGCTGCATCCAACTTGGCGATCTTCTTGGCTGCATCGACCATTTCGTCCAAAGTATTCGGCGCAGCGGTGATGCCTGCTTCGTCGAAGAGTTTCTTGTTGTAGAACAAGGCGAGCGAACGCACGGCGGTCGGCAGGCCGTAATACTTGCCGTCCCGCTGCATCGCGCCGACGATCGGGAAGAAGTCCGCCTCGATGCCCGCTTTGGGGAAGACCGCTTCATCCAGCGGCTGCAATACCTTGCCCTTCACGAATTGATCGGTCCAGCCATAGAACAGCTGCAGCACGTCGGGGCCCTTTTTCGCCATGGTGGCGGCAACGACGCGGGTTTGGTAATCGGCATAGGGGAAGGTCACCTGCTTGACGGTGATATCCGGATTGGCCGCTTCGAAATTCTTGATCAGCTGGTCCATCGCATTGACGCGGGTCTCGAAGACATATTGCCAATATTCGATTTCCACGGCGCTTGCGCTTTGTGCCGAAAGCACGGCGGCACTTGCGAAGAGGCCTGCCATAAGAGTGCGCTTCATTCCAAATTCCCCTGTTGTTGGCCGGATTTGTTCCGGATGACCAATCTTTTTCGGGTCGCCGCGCAACATGACGCGACTCCTTCCCATGCGTAAGACTGGGGTGATGTCGCGATCCTGTCAATAAATAAATTTACTTTACTTAAAGCAGCGGGGAGGTAATTCTACTTCCGATGCTCCGGCGGGCCTTGGCCCCATACCAAAAGGCCCCAGCCATAGTCATGACCGACACCATAGCGCAAAACACTGATAACACGGATAAATCCATGTCTCCGGCGCGGGGCGGGATCGGCAATAATCCGACGCGCAGCCGTGATCACAACCGCCGTGTGGTGTTGGATCTGCTGCGCCAACACGGACCATTGGGCCGCAAGGAGCTGGCGGCTGGCACACAGCTGACCGCGCCTGCGGTGGCCAATATCTTGGATAACCTGCTTGCCGAGGGGTTGATCCTTGATCTGGGACGCAAGGTGTCGGGGCGCGGCCAGCCGCCGTTGCAATTCGCGCTCAACCCCAAGGGCGCGCATACTTTGGGCTTTGAAATCGGGGTGAACGGGCTGGCGCTGACGGTGCTCGATCTGGTCGGCAGTCCGATCCTGCAGCGCAGGCAGGACCTGACATCCGTCGCCCCCGAAGCGGTTTTGGCCGATCTGCGCGCGGCCATCGCGCAGGCGCAAGCCTTGGACAACGGGGCGCTTCTGGGGGTGGGTATCGTGATGCCGGGGCCGTTTCGCGCCGAAGGTCTGTCGGGGATCGGCCCCACCACCTTGCCCGGCTGGGAAGATATCGACGCAAGCCAGATGTCCCACGCGCTAGGTGTCCCCGTCACCATGGAAAACGACGCGAATGCCGCCGCTTTGACCGAAGCCTTGTTCGGGCGGGCGGCGCAATTGCATGATGTGGCGGTGCTGTATTTCGGCCATGGTGTCGGCTTGGGGGTCGTCTCGGCGGGCAAGCTGTTGCGCGGCGCGCGCGGCAATGCGGGCGAAATCGGCCATATCGTCACCGAACGCGGCGGGCGGGCCTGTGCCTGCGGGCAGCAGGGATGCTTTGAACGCTATGTCTCGCGCCATGCTTTGTCCGAAGCCTTGGGCCTGCCCCTCAGCGCGGGCAGTGTCGGTGCTTTATGGCAGGCGCGCGATCCCCGTCTTTTGGCGTGGATCACTGAAGCCGCACAGCATCTGGGACCGGTGGTGATGATGATCGAAAACCTGTTCGACCCCGAAACTATTGTTTTGACAGGGCAATTCCCGCCGCCCGTCTTGGCGGAGATGATCGCGCAAGCACCTCTGGGCCCATCGGTGGCGGCGGTGGGCGGGCGGGACCAGCCGCGGTTGCAAGTCGGTCATGCCAGTGCTTTCATCGCCTCTCGTGGGGCTGCGGCTTTGCCGCTTTATGGCGCGCTGACGCCCCAAGTCCATTAAGCCCCAAGTCCCTTAAGCCCCAAGCCAATCACGCCGCAACAAGGATCCGTCATGTCCGCAGATGACCGCCGTTTCGCCCGTCAGGACCAAGAACCCGCGTTATTGGTCTGGCACCGCGCGCTCAGCCGATTGAAATCGGTCATCACCTTGATGAACTCTGGCGCGCATCCCGATGACGAAGATTCCGGCCTGTTGGCCTATCTGCGCTTCCAGCATGGCATGCGTGCGCTGATCGCCTGTTCGACGCGGGGCGAGGGCGGTCAGAACGTGCTTGGCCCCGAACGGGGTGGCGCTTTGGGACTGCTGCGCAGTCAGGAAATGGAACAGGCCGCGCGGGCTTTGGATGCCGATGTGGTCTGGCTTGGCCATGGGCCAGACGATCCGGTGCATGATTTCGGATTCTCCAAAAGCGGCGATGACACCGCGCAGCGCTGGGGTCGCGATCGGCTGCTGGAACGCATGGTCCGCGCCTATCGCGAGGAACGCCCCGATATCGTGCTGCCGACATTTCTGGATGTGGCGGGACAGCATGGCCACCACCGCGCGATGACTTGGGCCGCCGAAGAGGCTTTGGCCTTGGCTGCCGACCCCAAGGCCTTTCCCGAACATCTGAATGAGGGTCTAACCCCTTGGCAGGTGGCGAAATTCTATCTGCCAGCCGTATCGGGTGCCTCCAGCGCCTATGACGACGAACTGCCGCCGCCGCCCGCCACGCTGACCTTGGTGCAACAGGCCCGCGATACGGCGAGCGGGGCCGATTTCGATGTCTTGGGCCAGATGTCACGCCGCGCGCATCGCTCGCAAAGCATGGGGCACTGGCCTGATCCGGCCCGTCGCGAATGGGTTTTGCATCTGAAGTTGCCACAATCAGTGCCCGAGACGGATATCTGCGCAGGCCTGCCGCGCGATCTGGGCGATCTGGCCGAAGGCTGCCCGCCTGCCTTGGCCGCCGCATTGCGCCGCGCGCAGGCCCATATTGACGAGGCGATATCCGCCTTCCCTGATCGCGCCTCGGTCGCCGATGACTTGGCTGTTGCCGCCGCTGCCCTCGATCAGGCCATAGCCTGTGCCACCCCCCCCTTCATGGCCCGACATGGCCATCGTTTGCAGCGCAAAGCGGCAGAATTGGATGCGGCTTTGTTCGCCACCGCCGATCTGCAGCCCCGCGCCACCCTTGATCTGGATTGCCCGCGGCAAGGGGACAGCACCGCGCTGCGGCTGGTGATCAGCGATCAACCGATGCTGGCGGATGTGAAACTGGATCGGGTCGCATGGCAGCTCGATCCTGCGCTTGGCCGGATCGTCCAGCGCCATCCCGGCGATCTGTCGGCACGGCTGGATCTGGCACCGGACTGCGCGCCGCCGTTGTTTTTGCCGCAATGGTCGCGGCTGGGGGGGAACGGGGCCCTGCATCTGCGGCTAAGCGCATGGATTGCGGGGCGTTTGTGCCATACGACCATCGACACCGATCTGCCCTTGCAGGTGCTGCCCGCAAGCCAAAGCCCGCTATCAACCGATACTTTGGTGCAAACCTGCACAGATGGCGTGCCGTTCATCCTGCCCTTCAAGGGCGGGCCTGCGCCTGCTTTCGACCTGCCCGCAGGCTGGCAGATCAGCCTTGAGGCAGATGCCTTGCAGCTGCATCCCCCCCACCAAGGCCCCTGCATCCACAGCTTGGCTGTGTTGCAAGACGGCCAAAAGCTTTCGATTGCGACGCCCATCACCGGCAGCGCGCCGCAGCTGTACTGGCGCGCGCCCCAACGGCTGCATCTGCTGCGCCTCGATCTGGTCCGGCCTGAACATGTCAGGATCGGCTATATCGGCGGCGGTGCGGATCAGGTCGGCCTTTGGCTGCAACGTCTGGGCTTTGATGTGACGTTGTTGGATGACGAGGCACTGCAGGGTGATCTGTCGGGATTTACCACCCTTGTGGTCGGGGTCTTGGCCTTCGGGGCGCGGCCCGTGCTGTGGCAACTGACGCAAAAGCTGCATGGCTTTGTGCGTGCGGGCGGCAATCTGGTGACGCTGTACCAAAGGCCAAGCGATGGCTGGCAGCCCGACCTGACTCCGCCCGCGCGGTTGCAGATCGGCTCTCCTTCCTTGCGCTGGCGGGTGACCGACCCGCAGTCGCAAGTGCAGTTCCTGCAGCCCGATCACCCGTTGATCCAAGGGCCGAACCCGATCACGCAAGATGATTTCAAGGGCTGGCACAAGGAACGCGGGCTCTATTTCGCCGCTGACTGGGATAAGGCCTATCAGCCGCTGTTCGCGATGGCCGACGCGGGCGAGCCCGTGTTGCACGGCGCATGGCTTACGGCGGAACTGGGGCAGGGCCGGCACAGCCATGTGGCCTTGGCTTTGCATCACCAGATGGATCGCCATGTCGCGGGGGCGTTCCGCATGATGGCCAATCTGGTGCAGCCAATCCGCCACTAGCCGCCGATAGACCGCCACAATTCGCTTTCTCGGGGCGATATTTGCCTTAAGCTCGGTCAAACACAGAAAAAACGACCCGCTACAGCGCGGTCGAGGGGGACTGATGGGGCTGTCACTATTCGATCTTACGGGAAAACGGGCGCTGATCACCGGCAGCTCGCAGGGCATCGGTTTTGCCTTGGCACAGGGCTTGCGGGCTGCGGGGGCAGAGGTGGTGTTGAACGGGCGCGACGCGGCAAAGCTTGCCAGCGCCGCGGCGCGGATCGAAGGCGCGCGAACTCTCTCCTTCGATGCGACGGATCACCATGCCGTGCGACAGGCGATCGACACATTTGAAGCGGAAATCGGTCCGATCGACATCCTTGTCAACAATGCCGGTATGCAGCATCGCGGCCCGTTGGAAGACTTCCCCGCCGATGCTTTCGAGCGGCTGTTGCAGACCAATATCGCCAGCGTTTTTCATGCAGGCCAAGCGGTGGCGCGCCATATGATCAAGCGCGGCGCAGGCAAGATCGTCAATATCGCCAGCGTCCAAAGCGCCCTCGCACGGGGGGGGATCGCACCCTATACCGCGACCAAGGGGGCGGTGGCCAATCTGACCAAGGGGATGGCGACCGATTGGGCGCAATACGGGCTGCAATGCAATGCCATCGCGCCGGGCTATTTCGAGACACCGCTGAACAAGGCTTTGGTTGACGACCCCAAATTCACCGCATGGCTTGAGGCTCGCACCCCCGCGCGGCGCTGGGGCAAGGTCGAAGAACTGGTCGGCGCATGTATCTTCCTGTCTTCCGCCGCCTCAAGCTTTGTCAACGGCCATGTCCTTTATGTCGACGGTGGCATAACCGTCTCTCTCTAGCCTGCAATTACGCGCAAGCCATGGCCCCGCCTGCGGATGATCGCAGGCGGGGCCAATCGTTATGGGTGACTTATGGTCACCCGCGTTTCGCATCGCCCGATGCGCCATTTCCTTACGGCAGGTGATGGTCTGCACCCGCCAAAGCGGGGAAATAGGGCCAATTCGGCCTTGTCCGCCGCGCCCCCCCCGATAATAGAAATTCAGCCAAAGCCGCACCTCGCCGATGCGGCCTTGGCCTTGAATGGGAATAAGTGTCCTGCCTTGGGCAAGGAGAGTATGTGTGGCGACGATCATCAATTTTCTGAATACGACCCTCTGGGGCTATGTGCTGATCTATGGCCTTGTCGCGGTCGGGATCTACTTCACCATCCGGCTGCGGCTGCAGCAGGTGCTGCAGTTCCGCGAGATGTGGCGCACCGTGACCGCACCGACCGCAAGCGATGCCGCCCAAGGCATCTCGCCATTCCAAGCGCTTTGCACCAGCCTTGCCTCGCGGGTGGGCACCGGCAATATCGCAGGCGTCGCGGTGGCTTTGGTATTGGGCGGGCCGGGCGCGATCTTCTGGATGTGGGTGGTGGCTTTTTTCGGCATGTCCACGGCCTATGCGGAATCGATGCTGGCGCAGTTGTATAAGGTCAAGGACCGCGAAAACGGCAGCGGGCCCTATCGCGGCGGTCCGGCCTATTACATCGCCTTGGGCTTGGGGCAGCGCTGGTTGGCGGTGGTGTTCTCGATCTGCCTGATCGTGGCGCTTGGCCTGATCATCAATGCGCTGCAATCCAATTCGATCGCCGATGCGATGGAAGGCGCCTTCGGCCTGCAGAAGCTGGGCACCGGCCTTGTGCTGGCGGCGTTGACCGCTTTGGTGATCTTCGGCGGTATTCGCAAGATCGCGCGTGTCGCGGAATATGTGGTGCCTTTCATGGCAGGCATCTACCTATTGGTGGCGCTGACGGTGTTGGGCATGCACATCACCGAAGTGCCCCAGATGCTGCTGCGCATCGTGACCACGGCCTTCGGTTTGGATGAAGCGGTTGGCGGTGTCATCGGCGGCATGACGGCGGCGATGCTCAATGGCGTCAAACGCGGCCTGCTCTCGAACGAAGCGGGCATGGGATCGGCGCCCAATATCGCGGCGGCGGCAACGCCCACCCCGCACCATCCCGCCAGCCAAGGTTTCGTGCAGGCTTTCGCCGTGTTCATTGATACCATCGTGATCTGCACCTGCACCGCGCTGATCATCCTGCTGTCCAGTGCTTATGTGCCCGGCGCTGCCCTGACCGGCACGCTTCTGACCCAAGCGGCCTTGGCGGAACATATCGGCAGCTGCGGCCCGATCTTTATCGCCATCGCGATCTTCTTCTTCGCCTTCACCACGATCATCGGCAGCTATGCCTATTCGGAAATGGCGATGGCCTATCTGGGGCTTGCCTCGCAAAAATGGCTAAGCGTCTTGCGCCTGGCCGTGCTGTTGATGGTGGTCTGGGGGGCGATGCAGACAATCGACACCGTGTTCGAGCTGGCGGATGCCGCGTTTGCGGTGATGGCGGTGATCAATCTGGTGGCACTACTCGCCTTGTCGAACAAGGTCATCGTGGTGACCCGCGATTATTACGCGCAGCGCAAGGCCGGCAAAGAGCCGCGCTTCATCGCCAAGGATCATCCGCAGATTTGTCATAACGTCGATTACGAGATTTGGCGTTAACCTCGTCAAGTCATGAAAAACCCCGCCTTGGCGGGGTTTTTTGATGCGCTGAACCTTTATGCCGCGATCACGCGCAGACCCAAGGGGGCCGCGCCAGAGGTGATCTCCAGCAAGCGGTCGATATTGGGATGTGCGCCCGGCCGCGCCTTCGCATCTTCGGTGATTTCGGCAAAAATCTCCAAACCGAAGCTGGCCGCCGCCGCATCCAGACCGCCGAAGGCCTGTTGCAAATAGGCATAAACCGCCAACGATCCCTGCTTGCCGGGCTGGTTTTCGATCACCGCCACCAGGCTGCCCGCCGCATCGGTCAGCTCGATCCGGTCCAGCCCCGCAATGGCGGGCAACAATTTCAGGTTGTCTTTGAACGACGCGGTCAGCTGGATCATGGTCTTATCCCCTCAACACTCTTGCTTGCCCCGCCTGTAGCAGAGCCGAGACGCTGCGGCCAGTCTTCCCCCAACCTGTTTTGTTGCGCGGTTTAGACGATCATGCGTCACTTGTGGCCAAGGCCCTATGAGTGAGCGTCGCATCCGAGACTCGACGGAGCCCCATGATTGGCGGGCGGTGGCGGACGCGCGACCGGCGGCATCAGCCCCGCCCTGATCGATGCGGCCTGCGCGGTCGAACTGGTGCATACCGCCTCTTTGGTGATTGACGACCTGCCCTGCATGGATGATGCCAAGACCCCTCGGGGAAGGTCCACCACCCATATCGCGCATGGCAAGCGGCGCGCGATCCTTGCGGGAATTTCGCTGGTGAGCAAAGCCATGCGCCTGCTGGCCGCGGCCCGCGATACCGATGCGACGACGCGGATCGCACTGGTGGCTTCGCTTGCGCGGGCGGTGGGCCCTTTGGGGCAAAGCGCGGGGCAGGATCTGGCTCTTCATGCGCCCAAGACTGCGGCCAGCGTCGAATTGGAACAGGATCTGAAAACCGGTGCGCTGTTTGTCGCCGGATTTGAAATGTTGGCTTTGGTGCAAAACCTGGGCCCCGAAGAAAACAGCCGTCTGGCGCGGCTTGGCCTGTTGATTTCGCGCGTGCTGCCTGATGGTCAACTGTGGCGGCAGGATGATGTCGTGGCGATGTCTTGAACGAATTCTTGACCGAAACGCCCCTCAGCCTTGGCCACGGGTCCACAGCCCTGCCCGATCCGTCGCATTGCGTTTAATCCGCGACAGGGCGGTATCGCCCAAGGCGCGCAGGGCTAGCCCCGCTTGGGCGGCGGGTGAGGTGCCGATCCGCGCGTGATGGGCCTGCGCGCCGTCGCGCCGGATGCGGGAGCCGATCGCCCCATAGATCCGCGCCGCCGCAGCGATCGACCACGCAGAGCACCGCGGCAGATCGGCACGTCCCACCAGCGCCGAGCGGCAATAGGCGTCAGCCGATCCAACAGCCTCAGGATCACGCCATAAAGCTGCGGTGAAGGGACCCCGCCGCTGATCGCAGCCCCGCCGCGTCCAGCCAGTCCTGCGGCGGGATCGTGGCGCCCTTCGGGGGGGGGCTGCCAAGGCTCTGGCCGTCGATCACGTCCATCGGCATATCTGCACCAAGCATAAAGCACGACCGTATCGTCGCGGATGGCCGCAGGCATCAGCTTTGCCGCCGCCGCAAAGCTTTGCGATCCGGCGGCGATGGCGGCCTTGGCTTCCGCGACGGGGGCTGCAAAGGCGGGCAGCTTCATCGGCCCGCCCTATCGGCGATCATCCCGTCCGCCGTCGCTTTGGCCGATCCCACCACCCGCGATATCCCGGCACCCGGATGGATGTCCGTGCCGACGAAATGGACCTTACGGATCGAACGGTCGCGGTTATGCGGCCGGACCCATGCCGATTGGCGTAGGATCGGTTCGACCGAAAAGGCGCTGCCGTGATGGGCATTCAATTGGGATGCGAAATCTTTGGGCGCGAAGATGCGTTTGACCGTCAGATTGGCGCGGAGATTGGGGATCAGCCGCTCTTCAAGGCTGGCACGGATGCGATCGGCATAGGCTTCGGACCGGTTTTGCTAATCAATATCGGCGCGGCCCAGATGCGGCACGGGGGCCAGATCGGGGCCGTTGAAGATTTCATTGACCAATTCGCGGTAGTGCGGGCCGAACAGGATGGAATGATGCGCCAAGCCTTTGGGTCGCTGCGACAGGCCGAAATGCAGCACGCACAGCGACATCGACCAGCGCAGAGATCGAACTGGTGGCAAAGGGATTGCCGCCCACCAGCAGGCTATGGAACGAAAAGGCCTGCCGCCGATGCGGGTCGGTGATGCACCACGACACCATCGCATGGACCGAGCGGTAGGCTTCCAGTTTCACCAAGGCGGGGGCGGCCTGCACCATCTGCCCCAGCTTCAGAAACGGCAGGGTGCCAGCCGCAAATAGCCTTCCTGATAGACCTTCTCGGCATAGTCGTGAAAGCGGCGATAGCCGTCCAGATCGGCGGGGTTGAAGGCCGCGATTTCCCGCTCCAAGGCCTCGCGCCAGACATAGCCGCGCCCGCCTGCCGCATCGCGCGCTTCCAACAGGGTCGTTTGATCCCCGCGGATTGCAGGCGGATGGCAAGGGCCAGCCCGCCAAAACCCGTGCCGATGACAATCGCGCTCGCGCTCGCGGCAGGGGCAGTCGACGGATGGCTCATCGGTCTTCCTTCTGCAAAGGGGCCTCGCGCAGACAGCGCAGCGCGTCACGGATCGGAATGGGCGGCTTGCCGGTCACGATGCACAAGCGGTCCATCGGCGTCAGCCAGCCCGCATAGAACCGTTCGGGCAAGGGTTCGGGCAAGCGATAAAAGCGCACCAATGCGAAGGCGCGGAAGGTGTCATAGACGGCTTGGCTGGTAAGCGTGCTGCCCGCCACATAATCCGCCACTTGGGCGGCGCGCGGCAACGAATATCCGGTTACCAGATGGCGCGAGGCGCTGGCCCCGCGCCCGTCAATCACGCAAGGCGCATCGATGCGGTCGCGGCCAAGGCTGACACCGTTTGCATCCAACGCAGTAATCGTCGCATTAAAACCCAGTGTCAGCTGCGGCAGTTGGCCTAAAAGCCGCGCGAGCCCCGCCCCGTCTGCCGATGCATAGCCTGCGCGCAAGACGCGGGCATGGGTTGGAAAGCGGACCTCTTGTTCCGACCATTGCGCCCGCACCGCAGGCGCAATGCGGCGGTGCCAGTGATCATCCAGATCGGGCGCATGGAAGGACCAAGTATGGGCATCGGATGGATGGGGCGCTTGCTCCAGCATCAGGATGCGCGCCTCGGGCTGGCGTTCGGCCAAAGCCAGCGCGATCAAGCCAGTGGCAAGCCCTGCGTCTGCCAAGATGACATCCGGCCTCATGCGGCGACAGGGCGCGCAAGCCGCGCCTCGATCAGATCGGCGGCGCTTGTGACGCCGGCTGCGGCTTGGATTTCCGCGGCCGGACCCGCCAAAGCCGCCCCGTGCGACGGGTCGGACAACACCGCGCGCAGCGCCTCCGCGATCGCGCCCGCAGTTGCACGGCGGGGCGCGATCACCCGCGCGGCCCCGTGATAATCCAGTCGCGCGGCGACCGCCGGTTGGTCAAAGGCCAAGGGGATCGCCACCATCGGCACTTGCAGGGCCGCGCAATCCAGCACCGTGTTCAGCCCCGCATGGGTGACACAGGCCGAGGCCTGCGTCAAAACCGCCCGTTGGGGAAAGTAATCCCGCAAGATCACCTTGCCCGCGCCTGCGGCTTCCACCGCCCGCGCCTGCGCATCGTTCAGGCCGCCGCAATGGGCCAAGGCCAAGCAGATATCCAAGCCCGAGGCCGCCGTTGCAATCGCCAACAGCAGCGAAAGCCTGCCCTTTTGCACGATGCCGCGCGAGGCGAAAACCAAAGGCCGCCCACCGCTATCGAAGTCGATCCGCCCCGCATCCGCCCCGCGCAAGGGACCGAGTACGACGGCCCCCGCGGGCATCGCTTGTAGGAAATCCAGCGCGGCCAGCCTCTGGCCCAGGTCCAAATCGGGCAAGATCCACTCATCCAGCCGCTTGCGCATCGGCAGCTTGTGATCACGGCAGCCCTGGTCCAGCGCGCGCGATTGCAGATACATCAAGCCAGCCGCCCCTGTTGCGCTTGACGCCCGCGGGTTCCGCTTGGAAGGGCCAGTTCACGAAAGGCGGCGGGATCGCGGTATCGCGATGCATCGGCAGGGCGGCCAGCGTGATCCGCGGGGAACCTGCCGCTGCGGCCGCGAGGCTGGCACCACCAGACCGGGCGCGCGCCGCGCGATCCGCTCTGGCCCATGGCGCATGAAGGCGCAGGTGGCGGCCGCCGTGGCCCATAAGGTGCGGATGATCCCTGCCCTGCGCAGATCGCGCGCGCAGGCCAAGGCATTCGAAGGCGATGGAGTGGCGCCGCGCCAAGGGCCCCAAGCCGTCACTGCCCAGCATCAGGCAGTCATGCCCGCGTCCCGTCAACTCGCCCGCCAAGGCTGCGTGACCGGCCGCATGGCTTGGCAGCGCTGGCAGACAGAAGGCGCCACGCGTCCTAATGGCGGGACTGGCGCTGCGCCAAGACGCCCAAGACGCCCGAGGCGCGCAACTGCGCTTTCAGCCGCTCCAGCGGCGGGGCATAGACAAAGCCGAAGGAGACGCAATCCTCCCGCCCCTCGACCGCGTGATACAGCCGATGGGCCTGATACAGCCTGCGCAGATATCCCCGCCGTGGCACATGGCGAAAGGGCCATCTTTGATGCATCAAGCCGCCATGGGTCACGAGATAGATCGCGCTATAGAGCGTCATGCCGACGGCAAGCCACCACATCCAGTCCAGCCACATATTGCCAAGCGCGAACAGCGCGATCAACAAAGCCGCAAAGAACACCGCGTAAAGGTCGTTCTTTTCAAAGGCGTCATGGCGGCCTTCGTGGTGGGATTCATGCCATCCCGATCCCACGGGGCCATGCATGATCCAGCGATGCACCGCATAGGCTATGCCTTCCATCGCGATGACGGTCAGGATGACGACGAGGTGCAATACCGCATTGCCTTACGCTGGGGATCAGCCCGCGGCCTAGTCACCCCCCCCTTCAGCGTCGCAGGAAAGTTTCGGTGCCAAGACCCAGCCGGATGGATCCGAGCTGGGCCATGGGCGTTGGCATAGCGGGCAGGCATATCGGCCCAAGCGTCAACGGAGGCCAGCATGACTTTCGCCACAATTTTCCAAGGCTTCACCGATACCGATATGATGATCCCGATCCTGTTTTCGATCCTGACCGGCGCGCTGATCGGCGGCGAGCGGGAATTGCAGGGCAAGGATGCGGGGCTGCGGACGCATATGCTGGTCTGTTTCGCCTCCTGCCTGCTGACGCTGCTGGGGCTGCGCATGGCCGAATGGATCGTCTTTCTGCCGCCGGATGCGCAGATCGTATCGGATATGTCGCGCATGCCCCATGCGGTGATCACCGGCGTCGGCTTCTTGGGCGCGGGGGTGATTTTCCGCAACGGATCTTCGGTGCAGGGGCTGACCACGGCGGCCTCGCTATGGCTGACGGCGGCCTTGGGCGTCACCTTCGGCACCGATATGATCGAATTGGGCATCATCGGGCTGGTCTGCGCCATCGGCGTGCTGCTGGCGATGCGGCTGGTGCAGCCGATCTTGTCGCGCAGCAAAACCTTGCGGATCGAATTGACCGGCCGCGATCTGGCGGCGCCGCGCTATGACGATCTGCAAGCCGTGCTGCGCCGTCTTGGCGTCAAGGTGATTTCGGTCGGAATGGCCAGCCAAGATGCGGGGCGCAAACAGCGGATATTGCTGCTGGTGTCTGCCACGACCCGCTCTGACGCCTGGCAGGGGCTGATATCGGCCTTGGCGCAGGTGGATGGGGTGCAGGATATCGCGGTGGTGCCAACCGATATCGATTGGCACCCGCAGGTTTAGCCGATCAAGCGCCTCAAGCCCTGATCATCGCATGCGAAGATTGCCGCGAAGTTGGCGGCGATCTCGATGGGGGGCTGACCGTCACGCGGATGGCGGGGGATATATTGGGGGCCAAGGCGCAGGGCCGCGCCGCCCGCGCAACCCTCAGCCAGCGGGATCAGGATCTGATGGGTGAATGTTTCATGATCCTGCGGCGCGATCACGCGAACGCCTGCCACGCGCAGGGCTTGGGTCATGGCGCGGCTGGTCTGGGTGATCGGCGCCGTCCTGCGGATTGGGGAAGCTGCCACCGGCAATCAGCCCCAAGACATGCGAGGCGTCATAGATGGTCTTGGCACCCACCGTCTTGGCGGCGGTGATCACGGGGGCAAGATCATCGGGCGAGAGGATGACCGAACGGCCCAGCAAGACCAGCGCCGACCTCTTTTAAGCACCCTCCGTGCGGCTTCTTGCGCATCACGGCAGATATTGACGGTATCATACGGCAAGCCTTCCACCACCAGCCCCGCCAGATCGGGGGGGGGCCGCCGCGGCTTTGGCTCAGATGGCCGCCATGCGCAGCGGCAGGCCCCAGCATCAGATCGCCGCCTGTGGCGACGCGATGGCACACCGCAAGATTGGCCATGGTGCAGGACGGCAGACGCGGCTCGGCCCAAGTGGCGTTGAACAAGACGCAGATACGCGTGGACATCGCCTGTTCCAAGCCCGATAGGATATCGACCTCGGGCTGTTCCTTGGCAAAGCTGGGCCCCATCGCCGGATAGGTCGACAAAGCGGGTTGATAGGCGGCAAGCCCCTGCTTGGCGGGCAGGATCGCCCCCGCATATAGCACGATACGGCTGTCGAAATCTGTGCCGCACGCTTGGGCTGGGCGTGGTGCCGAAGAAGTCATCCTTGCGGGCATCTTCGATGATCTCGCCCTGATCCATGAAGATCACGCGGTCGGCGCCCTTTTTGGCAAAACCCATCTCATGGGCCACCACCATCACATCCAGCACTTCGTTGATCATTTCGGGATCCGGCGCCGATGTGGGTGTGTCAAACAGCATCGCGACCGGATCCATCGTCAAAGCGCGCGCAATCGCCACCCGCTGCTGCTGGCCACCCGACAATTGGCCGGGGAATGTATCGGCATGGGCGGACAGGCCCACGCGGTCCAGCAGCGCCAAAGCCTTGGCCCGCGCATCCGCCTTGGATCGGCGCAAGACCTTGATCTGCGCCATCATCAGGTTCTGCATGATGCTCAGATGCGGGAAGAATTCGACATGCTGGAACACCATGCCCACCTTGGCGCAAAGCTGCGGCAGATTGGTGCCCTTGGCGACGTGGGTCGAGCACAGGTTCAAGACGCGGAAATCGCCATAGCTTTTGCTGATGTCGGAAATCTTGATCATGGGGTGTGACATGGGATGGGCATCTCAGCGAAGGATGGCGATGCGTTTTTGCAAGCGGCGCACGGCGTGAGACGCAGGGATAAAGATGACGAAATAGACACTCGCGGCAAAGAGATGCATCTTCAGCAAGCGCCCGTCGCGTTGGGCGATCTTGGCCGCCGCATCCAGAAAATCGGGGATCGCCAGCACATAGACCAGCGAAGTGTCCTGAAACAGGGTGATCGTCTGGCTCAGGATCAAGGGCAGCATATTGCGCAAAGCTTGCGGCAGCACGACATTGCTCATCACCTGCCATTTCGACAGGCCCAAGGCTTGCGCCGCAGCCGTCTGGCCCTTGGGCAACGACTGGCTGCCCGGCGCAGGATTTCGCAGAAATAGCAGGGGCGGCACGCCGAAGGCCTCGAAAATCGGGAAGGGGTTTTCCGACAAGGATCGCGCGGCGCCTGTCAGTTCGACCGGACCAAGTGCTAAACCTGCGTCCTTCTGGCTGTGCGACAGGCTTTCAAGCCCTGCGCGCAGGACTTCCGCCCTACGCGCGCCGTAATAGAAGCCAAGGCAGATCACGGCGGTATAGAACTGGCCGTTGGGCAGTTGTTTGACCCAAATGCCCATCACTTCGGGCAGGATTTCGGGTAGGATGAAATACCACAGGAACATCGGCACCAAGAGCGGGATGTTCCTGTGGAACAGCTCGATGAAGCAAAGGCTGGCGCGATTGGCCCCTTTCAGCGGCGAGATGCGCGCCACGACCAAGACGGTGCCGACGCTGAGCGCGATGGCCAAGCCCAGAACGCGGTGGCCACAGTCTGGCCCAAGCCCCAGAACAGGGTTGCCCGCCAGATGGACCGGCCGTCGAGAGATGGTTCGAACAATATCCACCCGTTCCACTGGTAATTCATCGCTCCCCCCGAGGTCAGCCGCCACGGCGCAAGGGCCCGATGGCGCAGAGGAGCGCCCGCCGTTCGCTCGGACAGGCGAGCGGCAGGCATGGTATTGATATTGCGCGACCTCAGGGCTGTCGGTCGGGGTCGCGATGACCTTCTTCCGGCCCGGACATCGGGAAGTTCATAGTGATGTCGCGCGGCGGGATGGCGGGGGTGAACCATTCCGATAGATGCCGTCGATCTCGCCGCTGGCATAAAGCCCTGCCAAGGTCTGATCGACCAGAGCTTTGAACGCGTCATCGTCGCGGCGCAGCATCACGCCGTAAGGTTCGACCGACATCGCGGTCGGCGAAATCTGACAGGCATCCGGTGTCTTCGAAGTCGCCGCCGCCCCCGCGATCGACACATCGTCAAAGATCAGCGCTTCGGCGCGGCCGGTTGCCAAGGTCAGCATCCCTTCGGCCAAATCCTTGGCCTGCAGAATGGTCAGGCCTTGGCCATTGTTCTGCGCATTGATGATCTTGATCGAGGTGGTGCCCGCCAAAGCCACGACGGTCTTGTCCTTGGCCTGCGCCAAATCATCCAGCGGCGCGGTTTTCTTCGACAGGATACGCAGGCCCGCCACGAAATAGATATTCGAGAAGGTCACCTGATTTTGACGTTCGATATTATTGGTCGTCGTGCCGCATTCCATATCGATGGTGCCATTGACCAGCAGCGGGATGCGCGTGGTGCCGCTGACCGGCATATAGACCACTTTCAGATCCGGCTTGCCCAGCTTTTGCTTGACCGCATCGACGACGGTGCCGCACAGGTCCATGGCGTAGCCCACCGGCTGTTGTCTGTCGTCGCAATAGGAAAACGGCGCGGCATCGTCGCGGTGGCCGACCATGATTTCGCCCAGTTCGGCAATCGCTCGCAGCCGATCCTCCTGCATTTGGGGGCCGTGTGACGGATATTTCGGATCCGCAATTCAAGATTGCGGTAAAGATTGGTCAGGGTCTCATTGCCCGCGGCTTCGCTGATCGTGTTCACTGGCGCGCCGCGGCCGCGGCAACAGCATCACCAACCCTGCGGTGGCCAGCAGCTTCAGCGCCGCGCGGCACGGCGCATGCAACAGAGGGGGGAAAGCTCGGTCACGATGCGGCCTTTTGCGACGATCCCAGCATTGATGTGCATTTGCGGCTGATAGATCAAGATGTTCCGGCACAGCAGGCGCCCTGCCCCTGACGCGAGCGGCAGGAAAAACGCCCTCAATCGGGGTTTGAACATAGCCTTACGGGGCAGGCTGCGCTAGATCACCGCCCAAAGCGCCTGTGATGGGCCAAGATGTAACCATTTCGGCCGTTCGGGCCATTTTGACGGAGTGAAAGCAATTTCCAAGATCCCAACGTCCCGCGTCGACAAGCTGCTCTCTTCCATGGGCTATGGCTCGCGCAAAGAAATGTCGCGGCTGGCGATGGCGGGCGGCATCACTTTGGACGGCCAAGACCTGACCGATGTCAGCCAGCGCATCCCTGTGCCCAAAGACCTGCCCACGCGGATGCTGATTGACGGCGAAGCCCTTGATCCGGTTCAGGGTCTGGTCTTGATGCTGAACAAGCCCTTGGGCATGACCTGTTCGCATAAGGAAGATGGCGCGCTGGTCTATGACGTGCTGCCCTCGCGCTGGCGTGCCCGCGATCCGGCGATTTCGACCATCGGGCGGTTGGACAAGCAGACCTCGGGGCTGTTGTTGATGACCGATGACGGCGAATTGCTGCACCGCGTCATCAGCCCCAAGCGCCATGTCAAAAAGACCTATCGCGCGCAGCTCGCCCGCCCCCTGCAGGGCCACGAGGCCGAACTTTTCGCCTCTGGCACCTTGATGCTGGAGGGCGAGGCCAAGCCTTTGGTGCCTGCGGTGCTGGAAGTGATCAGCCCGACCGAAGCGCTGCTGACCGTCACCGAAGGCCGCTATCACCAAGTGCGCCGGATGTTTGCCGCCAGCGGCAACCATGTCGACGCCTTGCACCGCGAAAGCATGGGCGCGTTGACCCTGCCCGCTGATCTTGGCGCGGGTCAGTGGAAATTGCTGAGCCAAGCTGAAATCGACCAGATTTTCGCCTGATCAGGCGGGCTGTTCTGCCAGCCATTTTCGGAACGCCACCATGGGCTTGGCATGGTCCAACCGCTTGGGCCATGCCAACCAATAGGCCCCGCTGCCAGCCACATCGGCCTGCAAAACGGGCTGCAAACGACCCTCGGCAATTTCCGCCGCCGCAAGGAAGGCGGGCAGCAAGGCCACGCCCAAACCCGATACGGCCGTCTGGATCATCAGCGAAAACTGGTCCATCTGCATCGACACCGTGGCGGGCATCGCATCACTGCCGCCCGGCTGCCCCTTGGCCCAAGCGCTCCAGGCTTTGGGGCGCGATGCCATCTGCAACAGCGTATGGCCTTCAAGGTCTTGCAAGCAATTGATCGGGCGGGCTTGCAGCAGCGCGGGCGATGCGCAAGCGGTCAGGGCTTCGTCGAATATCTTCTGCCGATTGGCATCGGGCCAGGTTTCATCGCCATAATAGATCATCAGATCGGCACCGGTCTGATCGAAAGGCAGCGGGCGCAGCCGCGTGGTCATATTCAACGTAATCCCCGGATTTGCCGCCAGAAACTGCGGCAATCGCGGCGCGAGCCAGCGGGTCGCGAAGGTCGGCAGCACCGCCAATTCGATCACGCCGCCATCGGGATTGACCACCAATCCCATGCTCGCGGTCTGGATGCGGTCCAAGGCTTCGGCGATCTGCGGCGCATAGCGGCGCGCGGCATCGGTCGGGCGCAGGCGTTTCTTCTCGCGCAGGAACAGCGTGACGCCCAGTTGCGCTTCAAGCGTCTGGATCAGGCGGCTGACGGTACTTTGGGTCAGCGACAGTTCGGTGGCCGCCCCCGTGACCGATCCTGCCCGCATCACCGCGTCGAATGCCAGCAGCAGGCTCAGGTTCGGCAGAAAGCGTCGCGCCCGCATATCATGCACTCCATACATGTTTTGATGCAGATTATCCGTTTTTTCCGCAAGGGAAAGCGGATTAGATGTGTAAGCAACAGAACAGCTTAGGCTATCAGGAGGGATCATGGGCAGCATGTCGCATAAAGGCCAATCTTTCGAATGGAACGACCCGTTCCTGCTCGACAGCCAATTGACCGAAGAAGAGCGGATGATCCGCGACAGCGCCAGCGCCTTCGCCGCCCAAAGCCTGATGCCGCGTGTCAATGACGCCTATCTGAACGAACATACCGATCCGGAAATTTTCCGCGAAATGGGCGCGGCGGGCCTGCTGGGCGTGACCGTGCCGGAAGAATATGGTGGCGCGGGCGCATCTTACGTGTCCTACGGCCTTGTCGCGCGCGAAGTGGAACGCATCGACAGCGGCTATCGCTCGATGATGTCGGTGCAGTCGTCCTTGGTGATGTTCCCGATCCATGCCTATGGGTCCGAAGAGCAGCGGATGAAATATCTGCCGAAACTGGCCTCGGGCGAATGGATCGGCTGTTTCGGGCTGACCGAACCGGAAGCCGGATCGGACCCGTCTGGCATGAAGACCGTCGCCAAGAAAACCGCAGACGGCTATGTGATCGACGGCGCGAAGATGTGGATTTCCAACGCACCTATCGCCGATGTCTTCGTCGTCTGGGCGAAGTCCGAAGCCCATGGCGGCAAAGTGCGCGGCTTCGTGCTGGAAAAGGGCATGAAGGGGCTCTCGGCCCCGAAAATCGAAGGTAAACTTAGCCTGCGCGCCTCGATCACCGGCGAAATCGTCTTGCAAGGTGTCGAGGTCGGCGCGGACGCTTTGCTGCCCAATGTCGAAGGCATGGGCGGCCCCTTCGGCTGCCTCAACCGCGCGCGATATGGCATCAGCTGGGGTGTGATAGGCGCGGCAGAAGATTGCTGGTTCCGCTCGCGCCAATACGGGCTGGACCGCCACCAGTTCAACCGCCCCCTCGCCGCGACCCAGCTCTACCAGAAGAAGCTGGCCGATATGCAGACCGAAATCGCCTTGGGCCTGCAAGCCAGCCTGCGCGTCGGTCGGCTGCTGGACGAAGGCCGTTTCGCGCCGGAAATGATTTCGATCATCAAGCGCAACAATTGCGGCAAGGCCTTGGATATCGCGCGGATGTCGCGCGACATGCATGGCGGCAATGGCATCCAGATCGGCTATCACGTGATGCGCCATGCGGCCAATCTGGAAACCGTCAACACCTATGAAGGCACCCATGATGTCCATGCGCTGATCTTGGGTCGCGCGCAAACTGGCATTCAGGCCTTCGGATGACTGCGCCGCTTGCCGGAGTGAAAGTCGTCGAACTGGCCCGCATTCTGGCGGGCCCGTGGATCGGTCAGACCTTGGCCGATCTGGGCGCCGAGGTGATCAAGGTCGAAGCGCCCGAAGGCGATGACACCCGCCGCTGGGGCCCCCCCTTTGTCACGCGGCCCCGCGCGGATGGAACCGAAGAACAAGCGGCCGCCTATTTCTTCGCCGCCAATCGCGGTAAAACATCCGTCACCTGCGATTTTTCCAACGCAGACGATCTTCAGCGCCTGAAGGACCTGATCGCCGATGCCGATGTGCTGATCGAAAACTTCAAGGTGGGCGGCCTTGCGAAATTCGGGCTGGATTATGCCAGTCTGGCGCAGATCAACCCCCGCCTTGTCTATGCTTCTGTCACCGGTTTCGGCCAGACCGGGCCGCGCGCCAGCCAGCCGGGCTATGATTTCATGATCCAAGGCCTGTGCGGCATCATGGATCTGACCGGCAGCCCCGAGGCCGAGCCGCAAAAGATCGGCGTCGCTTTGATCGATATCATCACCGGCCTTTACGGGGTGATCGGCGTGCAGGCCGCCTTGGCCGCGCGCGCCACCACCGGCAAGGGCCAGCATGTCGATCTGGCCCTGTTCGATTGCGGTGTGGGCGTTCTGGCCAATCAGGCGATGAATTGGATGATCGGCGATATGCTGCCCCGCCGTCTGGGCAATGCCCATCCCAATATCGCGCCCTATCAGGTCTTTGCCTCGAATGACGGCCATCTGATCGTGGCCTGCGGCAATGACCGCCAATTCGCGGCCATGGTGCAGGTTCTGGGGCTGGGCGCCTTGGCGCAGGATGCGTCTTATGCCACCAATGCGGCCCGCGTGGCCCATCGTGATCTGCTGACCACCATCCTTTCGGCGGCAATCGCGCAATGGGGCCGCGACGATCTGCTGGCGGCGCTGGAACAGGCTGGGGTGCCGGCGGGGCCGATCAACACCGTGGCGCAGGCCTTGAATGATCCCCAAGCCCGCGCAAGGGGCCTTGCCATTGACGCAAGCGGCAGCAAAGGTTTGCGCAGCCCGATCACTTTTTCCGACAGTGCCCTTGCGCTTGATCGCGGCGTGCCGCTTCTTGGCGAAGGCCGATGGGGCTTTAGCGATCATCCGAACGAGATTTAAATGAGCTTTCATATCAAAACTGTGGGTGTCATCGGGGCGGGACAGATGGGCAATGGGATTGCCCATGTCTTCGCGCTGGCGGGCTTTGATGTCATTATGCACGACGTGTCGGCCGATGCGCTGGCACAGGCCCGCCAGATCATCGAGGCCAATCTTGATCGTCAAGTGAGCCGTGGCAAGATCGCTGCCGCCGACAAGGATACCGCCCTGTCGCGTCTGGTCTGTGGCCAAGGGATCGACGCTTTGGCCCCTTGCGATCTGGTGATCGAAGCCGCCACCGAAAACGAATCCGTCAAGACCGCGATCTTCGCCAAGGTCATCGACCATCTGAAGCCCGAAGCCATTCTGGCCAGCAATACATCATCCATCTCGATCACGCGGCTGGCGGCACAGACCGACCGTCCCGAACGCTTCATCGGTCTGCATTTCATGAACCCCGTCCCCGTGATGGAACTGGTGGAAATCATTCGCGGCATCGCCACCGATGATGCGACCTATCAGGCGGTCTCCGACATCGTCGAGAAAATCGGCAAGAAAGCCGCGATTTCCGAGGATTTTCCGGGTTTCATCGTCAATCGCATCTTGGTGCCGATGTTGAACGAAGCGGTCTATGCCCTGCATGAAGGCGTGGGCACCATCGCCTCCATCGATGCATCGATGAAACTGGGCGCCAACCATCCGATGGGGCCGCTGGAACTTGCGGATTTCATCGGTCTTGATACCTGTCTGGCGATCATGAACATTCTGTACAATGGCCTTGGCGACAGCAAATACCGGCCCTGCCCGCTTTTGGTGAAATATGTCGAAGCGGGTTGGCTGGGCCGCAAGACCAAGCGGGGCTTCTATGATTATCGTGGGCCGACGCCGGTGCCCTCGCGCTAGGGCAAAGGTCCCGATGATGGCGTGACCTTTGCGGCACTCTGGGCATAATCCGGCGCGGCAGGGCTTTCCTAATCGGCTTTAGGGGTCTAAGCGTCGGGCTTCTCGCAGCGACAGGGTTCCATCATGGCGCAAAACGCCACCATCTATAAAGTTGAACTATCCGTATCCGATATGGATCGTCACTATTACGAAACCCATAAGCTGACGGTTGCCAAGCACCCTTCGGAAACCGATGAGCGGATGATGCTGCGGGTTCTGGCCTTCGCGCTGAACGCCCATGAGCAATTGGAAATGACCAAGGGCATCTCGACCGAGGATGAGCCCGATATCTGGCAGAAAAGCCTGAGCGGTGATCTGGAACTGTGGATCGCCCTTGGCATGCCCAGCGAAAAAGTGCTGCGCCAATCCTGCAGCCGCTCCGACAAGGTGGCGGTCTATTGCTATGGCGGCAAGGCGGCTGAAATTTGGTGGGACAAGGTCAAAGGCGGCGCCGCGCGGTTCAACAATCTGCATGTGGTGAACCTGTCGGATGGGGATATGGATGCTTTGGGCCGTGCCGCCAGCCGCTCGATGCGTTTGCAGGTCAATATCCAGGACGGCGAAGTCATGGTCAGCGTCAATGACGACGTGGTCTATGTCACGCCTGTCACGTGGAAAGCCGCCGCCTAACTCGACCGCAGCGGGCTTTCGCCGCGCTTATTGACCATAGGCGCGGCGCAATTCGGCCTCCAAAGCATCGGCGGCCGGTGTCCGCAAGCTGGGCTTGCGGTAATAGCAGATCGACGAATGCCCCATATCGGGCAGACCGCTTTGCGCGCCCAGAACCTCGCAGCCGGGGATATGGGTGCCTTCCAGCCGCGCGGTCAGCGCCATTCCGGCGGCAACGGATGCCTCGATCACCGCATCGCTATCGCCGTCGAGCGTGTTTTCGGCAATGATCCCCGCACGGTCCAAAGCATCCAGCGCCACGCCGCGGAAGATGCAGGTCTTGCCCAAGGCCACCCGCAGCGGGCGATCCGGGCGCACCACCGTGCCCGCCAGCCCCAGCCAGACCAGCTTGCGGCTTCCCATCGCCTCGCCCTGCGGGCCGGGTTGGGTTTCGGTGGTCAGGATCATGTCCAATTCGCCATTGGCAAAGCGCTCCAGCAGGCTGCGGGTATAATCGATGGTCAGCGCCACATGCAGCTGCGGCCAACTGACCCCCATCAGACGCAACACGTCGGGAATTTGCGGCGAGACGATATCATGCGGCAGACCGATGCGGATTTCTTCGACCCCTTCCAGCGCGCCCAGCGAACACAGGGCCTCGTCATTCAACCGCAGCATCCGCCGTGCGTAATCGGTCAGCTTCTGCCCCGACAGGCTTAGCTCCATCCGGCGCTGGCTGCGGTTGAACAATTCCATGCCCAACGCCTCTTCCAGCCGACGGATCTGCATCGATACCGCCGATTGCGTCAGATGCAGCAATTCCGCCGCCCGCGTGACACTGCCGCATTCCGCCACCGTCACCACCGCCCGCAACGCCACCAAATCCAGAGTCCGCGCCATCATCACAATCCTTGATCAACTGACCGACTATATGTCGTTATGTGGATTACTGGTCAAGGTATATCACTGTTGCCACTGCCAGAACAGGCGGTGCCACATATCTTGATGAAAGGCCTGACCATGATCGCCCTCGCACAATCCCTCCGATTGCGGTTTTCCCGCTATAATATTCTGCGCCGTTTGCAGCAGGCGCTTTTGCTGCGCCGCAGCCGGTTGCATCTGGCACGGCTCGACCTGCGGTTGTTGGATGATGTCGGGCTGACACCGCGCCAACAACAGCAAGAAGCCGCGCGCAGGCTCTGGGATGCACCCGATACCTGGCGCGACCACGGCTCGGGCTGGCGGTGAAAGCTTTCCTTGACGGCAGGAGGGGGACGGGTTTATTCTCTCATTATATCGAACACTGTTCATTATATTGAACAATAAACTGAGGCCCGAGATGAAACTGACCGATCCCTCCCTGTTGAAAGACGCCTGCTTGGTGAATGGCCAGTGGGTCCATGCGGCCTCCGGCGCGCGCAAAGAGGTGACCAACCCCGCCAATGGCGCGGTTGTCGGCACCATTCCGAACTTGGATGCGGGCGAAATTTCGGCAGTGATCGCCGCCTCCGAACAGGCGCAGAAGGCTTGGGCCAAGCTGCCCGCCAAGGAACGTTCGGCAGCCCTGCGGCGCTGGTTCGACCTGATGCTGGCCAATGCCGATGATCTGGCGCTGATCATGACCTCGGAACAGGGCAAACCTCTGGCCGAAGCCAAGGGTGAAATCCTCTATGCCGCCTCTTTCATCGAATGGTTCGCCGAAGAAGCCAAACGCATCTATGGCGACACGATCCCTGCGCCGCGCGCCGATCAGCGCATCACCGTGCTGCGCCAGCCGATCGGCGTGACCGCCGCGATCACGCCGTGGAATTTCCCCGCCGCGATGATCACCCGTAAAGCCGCCCCCGCCTTGGCGGCAGGCTGTTCGATGATCGTGCGTCCGGCCGATCTGACCCCGCTTTCGGCGCTGGCTTTGGGCGAATTGGCACAGCGCGCGGGGATTCCAGCGGGCGTCTTCCAAGTGGTGACGGGCTCGGCTTCGCAGATCGGCCGCGTGCTGACCGATAGCGATGTGGTGCGCAAGCTGTCCTTCACCGGCTCGACCGAAGTGGGGCGTCTGTTGATGGCGCAATGCGCCGAGACCATCAAGAAAGTCAGCCTTGAACTGGGCGGCAATGCCCCCTTCATCGTCTTCGATGATGCCGATCTGGAACAAGCGGTTGCAGGCGCCATGGCGTCGAAATTCCGCAATGCGGGCCAGACCTGCGTTTGCACCAACCGCCTGCTGGTCCAGCGCGGCATCCATGACGCTTTTGTCGCCCGCATGGCCCAAGAAGTGGCCAAGCTGAAGGTGGGCGACGGCACCGACGCCGCCACCCAGATCGGCCCGATGATCGAGGCGAAAGCGATTTCCAAGGTGCAGGAACATATCGAAGACGCCCTATCCAAAGGCGCCACCTTGGTCGAAGGCGGCCAGCATCTGGGCGGGCTTTACTTCCAACCGGCCCTGCTGTCCGACGTCACCCGCCAGATGAAAGTGGCCACCGAAGAGACCTTCGGCCCCTTGGCGCCGGTCTTCGCCTTCGACACCGAAGACGAGGCGATCCAGATGGCCAATGACACCATCTTCGGCCTCGCCGCCTATTTCTTCACCCGCGATCACGCCCGCTCGATCCGCGTCAGCGAGGCTTTGGAATACGGCATGGTCGGCCATAACACCGGCCTGATCTCGAACGAAGTGGCGCCGTTCGGCGGCGTCAAACAATCGGGTCTGGGCCGCGAGGGATCGAAATACGGCATCGAAGACTATCTCGAACTGAAATATATCTGCTCGCAGATCTAAGCGCGGGGGGGGACGCCCAGCGTTGGCCCTGCCGCGATATGTCTCGTGGCAGGGTCTTTTCATTTCTGCTGGTTCCGACACCGAACCGCAGCATCTGACCAAACTGTTCCATTTATGCCACGCCTTGCCGGAAAGACCGCCAATTACTGACTAAATTACTTTAAAATCCGAAAATCACGGGATATCCGGCCCTTAGCCAAACGCATGCGTCCAGCCAGCTTCCAGAAACACCGCTGAGGATGAATCATGCACTCCGCCCTTCTCGCTCCGACCCTGAAATCCCGCGCGCGCCTGCTGTCCGGCGCAGCTGTGATGTTGCTTGCCATCCCGCAGGCCGCGGCGGCGCAGGAGACGATTGCTTTGGATCAGGTCGTGGTGACCTCGGCCTCCGGCAAGGCCACTTCGGTGCAAGATGCCCCTGCCTCCATCACCGTGATCGGCGCCGAAGAAATCGCCGCCAGCGGCGCGCGTGACCTGCAAGACGTTTTGCGCACCGTTCCGGGTTTGAACCTGACCAATGGCAATGACGGCGGCAAAAGCGTGTCGTTCCGTGGCATGTCCTCCTCGCGCACCCTGACCTTGGTCGATGGCCGCCGCTTGGGCTCGCGCAACACCATGCCGCGCGATTATCAAGGCGACCTCGGCGTTGTTCCGGTCGATGCGATCGAACGTATCGAAGTGGTGCGCGGCCCGATGTCGACCCTGTACGGTTCGGATGCGATGGGCGGCGTCATCAATATCATCACCAAAAAAGGCAGCGAGGTTTGGTCCGGTTCGGTCACCGCCGATTTCACCGCAGGCGATAGCTCGACCACCGCCTCCAGCGACAGCCTTTCGGGCTTCGTGACCGGCCCCTTGGGTAAGGATCTGACGCTGTCGGCTTGGGCGAAAAACGCCAATATCGACAGCCCGACCGCTGATATCGATGGCCGCGTTGCCAATAAAGGCAGCGAAACCCGCACCTTGGGCCTGCGCCTGAACTGGGCCGCAACGGACGCATCCACCTTCGGTCTGGAAGTGGGCACCACGCTGCAAGACTATCTGGCGACCGAAGCGGCAGGCGCGGGCACCTCGCGCGAAGTCACCCGCGATCACCTCGCGCTGACCCATGAATTGAGCTTCGGCACCGGCCAATTGGATTCTGCCCTGCGCTTCGAAAACTCGAAGAACACCCCCGTCAGCACCACCGGCGCGTCCATCGACTACAAGACGATCAATCTGGAAAGCCGTTACACCGATCTGACCTCGATCGGCGGCAAGGATCTGGATTACACCTTGGGTGTGTCCATCTCGCAAGAGGAACTGAATGATCCGCTGACCACCACCGGCAAGCTGATTTCGGGCAAGGCGGATACGGCGGCGATCTATGCCGAAGGGCGCCTGCGCTTCTCGGATGCGCTGACGGTAACCGGTGGCCTGCGCGTCGATCATCACGACAAATTCGGCACCCATGCGACGCCGCGCCTTTATGCCAATTACGACTTCGGCAATGGTATGATGCTGAAGGCAGGCTATGCCCAAGCCTTCGTTGCCCCCGATCTGCGCAACCTGAGCAGCAATTACCAGCTGGGATCGAACGGCAATGGCTGCAAACCCTATCAAGGGCCCTGCACCATCTTCGGCAATCCCGATCTGAAGCCGGAAACGTCGGATAATTTCGAACTGGGGCTGAACTATCAAGGGTCGGATCTGAACTGGGAAGTCACTGGCTTCTATAACGAAGTCGACAATATGATCGGCGCACGTCGCACCGATGAAATCCTTGAATATGTGAATGTGCGTGGCACGCTGAAGCCGCGTTACAAATTCGTCCGCTCGAATTTCGACGAAGGCCGCACCGCTGGGATCGAGGCCGGTTTCAACTGGCAGGCGACCAATGATCTGACCTGGTCGGGAACCGCGACCTATATCGCGATCTCGGAGTTCAAATACGGCAATTCGGACACCAAATATCCGATGGCCACCACGCCGGAATGGAACCTGTCGACCTCGCTCGCCTATCAGCTGAACGACAAGACCAAGCTGCACGGCACCGTCAACTATGTCGGCAAACAGGCGAATTTCGTAACCGAAAACGACGTGATCCTGACCGATGGCGCGGCGCCTTCGGTTCCGGCGGGCCAGAACAGCAAGGATTACTTCCTGGTCAATGTCGGCGCCAGCTTCAATCTGACCGAAACCGCCTCGCTCAATCTGGGCGTAGACAACCTGTTCAACGAACAGACCAGTTCGGACGTCAGCTATAGCGAAA
>DALYSR010000011.1:0-43576 GCA_031991825.1 Paracoccaceae bacterium
CTCTTCGAATGCATCAACGGCTTCTACAACCCGCGCCGAAAACACGCGGCACTGGAAGTGAAATCACCCGTGGCCTCGAACATCGGGCCGCATACAGGAGCACCCGACCGGAACAAAACCGGTGCAGGTCCAGACTGCCACTTTGGCCTTGAAAGCCGGGCTGTGGTTTCGGCGTGGTTGTCGTCTCCTCGCTCGCAGCATCATGCTGCTGTTGCGCGGAAAAACCACTTAGACCGGCTGTTCAAATTACCCGAACCAGCTCTCAACATGAGGGGACTATTTTTAGTTCACAGGGCCCCGAAAACAGATCTCCGTTTTGTTAACGCGACCTAATGCTTTTCTTTACCCCAGTAAGCCACAGTCACGCATTCCTTCTTGGAAAGCCCACGCTGCAATAACAGTTCGCGAGCTTCTCTGGCTTCCTTCCCATTGCCAACGAAGAAAACAGACCGATCATGATCAGGTATATCGAGATATTCTAGTGCAGAGAGCGGATTTTGACCTTGGTCACGCAATGCCCAAACAATTTCGACGCCGGACGGGTGATCAAAATCTTGAATATCCGCAGCGGTCGGGACAACCAACACAGCTTGACCTCTCGCCTGTTCAGACATCGCACCAATCTGCCCAATAATTCCCGGAACTGCGGTTTCATCGCCAACGAACCCCTGCCAGCCTGCAGGAATTGCAACGCGATTTCCTGCAGGCCCAACCAAAACCACCTCGGTATCAGGCCGAACACGTGAAGCCCAACCAGTCATGCGCCCCCCTTCATGGATGACGACATCAAAATCCAGCTCGGCTTCCTGAACACCTTTACGCAAAGCTCTGGTGGTATAGACGGGGCGGTGCCATGCGCTGATGCCTCCCGGCCATTGCGTTACGCCGTTCGCATCCGCCACGGGCCAAGTCAGCCCCTCCGGCTGCGTTAGAACCCGAAAATGCAACCCGCCTTCATCAAAACGCATCAGATCGGTGCCGACTACCGTCACACGGTAATAGCTTGGCGACAGACGCACCGATGATTTCACGCGACAGCGCGCGTGACTATCGGGCTGTCCTTCGGCGCGATGGCCTTCCCATGCAGGGGATAGCGCGTGCAGACTGAGCTGATGGGTCACATAGTCTCGCAACATCTGCAACATCACCGGATCTGGGGCGGCAATGGTCAATCGCGTCGCCCCCTGATCGGCTTGAACATGCAAATCCCCGCCAATCAAATGCACAATCACATGCGCGGGCTGTTCTGTCACATGAAAGCCGATCTCGCGGCCGTGATTGGCGAATTTAGGCAAAGCGCAATCAGGATCGTTTTTCAGCAGCGCGGTAATCTTAACCTTCAACATAACTTGGTTCATTTCTAGCTAAACCTCTCGACTGGCTGTAGGGATGGCACTGCGGGGAACCATCATGGGGCGACCCGATACGGGATCGGGAATGATTAGGCTTTCCAGACCAAAGATGGCGCGGACATTCTCAACGGTCAGAACCTCGCTGGGCGGGCCATTGGTATGGATACGACCGCCCCGCAGCCCGATCATCACATCTGCATAGCGTGCGGCCAGGTTCAGTTCGTGCAGCACCATGATGATGGTTGTGCCGCGCTTGCGGTTCAGATCGACCAGCAGTTCAAGCACCTCGATCTGATGGCAGACATCCAGAAAGCTGGTGGGTTCATCCAACAGCAAAACATCCGTTTCTTGCGCCAACGCCATTGCGATCCAGACCCGTTGCCGCTGCCCCCCTGACAAAGCCGCGATGTCACGTTCAGCGAGGGACGCGGTCTGGGTGACCTCCAGCGCTTGGGCGACTGCCGCCTCGTCTGCCGCACTCCAACGGGCAAAAAAGCCGTGATGCGGATGGCGCCCGCGCGAGACAAGATCAAGCACTGTGATGCCTTCAGGAGCTATCGGATGTTGCGGTAAAAACCCCAGACGCCGCGCGAAAGCCTTGGCCCCCAATTGACCGATCGGTTGGCCTTCCAAGCACACCTCACCGGCAAGCGCAGGCAATTGGCGTGAAAGGCATTTGAGCAGCGTAGACTTGCCACACGCGTTTGCCCCCACAATGGCGCTGATACCTCCAGAAACGATATCCAGATCAATATTATGCAGGATTTTCTGGCCGCCATAGCCTGCGCAGAGGCCGCGTGCGGAGAGAGTTGTGCGGATCATGCGCCGGCTCCTTTGCGGTTTGCACGCAAAATCAAATAGACAAGATAGGGTCCGCCCAAGACACCGGTGATGATGCCGACGGGGTAGCGTGCGGGCAGCAGGAATTGTCCGATGAAATCGCAGATCAAGACCAGTAAAGCACCGATTGCAAAGGCAGGCAGCAAGACAGATCCATCCCGCCCTGTCAGCCGCGCCGCAATTGGGCCCGCGAGAAAAGCTACGAAGGACACCGGACCCGTTGCCGCGGTGGCGGTCGCCACCAGTCCCACGCCAGCAAGGATCACGGTAACCTTAGTCAGCCTTACTTTGGCCCCCAGTGCCATTGCTGCGCTTTCTCCGTAACGCATGACCTCCAGATCGGGCAGACGCCATAACAGGATCAGCCCGCAAAGAAGCAACACCAGCGCCATCGGCAAAGTCTGATCCAAGGATGCACCGTTCAAACTGCCTGCAAGCCAGCGCAGAGCTTCTTGCAGCGACCAAGCAGGCGCGCGGGACAGGCTATAGGCGGTCAAACTTTGCAGCATGGCTGAAATGCCAATCCCAATCAGGATCAGCCGTGTGCCTGTGACTTCGCCGCGCCATGCCAGCAGATAGATCAGCAATGCGACCCCAAGACCCGCTGCCACCGCCAAGACCGATACGATAGGTCCAGTGATGCCCATAACGACGATGCAAAAGACCGCAGCAGCACTGGCGCCCGCGCTGATGCCGATGATATCGGGGCTGGCTAAAGGGTTGCGCAACAGCAGTTGGAACGCCGCGCCGCCAAGGCCAAACGCCCCCCCTGCCAACACAGCAAGAACTGCGCGCGGCAAGCGCAGTTCGAGAATGGTAAAGCTCGCTCCTGGGATGTTTTCGCCCCAAAGCACCGCGAGCAAAGTCGATAGCGAATACCCTGTCTGCCCCAGCAAAAGCGTGATCACTAGACCGCCCACCAACAGCGCCCCAGTCACCAGCCAGAAAAGCAAACGCCTTTGCTGTCTGCTGCGGCGCAGCGCGCCAATGGTAAAGCGAACGGACCTCATAGAGCGCCTACCTTGCGATGACGCACGATCCAGATGAAGACTGGAGCACCAAGGAAGGTAATGACAACGCTTGCCTCAACCTCGGCCGGACGCGCAATAAGGCGGCCCACCACATCAGCCAAAATCATCAAGGCAGAACCCGTGATCGCCGAGAGCGGAAGGATAAGACGATAATCTACCCCCGCCAACAAACGGCACAGATGCGGAACGACAAGCCCCACGAAACCAATTGGCCCGCAAACGGCCGTGGTCGCTCCGGCCAGAATGATGGCGGCGGCGGCGGCGATCACACGCGCGATCACGACATTTTCGCCCAAGGCCTGCGCGGTATCTTCGCCCAAAGCCAGCATGTTCAACCGCCTTGCCGAAGCAATTGCCAGCAATCCGCCAAAGGCCCAGAACGGCAAAGCGATCAAGATCGTCTCGAAACTGGCGCCGCCCACGCCCCCCAGCATCCAGCTTTGCACCAACCCGCCGATATCGCCACGCGGCAGGATAATCGCCGTTGTCAGCGACGCCATCGCTGCCGAAAGCGCTGCCCCCGCAAGCGCAAGCTTCAACGGTGTCGCGCCCCCGATGCCAAGATTGGCCACAGCATAGACGCCGACCGAAGCGACCGCCGCCCCCGCGATTGCCACGATTACGCTCGAAGTCGGGCTTTCCAAGCCCATCCACGACAGCCCAATCACTACAGCAAGGCTTGCCCCCGCATTGGTGCCCAAAATACCTGGATCAGCCAGAGGGTTACGGGTCACCCCCTGCATCAAGGCCCCTGACAGGCCCAATGCGGCACCCGCCAATAGCGCTAGAACCGTTCTAGGGATGCGCAGCGCAACGGCTGCAGCGCCCAAGCCGTCGATCCGGCCTTGGAGCCCCGCTGAAATTTCTGCCAAGCTGACCGATCTTGCGCCAAACGAAATCGATAACCCCGCCGCGATGCATAGTAGCATTCCCAAGGCGATAGTCACGACTGCCACGCGCAGATGGCGCTGTCTGTTGGCGCGCGCATGCGTCTCGATCATTTGCCGCGCTGCGCTGCTTCGGACAGCAAGGTGGCGTAACCCTCAAGCACATAAGGGATCGACAACGGTGTCGGATTGGCTGCAGTCCCGATTGGATCATTGCCCAACAGCACAAGGGCGCCCCGTTCAACGGCCGGCAATTGTGCGGTCAATGGGTTCGAAGACAGCTTCTGGCGCAGCTCTTCGCCACCATAGGTGACCAAGATGTCGACCGCAGCGAGGTCATCGATCCGCTCGGCGCTCAGTTCGCCCTTGAAGGCCCCGTCGGCGCTGGCCGCCGCTACGACCTTCGGGGAGACCAAGCCCAGATCATGGAAGAAACGCACGCGGGAATCGTTATCTGTATAATAGCCAATCCGGCTCAGATCCGCCGCTGAAAGATGGGTCACGAACATCACCGAGCGCCCCTCCATCTGGGGATGCTTTGCGCGAGTGGCAGCGATACTGGCTTCCAATTCGGCAACAAGGGCTTGGCCCTCGGTCTGCATCCCCATACCGGCGGCATTCATCAAAATAGTGTCTCGCCAATCGGTCGACCACGGCGATTGCGGATAGGCAACCACCGGTGCGATGCGACTTAGTTTGTCGTAATCCGCTTGGGACAGACCTGAATAAGCGGCCAAAATCACATCCGGTGCGCTTGCCGCGACGGCCTCGAAGTCGATCCCGTCACCTTCATCGAACAAGGTAGGAACTGGGGCTCCCAAACCTTCAAGCTTTGCCTCGACCCAAGGCAGAACACCATCGCCATCGTCATCGCCGAAGGCCGCAGAAGCAAACCCTACGGGCACCACACCAAGCGCTAGAGGGACCTCGTGGTTGGCCCAATTCACCGTCGCAACACGTTGCGGCTTGGCGGTGATCACCGTTTCGCCAAAGGCGTGTTTAATCGCGATAGGATAGCTTTGGGCCGCAGTCTCCTGTACCTGCGCCGCCGCGACTTGACCCAGAACACAGAGCATCGCCACGCCAATAGCCGCTGTAATTTGCGCGCCAGAAATGCTTTTGAATGTCGTGGCAATGTGCATGACTGCCCCCTTAAATCAGATCAACTAGGCGGCTTCTGCGGTCTCGCCCCCCTTAGCGTCAAGGCCTTCGCCCCCCGCGCCGCAGGGCAGATCCCTCTTTACAGTGATTCCATACAAAAAAAGTCAGATACTTCAATAAAAGATCTGTCTGACTTGCTAAGGGATATATCACGGGGGTCCGAGCCTGCACGGCACGAACCCTTTCACCCTATAACCGCACCCTTGATCTGCGACCCCAGCCAACTGCAGCTTTTCGCAGCCAGCAAAATGCGCGCCACATCAAGCTAGGCTGCCACGCTTGGAGAATTTGGCATTGACACACCCATCCATCAGACCAGTTCGCACCTCTCTCGCGACCCTCAAATCAGGCACTATGGTTCTGGCACTCCTCTGCGGGACACCTGCGCTGGCACAAACGGCTGAGGATAATGCAGGCACCGTGCGCCTGGGCACGATCATTGTCGACGGTATTGGCCGCTCGAGCGAAGATGCGAATTCGGTTGTGGCAAACGAGATGTGGGCGGGTGGCAAGGTCGCCACCAACCTTCTTGATACGCCGGCATCCGTCTCTGTCATCACCGAAAAAGAGCTGAAAGATCGCAATGCAGCGACCACCGAAGAGGTGCTGCAATACTCAGCCGGGATCCACTCCGATTACTATGGCACCGATGATCGCAACGACTATTTCCTCGTGCGTGGCTTCCAAGCGACAACCTTCCGCGACGGCCTGACGCTTGGCTCCATGCGCGGTGTGCGTGAGGAACCCCTTGCCTTTGAACGGGTCGAAGTGATGCGGGGATCGAACTCAACGCTCTTTGGCATGGGGGATCCGGGGGGCTCGGTGAATTTCGTCACGCGCCAACCCAAATTCGAACCGATCGCGGAAGTCAGTCTTGGATTTGACAGCCTTGGCAGCAGGGAAACGAGTTTCGATTTCGGCAATGCCATCCCCAACAGCGATCTCGCCTTCCGGATCACCGGCAAACTGCGTGACGGAAAACGCGACTATGATTTCTCTCGCGATGACGAGACCTTCTTGATGAGTGGCCTGTCGTGGCGCCCGAGCGATGACACCACCCTGACCTTCGTTCTGGATTACCTCAAGCGCGATGGCTCGCCTAACAGCGGAGGCTATCCGCTGGACAGGGAATATGACCGCTCGACATTCTTCGGCGAACCCGAGTTCAATTACCAAAACGTCGACCGCAAATCGGCCAGCATGCTGCTGACCCACCAATTCGGCGGCGGCCTCAGCCTGCGCAGCAACCTGCGCTACAGCACATTGACCGACAACTTCGGCTACATCTACCTCTCGGATAACACCAGTCGCACGGGCACCAGCGTGCCCCGCTTCAACTTTGGCAGCAATAGCGATGCCGATGAGGTCATCGGCAATGTCGTCTTGCAATATGATCGCCAGATGGGCTCTATCGCCAGCAGCACTCTTGCCGGCGTTGAGTTCCGCAATGCCGAGAGCAGCAGCGCAAGCTTCTCCGGAACAAGCAGCCCGATCGATGTAAGCAATCCGGTCTATAGCGGCCGCCCAAGCGTGCTGAGCTATTACAGCGACACGACCATGGATTATGCGGCAAAGTCGCTGTTCGTGACGCAGAACCTGTCGTTCAACGAACGTCTGATCTTTACCGGTGGCCTGCGCCGCGATTTTCTTGATCTGACCAGTACCAATCATCTTGCTGGCACCAGCACCTCGGGGTCGTTTGCAGAAACATCGGGGCGCGTGGCTTTGACTTATAAAGTCACTGACGAGGTCTCGGCCTATGCCAGCTATGTCGAATCCGTGGCACCCCCTTCGATCGGCGTCGAACCCGAACGGGGGGCGCAATACGAAATAGGCGTGAAATATGCACCCATCGCCATGAATGCGCTGTTCTCGGCCTCGATCTACGATCTGTCCAAAGAGAATGTCACCATTGCCGTGGTGCAACCCGATGGCCGTATCGAACGCGAAACCGTGGGTGAATCCCGGGCGCGCGGCCTTGATTTGGAGGCACGTGCCGAGATCAATGACGAGCTGAGCGTGATCGCATCCTATTCCTATATGGACACCGAATTCGTGCGGGGCGCCATCAGCCGTGGCGTAGATTTGACCGGCAAGGAATTCACAGCCGCGCCGCGCCATTCGGCATCAATCTGGGGCACCTATAAAGTAGAGAATGCACTCGCAAAGCGCGATATGACATTTGGTCTGGGTCTGCGTCATACCGGCTCCTATTATTTTGACGCAGCTAACACGCGCAAAAGCTCATCGGCCCTATTGGTGGATGCCTCGGTCTCGATGGATGTGAGCGAGTCCGCCTCGCTGCAGATGAATATCAGCAATCTCTTTGACGATCAGCATGTGGTCGGATCTGGCACCGCCGATTACTATAATCCGGGTCGTAAGGTCAGCCTGAATTTGACCCATCGCTGGTAAGATCCACCGCCTCATTTTTGCTCGATCAAATCGCTGACCAGATCTGAGGATAATCCGGCGAGCCTGCGGCTTTCTCGCATCCAAGCCGCAGGCGTCGTGCCTGTAACCTGCCTAAAAACCCGCGTGAAATGTGCCTGATCCGCAAAACCGAATACGCTTGCAGTTTCGGCGATGCTGTCATCGTTCAACAACAAGCGTTGCTTAGCAGCAGCGACACGGCGTTCTTGCTGCCACTGCAACGGCGATTTGCCGGTCGTTATTTTAAAAGCATGCGCGAACCAACTGGGTGAAAGTCCGACCTCCTCTGCAAATTCCGCGTTGCGAAACCGCTTTGCAGGGTGGTCCTCAACCCGTTTAATCAAGCGCTTCATCTGTGAGGGCGTTAACCCACCATTTTGAACACTAACGTTCGGCCGATCCTGTTTAGGCGCGAGCATCGCCCCCGCTAATGCGATCGCTAGGCTTTCCGAAACCACCGGATGCTGATCACCAGAGCAGATTGCATGTTTCAACGCCTCCCCAATGACGCAAATCTGGGGATCGTCATTAATATCGTTGAACTGCAGTAGCTTATCGAGTGACACCGCACCGCGTGTGTCCCGACCTAGTCGATCATGCAGCCAGGATTCCTTTAGGTGTAGATCAAGATGGCTAAAGCTCACCTTCGAACCGAACTTAGTCCATAGCTGTGTGCCTGCGGGAACATAGATGGCTCTGGCAAGAGGTTGGATCAGCGGATCTTTGACCGGTCCGGTATAAGACATCCCGATATGCTGAGAGACGTCACTGAAGAAGAGCAGGATCCTAGGGTCTGGTGAGCAATAATAGCCACTGGCCTCATCGCGTCCTTCCGCTTCCCAAAAGACCCCACACATCGTCTCAAAAGAGCGCCATTTTACTGGAGCTGTGCGGCGAATGCCCTGCGTCCTCGCGATCATTGAATGTATATAGCCCAAAGGCGCACCCCATACCTGGAAAGATGAAACGCGATCTTGCCTGTGACCGCGGTTCTTAAAGAACCAAGGTAATGACTATCTGGGTTAGATCTGCTTAACCTCTAGTTTAGCTGACCTCGGCTCACAAGAATGCGGATCGCCAAACATACTGAGCGGGTGAGTTATTTTCAGCCTCCTTCCGAACTGGCCCCCATTTCGACCGGGCATATAATCGCGCCCCTCCCAACACGGGCATTGGCGGCATGACGCCAGCCCAAAAGCTGAAACTGGCTTCATAAATCCTACGCCAGAGCCCCGTTAAAAGACGGATGATTACCGGCTTGGTCCATTCGCGGTGCCCCATGAGATCAACAAGTAAATGCCCTTGGCAAGCGGCGCGTCCCGCAAGACTAAGTCGTCATCCCGCGCTGACTTTAACCTGATCACCCTGCTCTATGGCTCAAAAGACACGAAGTGACAGCTATTTACCCCGGCTCGCAAGGCGAACTGGATGCGGTAATGCAGGTATTTACCCCGGCTCGCAAGGCGAACTGGCGGCATCACCGATCGCATCGGCTCATTTGTTGCTTGCAATTTGCATCTCGAAGACCAAAGAACGAAATTGCCGCAATAATAACAGTATGTTAATTTTGCGCATGCTTTTGGTTTCTTACGCAGGCTTATCGTTTTCTGGCTTTTCGCGGAGTGCTATAAGTTCTTGAAATCAAACGAGCGGAAATTTGCAAAACGCTCGGATTTGAGCTCTTTGCCCATGCTTTCCGTTTCTTTGACTTCACGCCAAAGCCCGCTGCACAGACCGCAGCGGGCTTTGTAGCGCTGATCGCAGCAAGCTGCCTGCGATCAGTCGATGCGCACGTCCGATACCTCGCAGACATTCACGTCTTCCATCACCACCGCATCGCCATCGGTGAAGGTGACCTTGAAATCGAATTTGCAATAGCCCGAGCCGTCGTCGAAATTGATATCGATGGATTCACCCGATCCCAAGACATCGGCAGCAAGGATGTCTTCTTCCCAAGACCCCTCGCCGACATTGGATCCGTAAATCGCATCGGCGACGAATTCGGTATTATTGCTGAAGGTGACCACGCGATTGGCCGCAACGGCAGGGGCGGCCAACAGTGCTGCAAGGGCCGCGAAAGCAAACAACTTCATTCATATCTCCAAAAATTCTACGATACGCCGGCAAGTATTAACAAAGTGTTATTATCGTCACGCCTTCCAAGTCGGAGCGGTAAAAAGGGGGTGCCGCCACCGCCCCACATGTTAGATTGCGCCAAGACCCGCAGTTACAGAGAGCTTCCATGACCTCCATCCTTTGGCTCGCGCGCGATTTCCGCTTCCATGACAACGAAGCCTTGCGCGCGGCGGTCGCGCAGGGACCGGTGTTACCGGTCTTTGTGGTCGATCGGCTGGTACAAGGGCTTGGCGCGGCGGCGCGCTTGCGGTTGCAGGCGGCGCTGCGGGCCTTTGATGCGGCTTGGCTTGCGCGGACAGGTCAAAGGCTGACCGTTTTGCAAGGCGAAGCGGCCGATCTGCTGCCCGCATTGGCCCAAGACATCGGCGCAACGGCGATCCACCAAAACGATTGGCCATGGGTCGAACAGCGCCGTGTCCAAGCGGCGCTGAGCGCGGCGTTGCGGGGCCAAGCCTGCCAATTGCGCCTGCATCAGGGGCATCTGCTGATCGCGCCGCAAAAGGTGACAGCGGCCAAGGGCAGCGCCTATCGGGTCTATACCCCCTTCGCCCGCGCCTTGCGCAGGCTGGGGCCGGATGCGCCCTGCCCTGACGTTACGCAAATCGCGGCTCTGCCCTCTCGCGGGTTATTGGATGCAGTGCCGCCCTTTGCCCCCGATCTGCATCGCGGTGCAAGCGTGCTGGCGGCCCATATGCTGCCGGTGGGCGAGACGCAGGCCTTGCAGCGGCTTGACGATTTTCTGGACCATGCCCAACCCTATCCCGACCTACGCGATCATGCGGCGGAAGATGTCGGATCGAACCTGTCGGAACATCTGGCCTTGGGTGAAATCAGTCCGCGCCTGATCTGGGCGCGCGCCTCTTTGCATGCGCAACTGCATCCTGCCCAAGCGGCGGGGATCGATAAATTCCTGTCGGAGGTCATCTGGCGCGAATTCGCCTGGCATATGCTGATCGACTTCCCCGATCTGGCCCAGCGCCCGTGGAAGTCGGAATGGCAGGATTTCCCGTGGCGCGGCGAAAACCCCGATCTGCAGGCGTGGCAGCAGGCGCGCACCGGCGTGCCGCTGGTCGATGCCGGACTGCGCGAGATGTGGGTGACGGGGCGGATGCACAACCGCGTGCGGATGGTCGTGGCAAGCTGGCTGACCAAGCATCTGCTGACCGATTGGCGTTTGGGGCTGGCGCATTTCGCCGATTGCCTGACCGATTGGGACCCCGCATCGAATGCGATGAACTGGCAATGGGTTGCGGGCTGCGGCCCCGATGCATCGCCCTTCTTCCGCATCTTCAACCCCGTCAAGCAGGCTGCGCAATATGATGCGGCGGCGCGCTATCGCCAGCGCTGGCTGGCGGGGTATCAGGGCGGCACTGCGCCTGAGGCCGATGCTTACGTGCAAGCCGTACCGCTGTCTTGGGACATCCCCACGCCCTATCGCGACAGCGCCGATGACATCCGGCTGGCCTTGGGCCGGTCGCGCGCCTTGGAGGCGCTGTCGGCCCATAAGCAAAGGCCCAGCCCTATGCGGACAGAATAAGCTGACTGCGACACATCCGCTTGGATAATTGCACTTTGGGACCAAGATGCTATGTATCGCTGGTCGAAAAGATTCTGAGGTCGGTTGGTTATTCCGGCCCTTGCTTCTGGCAAGATCTAGTCCCTGCCTGCAGCAGAGGAACCCGCGGCGCCGAGGTTAACCGGCGCTGCACCTATGCGGTCAGATCCCGCATGGTCAGTCCGGTTTTTATGAAAGAACGGACTTATGGAAAAGAAAACTCTGATCGTCGCCCAAATCTTCATGACTTGCATGATGGCTTTCACCATGTCGGGCATCATGATGTTCGTGGCCATCGGGCCAGAAAATTTCGTGGTCACCGAATGGTTGACCCAATTCCTGATCGCTTGGCCGATCGCCTTTGTGATGACCCAACTGGTGTCGCGGATCGCCTTCCCCTTGGCCTTCATCGTCACCAAAGCCAAGCCGCAGCAGCCCTAAGCCCAAATAGAAACGATGCCGCCTTTTGAAGGGCGGCATCGTGTTTTCAGCGTCCGATCACTCGTCGAAGCCGAATTCCCAGCCATCCGGCACGAATTCGAATTTCAACGCGATTTCAGTGATCTTTTCTTCGACGGCCCAGATGGTTTCGGCCGTGATGCGCACTTCGCCCTTGGTGGTGACGATCAGGGTTTCGCCATCCTCGTCCCGCGCGGTGTCGAAGCCAGCCGCTTGCAAAGCCTTTTCACAAGGGCCCCATTTCGCGGCATCGTCTTCTGCCAGAAGATAGAACTCCACCACCGAGGTCGCGGGCAATTGCGCGCCCGCTTTTTTCATTTCGGTGAAGCTGTCAAAGGTCTCGCGCTTTTGCGATCCGAAATCGTGACTCATTTATCCATTAACCCCTTTGCCAGACGTTTTTGCCGTTCGATTACCTTGGGCAGGTCTATCGTGACCAGCTGTCCATGAGCAACCACTTGGCGGCCTTCCACGAACAAATCGCGCACACGGGTCGGACCGCAGAAGACCAACGCCGCAACCGCGTCCCAAGATCCCGCGGATTCGATGCCCGATATGTCCCAGATCGCGATATCGCCGCGCTTGCCAGGGCTGATCGCGCCGCAATCGTCACGGCCCAAGACCTTCGCGCCGCCCAAGGTCGCGATTTCCAAGGCTTCTCGGGCGGACATCGCATCGGCTCCATAAGCCACCCGCTGCAAGAGCATGGTCTGGCGGGCCTCCGCGACCAGATTGCCCGCATCATTGCTGGCCGATCCGTCGACCCCCAAGCCCACTTTGACGCCCGCATCGCGCATCTGGCGCACCGGCGCGATCCCCGAGCCCAGACGACAATTGGAACAGGGGCAATGCGCCACCCCCGTGCCAGATCGTGCGAACAGGTCGATCTCGGCCGCATCCAGCTTCACGCAATGGGCATGCCAGACATCCGCGCCGGTCCAGCCCAGATCTTCGGCATATTGACCCGGACGGCAGCCGAATTGCGCCAGCGAATAGGCGATATCCTCGTCGTTTTCGGCCAGATGGGTATGCAGCATCACCCCCTTGTCGCGCGCAAGCAAAGCCGCATCGCGCATCAGGTCCCGGCTGACGGAAAAGGGCGAACAGGGTGCAAGGCCGACCCGCACCATGGATCCTTCGCGCGGGTCGTGGAAGGCATCGACCACGCGGATCATGTCCTCAAGGATTGACGCCTCCTGTTCCACCAATGAATCCGGCGGCAGACCGCCCTTGGATTCGCCGATGCTCATGGCACCACGCGTCGGATGGAAGCGCAGGCCCAATTCCTGCGCGGCATGGATGGTATCTTCCAGCCGCGCGCCATTGGGATAAAGGTACAGATGGTCCGAACTCAGCGTGCAGCCCGACAGCGCCAGCTCTGCCAGACCGATCTGCGCGGATACGAACATCTCTTCCGGCCCGAACTTTTCCCAAATGGGATATAATGTCCGCAGCCAGCCGAACAGCAGCGCATCCTGCCCGCCCGGCACGGCGCGGGTCAGCGTCTGGTAGAGATGGTGATGCGTATTGACCAAACCGGGGGTGACGACACAGCCCTTGGCGTCGATCACCTTGGCACGGCTTAGGTCATGGCCTTGCGCGGCCAGATCATGGCCGACAGCACAGATAACGCCGTTGCGGATCAGCACCTCGCCACGGGTGATTTCATCGCGCATGGCATTCATGGTGACGACAGTTTCGGCGTTACGGATCAGGATATCTTGCATGGTGTCCCTATGTCCCCTTCGGCGGACACCGATCGGGTCCGACAGAAGGGGAAAAGGACTCGGACCGATACCCTTCCTGCCAGCCCCCGCGTTCTAAAGCAAGTCTGGCGATCAGGCTGGTCGATTAGGCCCGTTGATCAGGCCGTGGCGTTCAGCAAAGCCATGGCTTCGGCGTGGATTTCAGCATTGGCTGCCGCCAGCACCTGCCCCCCCAGATGCGCAGGACCACCCTGCCAGTTGGTGACAATACCGCCCGCCGCTTGGATCACCGCAATCGGCGCCTGCACATCATAGGTCTGCAAGCCTGCCTCGATCACCAGATCGACACCGCCCGTCGCCAAAAGCGCATAGCCGTAGCAATCCATGCCATAGCGCGTCAGCCGCGCCCGATCCGACACGCGGCGGAAGGCGGCATGCTCATCGGCAGTGCCGACTTCGGGGAAGGTCGACAGCAGGATCGCTTCGGACAAGGCCCGCGCCGGACGGGTGCGCAATTCCGAAATCCCCGAAGGCCCATCGACACGGGCAATGCCGAAACCGCCTTCGAAACGTTCGCGGATATAGGGCTGGTCGATCACGCCGTAGATCGGGCCGGTGTCATCAGCGACCGAAATCAGCACGCCCCAAGTCGGCGTGCCGCTCAGGTAACCGCGGGTGCCGTCGATCGGGTCCAGCACCCATGTCAGCCCCGACACGCCTTCGACGCGGCCATATTCTTCCCCCAATATCCCGTCATCGGGGCGCAACTTGGCGAGCAGCGCGCGCATATTTTCCTCGGCCAGCTTATCGGCCACGGTGACCGGATCGAAACGCTGGTCCTCCTTGCTTTCCGCCGATAGATCGCTGCGCCGGAAATGCAGCAAAGTCGCCGCGCGGGCGGCATCGGCCAAAGCATGGGCCGTGGCGATCAAACTGTCTTGAAGATCTTGCGTCAGCATCTCTTGCCCCTTTTGGAACTATGGTAGGCCGCTAAAGTGGGCATCCACGCCCATCCCTTTCGGCGCTACCCCCGCCCCCGCCAGAGGTCAAGAATTTTACCCGCCCCCACCGCAAGAAAGCCTGCCCGCAGCGATTGTGCAAGCATGGCCATCTTCGCGCCAGCGTGAGGCGCAGCGGCGGCGCGTGGATCAGGCCGCGTCGCTCAGGACACGGGCCAAGTCGAACAGCCGACGGCGCTGGGCTTCGGGGATCGCATAATAAGAGCGGACCAGCTCTAGGGCTTCGCGTTCCGCAAAGATGCCGTCGATAGCGAAAGGCGCTGCGGCCGGAGCAACCGGCGCGTCTTCGCCTTGACCGTCGCTTTGGCCAAGCCCGTCGAAGAAATGGGCGATCTCGACACCCAGCACTTGGGCAATATCCCAAAGCCGCGATGCGCTGACCCTGTTCATGCCGGTTTCATATTTCTGGATCTGCTGGAACTTGATGCCGACCTTATCAGCCAGCTGTTGCTGGGTCACCCCGACCATCCAGCGCCTTTGCCGAATGCGTTTGCCCACGAATGCGTCTACCGGATGTTTCATTCGTCACTCCACACTGAAATACATGAATCAATAAGCAACAGATGTGCCAAAATCGGTTTTCAAAACAAATTTACGTGCAGTCACCGCATGTGCCTTTTCTGGTTCGGCTTTTGATCACCCGATCGCGACCGCAAATCTTCGTCATGGGTGCTTCCAACGGGAGCAAGTCCAGCGATCTTCGCATGTCGCAAACCGAATCCGCATTTCGCGATTCAATTTGCCATGGCACCATAATGGCGTGCGTCGCTTAAGATGTATTTGATCCCGATCAAACACCCATGATTATTTCGGTTTTGACCCTGAATTTAAATCGCGGCAAAAATCGGTCTTAATTGAAGGTTTTTCGTGCAGAATGAGCTGGTTGACCGCTTCGGCTGGCGGATGCGTCTTGCAGCGCGTCCATAACCACAGCTCTTGAGCGCCCATGACACATCGCAGATGGCTTTGCCGCGGCAAACGGGTGCCGCAGGCTTACAGCTTGCCCGCGGGCTTGCGATATCCTTGGCGGATCATTTCCGCCAATTCCAGCACGACGGGGCTATGCACGGGATCGGCCACATAAAGATTGACCAAGGTGCCTCCCAGATCGGGCAAGGCGCCACCATGGGTGATTCGCTCGACATAGGGCGGCTCAGAACCTGCCAAGACGCTATGCACCGCCAGATCGGCGCTGACGCTGGCCTCGATGGTGCGGGTGGAATCGCTTTCCACCGCCATCACCCAAGGGATGCCCGCCTCATCCAAAGCCTCCTGCACGCCTTGGCGGAAGATGCAGTTATGTTCATAGGCCAGTTTCAAGGGGCGCGATTTCCACGCCTGCCCGCCCGGTGCGCCGACCCAGACCAAGGGCAATTGCGCCAAGGTCTCGCCATCGGGTTCGACCACGTCTTCGGTGGTCAGGATGATGTCGCATTCGCCGCGCCCGAACTGGGCCTTCAGCACCCGCGTGAAAGATGAAATCAAGGTCACCTTCATGCGCGGATAGGCCCGCGCAAAAGCCTTCATCACTTGGGGAATCACAGGATAAACAATATCATGCGGCACGCCCAAAACGATTTCGCCCTCATGCGGATCGCGGGTCAGCCGGTGCAAGGCTTCATCATTCAAGGCAAGCATCTTGCGGGCATAGCCCAGCAATTGTTCCCCCGCCGCCGTCAATCCCACTTGGCGCTGCGAGCGGTCCAGCAATTCGGTATCCAGCGCGTCTTCCAGCCGCTTGATCTGCATCGACACTGCCGATTGCGTCAGGTTCAGAAACCCTGCCGCCCTGGTCACCCCGCCCGCATCGGCCACCGCCACAAAGCTACGCAACGCCGTAATATCCAGATTGCGCGGCATCATCACACCTTTTGATACAAAACTTCAAAACCATTCATTTTTCGAATGGAACAGAATGACGTAAAGCAAGCAAGCGCTTTGGCGGACATCCGCCGCGCTTTGACTCTGTGTTTTGAATAACGACGCCTTCCCTTGAAAGGAAATCCCATGTTTGCCTCGCTCCACACTGCAACGGTCGCAACGCGGCGCGTGCAGAAAGTTGGCAGCGGCCCGCGGCTTTGGTCTCTTGTCCGCGCGGCTTTGACCACGCAGCGCCAACGCCATGAACTAGCCCGTCTCGATGACCGTAGCTTGATGGATCTGGGTCTGACCCGCGATCAGGCCCATCAGGAAGCCAATCGTCCCATCTGGGACCAGCCCAGCGTCGCACGCCAGTCGCGCCGCCGCTAAAACGTGACGGCCGAAGGGCTGCGGGCAGCATTGCTTGCCCCCCCTTCGCGCCGATCCCACCACCCCCCCGCCAGATTCTCTCATCGCTTTCGCCACTTGGCGGCGCTTTTTGGGCTTCTGGCGGCACGGTTAACCACAAATCCGACAAAAACCACTGATTTTGCATCCAAGTTCTGGCAGAAGTTCTTGAATTGGACGCGCCTCTTTCCGATATTCTTGGGTGAACCCCCGCGCGGCACGCAATCCGCGGGATAAACGTTATATCGGAGGCTTTCACATGGCTGACTACACCACGATCCGTACGGCCGGCGCAAATGCCCGTGCCGCCCAGATCGATCAGGGCCTGCGCGCCCATATGAACAAAGTCTACGGGCTGATGTCCGTCGGCATGGTGCTGACCGCAGGTGTTGCTTGGGCTGTTGGCTCCTCGGATGCGTTGATGTCGATCTTCCGCAACCCGGCGGGCGGCATGACCATTCTGGGCTGGGCGGCAATGTTCGCACCGCTGATCATGGTCTTCGCTTTCAGCGCGATGATCAACCGCATGTCGGTCGCAGCGGCGCAGCTGTTCTTCTATGTCTACGCAGCCGCCATGGGTCTGTCGCTGGCATGGATCTTCCGCGCCTTCACCGGGGTGTCGATCGCGCAGACCTTCCTCTGCACGGCAATCGCCTTCGCGGCCCTGTCGCTTTATGGCTATACCACCAAGAAGAACCTGTCCGGCATGGGCACCTTCTTGTTCATGGGCCTGATCGGCCTTCTGGTGGCATCGGTCGTCAATATCTTCATCGCGTCCTCGGCTTTGTCCTTCGCGATTTCGGTGATCGGTATCCTGATCTTTGCAGGCCTGACCGCCTATGACACCCAGAACATCAAGAATGAATACATCCAGCATGCCGCGATGGGCGACCAAGAATGGCTGGGCAAAGCGGCCATCATGGGCGCGCTGCAGCTGTATCTGGACTTCATCAACATGTTCATGTTCCTGCTGCAATTCATGGGCAACCGCGAATAAGCCAGCTGGCACATCGCAATAGAAAAGGGCCGGAGGAAACTCCGGCCCTTTTTCTTTATCCCGATCCAGACCCTGATCTGCCACGGCCGGAAAAGCAAAAAGCCGCCCCGAAGGACGGCTCTTGAACAAGAAGATCGCGAGGATCTTACTTGATCTTGCCTTCTTTGTACTCGACGTGCTTGCGCACGACGGGGTCGTACTTATTCACGGACATTTTTTCAGTCATGGTACGGGCATTCTTTTTGGTCACATAGAAGTGCCCGGTGCCCGCCGTCGAGTTCAGACGGATCTTGATCGTCGTCGGCTTCGCCATAGTCGTCTCTCCTAGATCAGGGAAACAACCGCTTCCCCGCGAAAATTCTTGATCAGTGCCTTTTAAGGTTGGCACCACCAGAGTCAACAGGCATTCGCTTCAGATGGCTATCTTTTGCACCAACATCCGCTAAACCTGCGATCTGCCGCCGATTGACCCGATGCAGGCGCAAAGGTCAAGAGCATGGACGGCAGAAAATCGGGGATAAATCCCTTCTTTTCCTAGATGCCTGTAAGAATCGCGCGGACGGCCTATAAGCCGGATTCTGTCCAAGGTGTTGCCACCTCTGGATGACCATTCTTCTGCCCAACATGTTACCATGCGGGTCAAGCTGCCAACCCGGACCTCTGGGCTGAAGTATCCCTGTGGGAGGTCTCTGCTATCGCCAGTGGCGTTGCCGCCGGTGACAGTCGCAGACCTTTCGCCACGCGAGGTCCCTATTCGGCATTGCTCCGGGTGGGGCTTGCCGTGCCAGTCCTGTTGCCAGTCCTGCGGTGGGCTCTTACCCCACCGTTTCACCATCACCATGGCGAACCATGGCTGTCTCTTCTCTGTGGCGCTTTCCCTGAGGTTACCCTCGCCGGGCGTTACCCGGCACCCTTACTTCATGGAGTCCGGACTTTCCTCGAAAGGTTTGCACCCTCCGCGGTCATCCAGCCATCCGCGCGAGGCCCGACATAGGGCCTGCATCAACCGCCGTCAAGCGGCCCTCTGGGGCGCGGCGAAGCGTTCGGCCAAGTCACAGGCCATCCCCGCATCCACGGCGTCTAGCGGGCCTGTGTGGCGCGGCCTGAAGCGCAGGCGGAAGGCGGACAGCAGGGCGTCATCCTCCACATCGGGATAGCCGAAGGCCAAGGCGGCCTGCCGGAAGGCCGCAGGATCGGCCGTGATCCCCGCGCAGGGCCAGACCGACAGCCCCTGCCGCGCCAGCCGCTGCCAGTCGAACCGCGGGCCGGGGTCGATCTTGCGGATGGGGGCCATATCGGAATGACCGATCACGGCATGGGCCGGAATCTCCCAGCGCGCCATGATCGCCCGCAGCAGGTCTTCCAAGGCATTCATCTGCGGAGCGGAAAACGGCACCGATCCGGTATTGTCCAATTCGATGCCGATGGAACGGGAATTCACATCCCCCTGCCTGCCCCAAGCGCCAGCGCCGGCATGCCATGCCCGCGCGGCCTCATCGACCAAGGCATGGGCCTGACCCTGCGCGGAAATCAACCAATGCGCCGATACCTCGGCTTCTGCCAGACACAGCCGGTCATAGGCGGCTTCGCAGCCGTCCATCGCGGTATAATGGATAACAATAAGCGCGGGACGATCGGTCCCGCGCCTTGGCCCGAAATTCGGGGAGGGATAGTGCATAAGCGCTCAGCGCATCCGGAAGGGCGACGGGTCCCAAGCGCAGGCATAGCCGTCGCCATCGGGGTCCAGCTTCTTGCCGTCCTTGCTGGGACCGCCATTGGCCAAGAAGGCTTCCTGCGCCAGATCAGGCGATGCATATTGGCCGCAATTGTTGATCCAGCCGCCATAGCCGAAGGAGCTGCGGCTATACATCGACGCCCCCTTGGGGTGTTGGGTCGACAGCGCATATTGCACGATATTCGGGCTGCCCGATCCGCTGCGCGTCGGCAAAGCACCGGGCTGCACCACTTGGTATTGCGCCTTGTTCCGCTCGATGCGTTCCTTGTCGCTTTGGATCGTCTCGCGCGAGGCGACCGCCTCAAAGCTTTGCTCGTCCGAAATCGCCCGATTGCCGGTGGATACCACGACAGGCGGAGCCTGCGTCTGCGATGTGACCATCACCCCGCCCGATTGGCCGCCGATCAAGGCACCCGTGGACTGCTGATAGCCGTAACCGGCATAAGGCGCCTCATAGCCGGTGCCCGATGTCGTCGCCGCCCCGCCTTGGCCCGCACGGTCGATCGCCGCGCCGATGCTTTCGGTCGAGAAAGTCGCGGCAGGAGCCGCCGAAGTGGCAGCTCCTTGATTTTGTTGCGGGAACGCAGCGCCATAGCCGTTGTTAACGCCCTGCTGGCCATAAGAATTATAGTTCTGGAAGCCCACGCCCTGACCGCTGTTGGGCACCGAAGGGGTGCAACCGGCAACAGCCGCTACGGACAATGGAAGCAACAAGACCGCGGTAAGCCGCATATTCACGTCCCCGATTTTTGCCATATCAGCCTGCGATTACCACCATTTGGTGGGTTTCGCCACAAAACCTGCCGCACGCTCAAGAACATAAGCGTGATTGAGCAGATCGGCTTCTTCCCACGGACGACCGATCAGCTGCAGACCCAGCGGCAGACCCTTTTGGTCCAGACCGACCGGAACCGCCACACCCGGCAGACCTGCCAGATTGAGCGTCACGGTGAAGACGTCGTTCAGATACATCGCGACCGGATCGCCACCGCTTTGCTCGCCCAGACCGAAGGCCGAAGAGGGCGTGGTCGGCGCCAGAATCGCATCGACGCCAGCGGCGAAAGCCAGTTCGAAGTCGCGCTTGATCAAGGCACGCACCTTGCGGGCGCGGTTGTAATACGCGTCGTAGAAGCCAGCCGACAGCACATAGGTGCCGGCCATGATGCGCATTTGCACTTCGGGCCCGAAGCCTTCGGCGCGCGACTTTTCATACATCTCGGTGATGCCGTCGCCCGCGCCCAGCTTCGCACGGTGGCCATAGCGCACACCGTCATAGCGCGCCAAGTTCGACGAGGCTTCCGCAGGTGCGATCACATAATAGGCAGGCAGCGCGTATTTGGTATGCGGCAATGAGATATCGACGATCTCGGCACCTGCATCACGCAGCATATCCATGCCCTTGTCCCACAAAGCCGCGATTTCCGCAGGCATGCCGTCCAGACGGTATTCGCGCGGAATACCGATCTTCTTGCCGCGCAGATCACCGGTCAGAGCCGCCTCGAAATCCGGCACGGCCAGATCCATCGATGTCGAATCCTTCGGATCGTGGCCCGCCATCGCGCCCAGCATGATCGCCGCATCGCGCACCGATTTGGTCATCGGGCCCGCTTGATCCAAGGACGAGGCATAAGCCACCACACCCCAACGCGAGACGCGGCCATAGGTCGGCTTGATGCCGGTGATGCCGCAGAAGGCCGCCGGTTGACGGATCGAACCGCCGGTATCGGTGCCGGTCGCGGCCAAGCACAGATCGGCCGCAACCGCTGCCGCCGAACCGCCCGAGGAACCGCCAGCCGTCAGTTGACGATCATCGATCTTCCACGGATTGACCGCTGCGCCATAGCACGAGGATTCGTTGGACGACCCCATCGCGAATTCGTCCATGTTCAGCTTGCCCAGCAGAACCGATCCATTGTTCACCAGATTGGTGGTGACGGTCGAATCATATTCCGGCTTGAAGCCTTCAAGGATGTTCGATGCGGCTTGGGTCGGAACGCCCTTGACCGCGAACAGATCCTTCATGCCAATCGGAATGCCGCACATCGACGGCGCATTGCCTTCCGCGATACGGGCATCGGCGGCTTTCGCCTGCTCCAACGCCATCTCGGGGGTATGATGCACGAAGGCATTCAACGCGCCCGCCGCATCGATCGCGCTCAGGCAGGTTTGGGTCAGTTCGACCGAGGTAATGTCGCCCTTACGCAGCGCATCACGCGCTTCGGCAACCGTCCAGCTATTCGCGCTCATTCCACCACCTTCGGCACCGCAAAGAAACCTTCACGCGCGTCGGGCGCGTTCTTCAATACGGATGCTTGATAATTGCCGTCTGTCACGACGTCCTTGCGCCGCTTCAGGCGCATGGGCGTGACGCCGGTCATCGGCTCGACGCCCTCTACATCAACCTCGTTCAGTTGCTCCATAAAGCCGAGGATCGACGAAAGTTTCGCCGCAAGCGCCGGAAGGTCGCCATCTTCGACGCGGATGCGCGAGAGTTTGGCCACCTTGCGGGCGGTATCGATGTCGATGGACATGCGTGCCCCCTTGTTCTTGATCAAGGCTCCGTTTACCGCCGCGCCCCCAAGCCTGCAAGCACTCCGCAAGGCCAAGGCGCGATTACTGGCGCCCCCTCGCACAAAATTGCGACACTTTGTCCACAATCCGGTTATAGTCCGCCCCACACACTTATTGGAGAGCGCATGCAAATCACATGGCTTGGCCATTCCGGCTTTCGTATCGCAATTGAAGACGCCATTCTGCTGATCGACCCTTGGCTTGACGGCAACCCTGCTTTTCCGGCAGAAAAACGGGCCGATGCGGTCAAAGGGGCCACGCATATCCTGCTCACGCATGGCCATGGCGACCATGCGTCCTCAATCAAGACGCTGGCGGAAGAAACCGGCGCGCAATTGATTTGTATTCACGAATTGGCCTATTACTTCACCGCTGCAGGCGTGAAGAATGTGCAAGGCATGAACAAGGGCGGCACCATCGCTTGCGGCGCTGCAAAAGTGACCATGGTCAATGCCACGCATTCCTCCAGCATCGACTTCGACGATGACGGATTGAAGCCCGCAGGCGATGCCGCAGGCTTCATGATCAAGGGCGACGATCAGGTGGTCTATATCTCGGGCGACACCGATATCATGGCCGATATGGAATGGATGGCCGATTTCCACAAACCCACCATCGGCATCCTGTCCTGTGGCGGGCTGTACACGATGGATATGGAACGCGCCGCCTATGCCGCGCGCCGCTATTTCCAGTTCAAGACGGTTATTCCGTGCCATTACAAGACCTTCGGCGCATTGGCACAAGATGTGACCGCCCTGCGCGCCGGTCTGCCCAGCGATGTGCGCCTGATCAGCCCCGACGTGATGCAGCCCTTCTCGCTGTAAGCAGCCATGACGATCGAAGGGCGGCATGACCGCCGCCCTTCCCTGCCCGCTCCGCCGACGTTTGACCAACGCGCACAGCGTCTTCGCGACGCCGATTACCGACGCCGGGCCGCGAAGAAGGATTTCAACAGCGCTTCCGATGCCGCGCTATGGATGTCGTCATAGACCTCCGGCGCATGGTGGCATTGGGGATGACTGAAAATTCTGGGGCCGACACTGACACCGCCGCTTTTGGGATCGGCGGCGCCGTAATACAGCCTGTCGATCCGCGCATTCGAAATCGCTGCCGCACACATCGGACAGGGCTCCAAGGTCACGTAAAGATCATAACCGATCAACCGTTCGGACCCTGCCGCATGGCATCCGGCACGGATCACCAGCACCTCGGCATGGGCCGTCGGATCGGACAATTCGCGCGTCCGGTTGCCCGCCCGCGCCACGACATTTCCCTGTGGTGACACAAGCACGGCACCGACAGGCACTTCTCCGCGATCAGCCGCTGCCCGCGCCTCTTCCAGCGCTATTTCCATGAAAGAGCGGAATGGTCCCGCCATCCGCACCTTGCCCCTGCCTCGATCCACCAATATTCTACCGTATCTCGCGGGATATCCCCGCATCCAGATTTACCCGCGTAAAGGTCACCTTCCATGCCCGAAAAGACAAGCCCCACGAAACCCGTCCGGGCGCCCCGCCGGGCAAGCGCTACCACTGAAGCCGCGTCGGCCGTTCCGAAATCGTCCGAAGGCGGGGATCGCATCGCCAAGGTGCTGTCGCGGGCAGGCGTCGCCTCGCGCCGCGAAGCCGAACGTCTGATCGAGGCGGGCGAAGTGAAGGTGAACGGCAAGGTGGTGACCTCTCCGGCGCTGAACGTGACCGCGGCAGACAAGATCACCGTATCGGGTCAGCCGGTCGCGGCACCGGAACCGGCGCGTATGTGGCTGTATTACAAGCCCAATGGCTTGGTGACCTCGTCTTCGGACGAAAAAGGCCGCGACACCATTTTCGACTATCTGCCCGAAGATCTGCCGCGCGTGATGACCATCGGCCGCCTTGACCTTAACTCGGAAGGCCTGCTGCTGCTGACCAATGACGGCGAATTGAAGCGCCGCCTTGAACTGCCCTCGACCGGCTGGCTGCGCAAATATCGTGTGCGCGTCAACGGCAATCCGCTCGACCCCGATTTCGAACCGCTGCGCAAAGGTATCACCATCGAAGGCGAACGCTTCGCCCCGATGGAGGTGATCGTCGACCGCCACCAAGGCTCGAACGCTTGGCTGACCGTTGGCCTGCGCGAAGGCCGCAACCGCGAGATTCGCCGCGCCATGGGCGAAATCGGTCTGGCCGTGAACCGCCTGATCCGGATCAGCTACGGCCCGTTCCGTCTGAACGAGCTGGAACCGGGCGAAGTCGAAGAAATCCGCCCGCGCGTCTTGCGCGACCAGCTGGGCACCCTGCTTGAGGAAGATCCCACCGCATCGGCACGTCCGCGTCGCCCGACCGTCACCCGTGACGACGGCACCCTTGCCCGCGCGACCCGCAGCGTCTTGCGCACCCGCAAAGCCGCCACCAAAGACGGCATGATCGCCGAGGTTGAACCGGGCCATATCTCGTCCAACCGCGGTCGCGCCGCTTTGGACGAGCTGTCGTCAAGCTGGCAGAAAGCCACCAAACCTGAAGGCCGCAACTACGGTGCCGATCGCGGCGAACGTTCGGAACGCTCTGAGCCGCGCAGCTACGCCAAGCCGGAAGGCCGCTCCTACGGTTCGGACCGTGGCGAACGCTCGGAAGGTCGCAGCTTCGGCAAGCCGGAAGGCAAGTCCTTCGGTGGCCCGCGTGGCGAACGCTCGGAAGGCCGCAGCTTCGGCAAGCCGGAAGGCAAATCCTTCGGCGGACCGCGTGGTGAGCGTTCGGAAGGCCGCAGCTTCGGCAAGCCGGAAGGCAAGTCCTTCGGTGGCCCGCGTGGTGAGCGTTCGGAAGGCCGCAGCTTCGGTAAGCCGGAAGGGAAATCCTTCGGCGGACCGCGTGGTGAGCGTTCGGAAGGCCGCAGCTTTGGCAAACCGGAGGGCAAATCCTTCGGTGGCCCGCGTGATGAGCGTTCGGAAGGTCGCAGCTTCGGCAAGCCGGAAGGCAAATCCTTCGGCAAGCCCGACGCCAAAGGCCCGCGTCGCCCGAGCGCACCGCGCCAAGCCTCGACCCGCAATGCCCCCCAGGGTGGCAAGCCTGCGCCCAAGGGCCGCAAATAACGGATCCTTCACGGATTATTTCAAGGAAAGCGCAATGCGCTTTCCTTGGCTTTCCCCACTGGCACGCTAGAATTCCTTACCCTATAGTTTCTGAATACCTCCGCGTTTCCGGACCGGTCGAGAGTAGGGCCAATATGTCATCCAGCGCCGTGCAAACCTTGTCCTTCCTGCTATTCATGGCGCTTAGCCTATATGTCGCCTATGGCGGAGGCTTGTGAATGGCACAGCGTTTCGGCGGTAAATACAGCCCCCAAGGCAGCGTCCCGAGCGAGGGCACGAATACCGGTCAGCCGCCGGTGCAGACCAGCCTGAACCAACCGCATCCCTTTGACGGCAAAGCGCCTTTGCGCGGTGCAGGCAAGGCGCGCTTCCTATGGGTCGCGGCTTTGCTGTTCCTGCCGCCCGCCTTTCTTGCAGGCAGCCCCAAGGCTTTGCTGTTCGGCATTGCCGCAGCCGCCGTGCTGATGGCATCGGCCTTCATGACCCGCGAAGGCATCAAGGCCCATGCCGCCTATGACCAACGCAAGATCGCCCGCCGTCCCGCCATCCCGCGCAAGCTGTTCGGGGCGGTTCTGGCAGGTGCCGCGCTGCTGCTGGGTGGCATGATGCGCTATCCCGACCCGATCTATCCGGCCTTGTTCGGCCTGTTCGGCGGGATTTTGCACCTGACCAGCTTCGGATTGGACCCGATGCGCGACAAGGGGGCCGAAGGGATCGACACCTTCCAGACCGACCGCGTGGCGCGCGCCGTGGATGAAGCCGAACGCTATCTGGGCGCGATGAAGGATGCGATCTTGCGCGCGCGCGATCGCCAGTTGGAAACGCGGGTCGAACGCTTCACCGCATCGGCTCGGGTACTGTTCCGGCAGGTGGAAGACGATCCGCGCGATCTGACGGCGGCCCGCAAATATCTGTCGATCTATTTGATGGGCGCGCGCGATGCGACGGTGAAATTTGCCGATCTCTTCGCCCGCAACCGCGACCCGCACGCGCGGCAGGAATATCTGAGCCTGCTTGACGATTTGGAAACCAATTTCGCGGATCGTTCGCGCAGATTGCTGACGGATGATCGCACCGACCTTGATATCGAAATAACCGTGCTGCGCGATCGGCTCAAAGCCGAAGCCTAACCCCTTTTTTAGTGAGAGTATTATCCATGACCGACACGATCCGTGAACAGGCCCTGCAGACCTTGACCCAAATCGAAGACGTCACCGCCAATCTGCTGCCGGTCCCCGTCGCTGATGTGGAGCCGCTTGATCAGGCGGGCCAAGCCAAAGCCGCAGAAATCCGGACGCGGATGGAAGAGCTGGATATTACCAACACCCAATCGATCATTTCTTTCGGATCGAAAGCCCAAGCCGAATTACAGGTCATCAGCCAAGAAATGCTGGCCGATGTGAAGAACAAGGATGCGGGTCCGGCGGGCGACAGCCTGCGCAAGATCGTATCGACCATCCGTGGCTTCGGCTCGGACGAACTGGACCTGCGCCGTGAACGCAGCTGGTGGGAACGCCTGACCGGACGCGCCGCCCCCTTTGCCGAATTCGTGGCCCGTTACGAAGATGTGCAAAGCCAGATCGACCGCATCACCGAAGAGCTGTTGCGCCACGTACATACCCTGCTCAAGGACGTGAAATCGCTGGATGTCTTGTATGAAAAGACCCTGCGCTTCTATGACGAGCTGGCGCTGTATATCGCCGCGGGGGATGCCAAACTGGCGGAACTGGATGCGACCACCATTCCAGCCAAAGAAGCCGATGTGAAGGCCGCTCCGGAAGATGATCAGGTCAAGATCGCGCAGGAATTGCGCGACCTGCGCGCCGCGCGCGATGATCTGGAACGCCGCGTGCATGACCTGAAGCTGACCCGTCAGGTGACAATGCAATCGCTGCCCTCGATCCGTTTGGTGCAGGAAAACGACAAGTCGCTGATCACCAAGATCAACTCGACCTTGGTCAATACCGTGCCGCTGTGGGAAACCCAATTGGCGCAGGCGGTCACCATCCAACGCTCGCGCGAGGCGGCGGATGCGATCCGTGGCGCATCGGATCTGACCAATGAATTGCTGACCAAAAACGCCGATAATCTGCGCGAAACCAACCGCGTCGTGCGCGAGGAAATGGAACGCGGCGTCTTCGACATCAATTCGGTGAAAAAGGCCAATGAGCAGCTGATCGCCACCATCAACGACAGCCTGGCCATTGCCGATGAAGGCAAAGCGCGCCGTCGTGCCGCCGAAGCCGAGTTGGAGAAGATGGAAGTCGAACTGCGCGATACCCTTGCCTCCGCCAAAGCGCGCCCTGTCGCGCAACCGACCCAGACCCGCTAACCCGAACCAAAGGCAGATACTGATTCCCATGGGGCGCGCCGCCAATCTTACTCGCCTGCTGCTGGCGGGAGCGACCTGCAGCTTTGCGCTGCTGGGCTGCATGCCCAGCACGCCGCAGAACAAGCCGCAGCCGCCCCGTGCGGCGCCTGAAACCACTGTCACGGCCAGCATGGTGCCGCGACACCGCCCCACTCCGCCCAGTGCCCAAGCCCAAAGCGCACGGGCCTATTTCGCGCGGGTGCAACGTGAACTGTTGTCGAACGGCTTGCTGCGCACCGATGGCGGCGGGCCGGATACGCCCTATACCGACCGGATGCTGGCGGAAAACTTCATCCGCATCGCCTTGTTCGACGAATATAGCCGTGGCGCTTTCGGCCCGATCCAAGGCCAAAGCAGCAGCCATTTGCGCCGCTGGGATATCCCGATCCGCCTTGGCCTGAACTTTGGTGCTTCAGTGCCGTCAAGCCAACGCGCATCGGATACCGCCAAGGTGAAATCCTATATCGCGCGGCTGTCCAAGCTGACCGGCCATCCGATCACCTTGGACAACAAGGACCCTAATTTCTTCCTGCATATCGTTGGCGAAGACGAACGCCGCGCGCTGGGCCCAGTGGCCATGGCCTCGATTGCGGGGCTGTCGAAAGGTGAAGTCGACGGCATCACCGCGATGCCCTTGACCACCTATTGTCTGGTCTATGCTTTGTCGGAAGGCAAATCCGGACGCTATACCCGCGCCTTCGCCGTCATCCGCGCCGAACATCCCGACCTGTTGCGGCTGTCCTGCATCCATGAAGAACTGGCGCAGGGCTTGGGGCTGGCCAATGACTCGCCCCGCGCGCGTCCTTCAATTTTCAATGATGACGAAGAATTCGCTTTGCTGACCAGTCAGGATGAGCTGATGCTGCGCATCCTTTACAACCCCGCGCTGCGCCCCGGTATGACCGAAGCCGAGGCGCGGCCCATTATCGAAAGGCTTGCCCGCGAACTTGTGGGCAGCGATAGTTGAATCGATCTGTTTGTAGCCCTTTGCGGAAAGAGGAGTTTCGCCATGGTGTTTGATTTCCTGAAAGGCGAATTCGTCGATGTCATCTCGTGGCTTGATGATAGCCGCGACACGATGGTCTGGCGCTTCGAACGGCGCGGACAGGCGATCAAATACGGGGCAAAGCTGACGGTCCGCGAAGGCCAGGCCGCGGTTTTCGTGCATGAAGGACAGCTGGCCGATGTCTTCGGTCCTGGTCTTTACATGTTGGAAACCAACAACATGCCGATCATGACCACCTTACAGCACTGGGATCATGGCTTCCAATCGCCCTTCAAGTCGGAAATCTATTTCGTCAGCACCACCCGTTTCAATGATCTGAAATGGGGCACGAAAAATCCGATCATGGCGCGCGATCCGGAATTCGGTCCGGTGCGGTTGCGCGCCTTCGGGACCTATTCGATGCGGATCACCGATCCCGCGAAATTCCTGCGCGAAATCGTCGGCACCGATGGCGAATTTACCGCCGATGAAATTTCCAACCAGATCCGCAATATCATCGTGCAGGAATTCAGCCAGGCCATTGCGCGGTCCGGTATTCCGGTCTTGGATATGGCCGCCAATACCGGCGATCTGAGCAAGATCATTCTGGACGCGATCTCTCCCAAGGTAGCCGAATACGGTCTTAGCCTGCCGGAATTCTACATCGAAAACATCAGCCTCCCCGAAGAGGTTGAAAAGGTGCTGGATAAGCGCACCTCGATGGGGATCGCGGGCGATCTGAACAAATACATGCAGTTCAATGCCGCCGAAAGCCTTGCGAACCCCGCATCGGGCGCGGGTGCGATGATGGGTGCGGGCATGGCCGCCGGTATGGGGGCCGCGATGGGCCATGGCATGGGCGGGGTCGCCGGTCCTTGGGGGGCGGCGCCTGCCGCGGCCCAACCCGCGCCACCCCCACCTCCGCCGCCCGTGGCATCGACGCTCTGGCATGTGGCTGAAAACGGCGCCACCAAGGGGCCGTTCGATGAGGCGACCCTTGCCGCAATGGCGCAATCTGGCGCGCTGGGCCGTGGGGCGATGGTCTGGACCGCAGGTCAGGACGGCTGGAAAGCCGCAGCTGAAACCGCATTGAAAAAGCTGTTCGATGCGGTGCCACCACCGCCGCCGCCGCCAGCACTTTGATCCCTTCCAGCCGTCTGCTACAGCGGAGCAAGAATGCCCCACGATGAAACCCGTTGGCCCTGTGAAAATTGCGGGGCCGCCCTGCGCTTTTCGCCGGGCGATGCGATGCTCAAATGCGATCATTGCGGTCATGTGCAGGCCTTGCCGGATGCCCCGCCCGCCCGTGTCACCGCATTGGAAGAATTGGATCTTTACAGCGCGTTGCGAGACAACCTCTCTCCCGCTAAGACCGAAGATGTGCGCATCACCGCTTGCTCCAATTGCGGCGCTCAGGTCGAATTCCAAGGCGCTGTTCATGCCAAGGAATGCCCCTTCTGTGCGACGCCAGTTGCGCTTGGCACCGGCACCCAGCGGCTGATCAAACCGCAGGCCGTGCTGCCCTTCGTCATCAGCGAAAGACAGGGCCGCGAATCGATGACGCGCTGGCTGGGCAATCTGTGGTTCGCGCCCAACGGGCTGGTCGAATATGCCAAGAAGGGCCGTGCTTTGTCGGGGCTTTATGTGCCCTATTGGACCTTCGATGCGGCCACGCGGTCGCGCTATAGCGGCGCGCGCGGGGATTATTACTATGTGACGCAAACGGTTGTGGTGAACGGCGAACGCCGTCAGCAACAGGTGCGCAAAACCCGCTGGAGCCGCGCATCGGGCTGGGTGTCGCGCCGCTTTGACGATGTGCTGGTGCTGGCGTCGAAATCGCTGCCGCGCCGCTATACCGACAATCTGGCACCTTGGGATATGGGGCATCTGGTGCCCTATAGCGCGGATTATTTGGCAGGCTTCACCTCGGAAGGCTATACCGTGCTGCTGCCCGAAGGCCATGGCATCGCGCGTCAGGAAATGGCGGCGCAGATCCAGCGCGACGTGCGCTATGACATCGGCGGCGACGAGCAGCGCATTGAATCGATCGATACCGATTATTCGGCGGAAACCTTCAAGCATATCCTGCTGCCGATCTGGATGGCCGCCTATAAATACAACGGCAAGACCTATCGCTTCGTGGTCAACGGCCAATCGGGCAAGGTGCAAGGCGAACGGCCCTATTCGGCATGGAAAATCGCCTTCGCGGTCTTGCTGGCTTTAATCGTGATCGGCGGTTTTGCCCTGCTCAGCCAAGCGCGCTAGTGATAGAAGCTTCACGCATCGGGCCGGATCGTCTAGGGTCTGCCCAACACTAAAGCGATGAGGTAGTGATGAGTGCGACGCGGCGGAATTTCACCATTGGTTTGATGGCCTTGGGCCTTTCAGCTTGTGTGGGTGGTGGTGGAAACCGCTATGGCGCAAACAGCTTTGGCGGCAGCACCGGCCCTGCGCCGGGCATGTCGCCGGTGCCCAATGCGGGCTATGACGCTTGGGTTGCAGGCTTCCGCGCCCGCGCATCGGCCAAGGGCATTTCCGACGGCACCCTGTCGCGGGCTTTCCATGCCTCGGGCTTCTTGCCAGGCGTGGTCGAACGCGACCGCAACCAGACCGAATTCACCCGCACTTTGGAAGATTATCTGGCCATCGCCGCCAGCCCTGACCGCATCTCCAAAGGCCGCGCCGGTCTGGCGCGCCACGCATCGGCCTTCCGCGCGATCGAAGCGCGCTTCGGCGTCGAAAAGGAAGTCGTGGCCGCCGTCTGGGGCTTGGAAAGCCAATATGGCGAACGTCGCGGCGATATCCAAATCGTGTCGGCGCTGTCGACCTTGGCCTATGACGGGCGTCGCGGTGCCTTCTTCGAGGCGCAACTGATCGCGGCCCTGCGCATCCTGCAAGCGGGGGATACCACGGTCGAAAACATGCGCGGCTCTTGGGCGGGGGCGATGGGCCACACCCAGTTCATGCCGACCAGCTATCTGGAATATGCCGTTGATTTCACCGGCGATGGCCGTCGCGATATCTGGTCCGACGATCCGACCGATGCTTTGGCGTCGACCGCCGCCTATCTGAAGCGTTCGGGCTGGAAACAGGGTCAGCCTTGGGGCGTCGAAGTGCGCTTGCCTGCGGGCTTCAACCAAGCCTTGGCCGGACGCGGCAAGGGCAAATCGGTCGGCGAATGGTCGTCGATGGGTGTCACCACCGCCAATGGCGGCAGCCTGCCGAACCATGGCACGGGGTCCATCCTGATCCCGCAGGGCATCAACGGACCGGCCTTCCTGATCTTCTCGAATTTCAATGCCATCGCGCGTTATAACAATGCGATCAACTATGTGATCGGCGTGGGCCATCTGTCGGATCGCTTGCGCGGCGGTGCCCCCTTGCGCGGCAACTTCCCGCCGGATGCGAATGGAATGACCATAGCCGACCGTCAGCGCCTGCAACAGCGCCTGACCGCGGCGGGCTTCGACACCGAAGGCGCGGATGGCGTTTTGGGCAATAAAACCAAGCTGCAGATCGAGGCCTTCCAACGCGCCCGCGGCCTGCCCGTCACCGGCGAACCTTCTCGCCAGTTGCTGGCAATGCTGGGCGGCTGAGGCGCCAAAAACACCCTTGGGGCGGCAGAACCGTTGCCCCAAGGGTCAAGCCGGTTTGACAAAGCCTTCCGCAAGGGCGATAGCCCCTTCATCCAGACCGGAGGCCCTGATGCTTGATCTGACCCGCGTGCTGCCCCACGCCCGTATCGACGAACTTCCCAATCCCTATTTCGGCAAGGTGCGTGATTGCTACGACCTGCCAGCCACGGCCGAACAGCCGGGCGGGACGCGCATTCTGGTCTCGTCCGACCGGATCAGCGCCTTCGACCGCATTCTGGCGGCGATTCCCTATAAGGGCCAAGTACTGACCCAGATGGCGCGCTACTGGTTCGACCAGACCGCCGATATCTGCCCCAACCATGTGGTCGCCTATCCGGACCCGAATGTGGTGATCGGCAAGCATGTCACCATCCTTCCGGTTGAAATCGTGGTGCGCGGCTATTTGGCGGGAACCACATCGACATCGGTGCTGACCCAATACAAGGCGGGCATCCGCCAGATGTATGGCCATACCCTGCCGGACGGGCTGCGCGACAACCAAGTGCTGCCGCAGCCGATCATCACGCCGACCTCGAAAGCCTTCGACGGTGGCCATGACGAACCGCTGACCCCTGCCGAGATCATCGAACAGGGCCTGCTGACCCAAGACCAATGGGACAAGGTTTCGCATTACGCTTTGGCCCTGTTCGCGCGCGGACAGAAGATGGCGGCGGAACGCGGGCTGATCTTGGTCGATACCAAATACGAATTCGGGCTGGATCATGAAGGCAACATCCTGATCGCCGATGAAATCCACACCCCCGATTCCAGCCGCTACTGGTTGGCCGACGGCTATCAGGCGGCGTTTGATTCAGGCACCCGCCCGCCAAGCTTTGACAAGGATGTGATCCGCTCTTGGGTCGGCGCGCGCTGCGACCCCTATAAGGATGATATTCCGGAAATTCCGGCCGATATGATCGCGCAAACCGCTCAGGTCTATATCGACGCGTTCGAAGCGATTACCGGCAAGGCATTCGAACCCGACATGTCCGGCGCGACACCGCTGGATCGCATCCGGTCCAACCTGTCGCCCTATTTCACCAAATAAACCGCATCGAAAAGGCCAAGGCATCCCCGCCTTGGCCTTTTTTGCTTCCCGCTTGCCGCCGCGCAACTCCTGTTTGCGCAACCATCATCAGCGGCTATAACCCCTGCAAGACCAGCCCCGAGGATGGGGCAACCAAGGGGGCCTTCCATGATATTAAGCTGCGGCGAAGCCTTGATCGACATGCTGCCGCGTGTCGCCACCACCGGCGAGGCCTGTTTCGCCCCCTATGCGGGCGGGGCCGTGTTCAACACCGCCATCGCGCTTGGGCGCTTGGGCGCGCCTGCCGCGTTCTTTTCCGGCGTCTCGACCGATATGCTGGGCGAGATTCTGGCCGATACGCTGGAAGCCTCCAAGGTCGATAGCCGCTATCTGGCCCGTTCCGATCGTCCGACGACGGTGGCTTTCGTCAAACTGGTCAAGGGTCAGGCGACCTATGCCTTCTATGACGAGGCAACCGCTGGGCGGATGCTGGCGCAAGATCAATTGCCCGATTTGCCGGCGGAAGTGACCACCCTGTTCTTCGGCGGCATTTCCTTGGTGAACGATCCGGCCGCATCGACCTATGAAGCGCTGCAGGCCCGCGAAGCCGAAACCCGCGTCACCATGATCGACCCCAATATCCGCCCCGGTTTCATTGCCGGACAGGAAGATAGCTATCGCGCGCGGATCGAACGGATGATCTCGCGCGCCGATATCGTCAAGCTGTCGGATGAAGATCTGATCTGGCTGGAAGGCGCAGGCGATGTGGTGACCCTTGCCCGTGGCCTGCTGGCCAAAGGCCCGAAGGTCGTCTTCATCACCGAAGGCGCGGCAGGTGCGCGGGCCGTGACCGCCACGCAAAACCGTTTCATCACTGCCACCAAGGTCGATGTCGTCGATACCGTCGGCGCGGGCGACACCTTCAACGCGGGCGCTTTGGCGGCTTTGCATCAGGCGGGCGTTCTGACCAAGCCGCAACTGGCCGCATTGTCCGATGACGTCTTGGACGCCGCTTTGACGCTTGGCACCCGTGCCGCCGCCATCACCGTCAGCCGCGCAGGCGCCAATCCGCCATGGAGCCACGAGCTGTGAGAGCCGTCCTGCAACGCGTCAGCCGCGCCTCTGTCACCGTAGACGGCCAGATCACCGGCGAAATCGGCAAAGGCCTGTTGATCCTGATCTGCGCCATGGAGGGCGACACCGACGCCAAAGCCGATGCGGTCGCCGCCAAAATCGCCAAGATGCGGATTTTCACCGATGATGCGGGCAAGATGAACCTGTCGCTGCGCGATATCGGCGGGTCGGCTTTGATCGTCAGCCAATTCACCTTGGCCGCCGATCTGAAAGGCAACCGCCCCGGCTTTTCGACCGCCGCCAAGCCCGACGAAGGCAAGCGCCTTTACGACTATTTCACCGCCCGTATGCGCGAGCACGAAGCGATTGCGGTCGCCAACGGCATCTTCGGCGCGGATATGGATGTCAGCCTGAACAATGACGGCCCCGTCACCATCTGGGTCGATATGTGACATGCTTTCGGGCCGTCCAACGGCCCGAAGCCTTAGCGGATGATCAGTTCCAACGGGTCGTAAAGGCTGTCGCCCTGCCCCCAAGCGGCATCGGGCAAGGTATCGGGCTTGAAACGCACGCCACGCAATTCATCGCGCGAAAAGAACCGCCTTTCGCTGACAATGCCTTCGGGATCACGCCAAGCATCGTCCAACGCGCCAGATATGATCTGGCAGCGGAAATACAGATCGACCTGATGGAAGCCGCGCTTGGGGTCGTGGAATTCGTTGACCAGACAGGGCGCGCCGACCGATACGCGCAGGCCGGTTTCCTCCCAGATCTCGCGCTTCAGATTGTCATGCAGGCTTGATCCGGTTTCGACCCCGCCCCCGGCGCGCACCATAGGTCGGACACACCCTTGCGATAGGCGTTTACCAAAAGCAAACGGTCATCATGCAGGATCAAAGCGCGGGCCGCGAGACGGGGGGAACGGATAGGCATGGTCCAAGATTTGCAGAGATAACGGTGCTTTGTCCATGGGCTCTTTGAAAAGCGCCTCATATGCGCCATCATTATCCGGATGACACGATTGATCCCTTTACTGATGGCCTGCCTGATGATCGCCCCCGCTGCGAAAGCGGATTGCGTGGTCTTGCTGCACGGGCTGGCGCGAAGCCATTATTCGCTGGCACCAATGGCCGAAGCCTTGGCCCATGCGGGCTATCGGACGGTGAACCAGTCCTATCCATCGACCAGCGCCGATATCACCACTTTGGTGCAAGCGGTCGATGACGGCATTGCCGCCTGCGCGCTGCGCCCTGATGAAAAGCTGCATTTCGTGACGCATTCGATGGGCGGCATCCTGTTGCGGCTGGCCTTTGCCGAAGGGCACCCCGACCAACTGGGCCGCGTGGTGATGCTGGCGCCGCCCAATCGCGGGTCTGAACTGGTCGATGCGCTGAAGGACTTTGCCCCTTTCGACTGGGTCAACGGGCCTGCGGGGCGGCAATTGGGGACGGATAAGGGATCGGTGCCGCTGACCCTGCCCGCCGTCGATTTCGATCTGGGCGTCATCGCGGGCAGCCACAGCTTCAACCCGCTCTATTCCAGCCTGATCCCCGGTCGCGATGACGGCAAGGTCAGCATCGAATCGACCAAAGTCGACGGGATGCGCAGCCATCTGACCCTGCCTGTCACCCATTCCTTCATGATGATGAACCCGCTGGTGATGGCGGAAACCATCCTCTACCTGCGCGAGGGGCGTTTCGATGCCGATTTGACCCTGATCGATGTGGTCAGCGACTGGGTGCTGCCCTAACTTGAGCCGATGCCGGACCGGCATTCACGGCTTTTTGGCCCCCAAATGGCCCGCAAAACGGTGTCAGATGCGACCGAAGACCCCTTTGGCCCAAGGCTATGCTTGACTTCGGGCGCATCTAGGGGTGTATCGGGCCGATAGTTTTTTGAGGCCCTTCGAAAGGGGAACGACGATGCACGCCTATCGTAGCCATACCTGCGCTGGTTTGAATAAATCCCATGTGGGCGAAACTGTCCGCCTTTCGGGCTGGGTGCATCGGGTGCGCGACCATGGTGGCGTGCTGTTCATCGATTTGCGTGACCACTATGGCATCACCCAAGTGCTGGCCGATAGCGACAGCCCGGCTTTTGCCGATATCGAAAAAGTCCGCTCGGAATGGGTGGTTTGCATCGATGGCCGCGTGAAGGCACGCGACGAGAAGCTGGTGAACCCGAAGCTCTCGACCGGTGAAATCGAAGTCTATGCCACCGGCCTGACCGTGCTGGGCGAAGCAGCCGAACTGCCGCTGCCGGTGTTCGGTGAAACCGAATATCCGGAAGAAACCCGTCTGACCTATCGCTTCCTGGACCTGCGCCGTCAGGGCATGCATGACAACATGATGCTGCGTTCCAACGTGGTGCGTTGGCTGCGCAATGCGATGTGGGATCAGAACTTCAACGAGTTCCAGACCCCGATCATCACCGCATCCTCGCCGGAAGGCGCGCGCGACTTCCTGGTGCCGTCGCGTCTGCATCCGGGCAAGTTCTATGCCCTGCCGCAAGCGCCGCAGCAGTTCAAGCAGCTGATCCAAGTCGCGGGCTTCGACCGCTACTTCCAGATCGCGCCCTGCTTCCGTGACGAAGACCCGCGCGCCGACCGCTCGCCGACCGACTTCTACCAGCTCGACATCGAGATGTCCTTCGTCACCCAAGAAGACGTCTTCGCGACCGTCCAGCCGGTGATCCAAGGCCTGTTCGAACATTTCGCGCCGGAAAAGGAAGTGTCGTCGGAATGGCCGCTGATCGCCTATCGTGACGCGCTGAAATGGTATGGCTCGGACAAGCCGGACCTGCGCAACCCGATCAAGATGCAGGAAGTGTCGGAACATTTCGCAGGCTCGGGCTTTGCGATCTTCGCCAAGCTGCTGGAACAAGACGGCACCGAAATCCGCGCGATTCCGGCACCGACCGGCGGCTCGCGCAAGTTCTGCGACCGCATGAACGCTTTCGCGCAAAGCCAAGGCCTGCCGGGCATGGGTTATATCTTCTGGCGCAAGGCGGAAGACGGTTCGATGGAAGCCGCCGGTCCGCTGGCGAAAAACATCGGCCCCGAGCGCACCGAAGCGATCCGCGTCCAGCTGGGTCTGGGCGAAGGCGATGCGGCCTTCTTCCTGGGCGGCAAAGCGGAAACCTTCGAATCCGTCGCAGGCCGTGCACGTAACGTGATCGGCGACGAACTGGGCCTGACCGAGAAGAACGCCTTCCGCTTCGCGTGGATCGTCGACTTCCCGATGTACGAGAAGACTGATGACGGCAAGATCGACTTCTCGCACAACCCCTTCTCGATGCCGCAAGGCGGTCTGGAAGCGCTGACCACCAAGGACCCGCTGGATATCTATGCCTATCAGTATGACCTTGCCTGCAACGGCTATGAGCTGATCTCGGGCGGTATCCGCAACCACAAGCCGGAAATCATGTACAAGGCCTTTGAACTGGCCGGCTATCCGAATTCGGAAGTCGACAAGCGCTTTGGCGGCATGGTGAAAGCGTTCAAATTCGGCGCACCGCCCCACGGCGGCTGTGCAGCGGGCATCGACCGTCTGGTCATGCTGCTGGCCGATACCTCGAACATCCGCGAAGTCATCATGTTCCCGATGAACCAGCGCGCCGAGGATCTGCTGATGAACGCACCGTCGGAACCGACCAACGAACAGCTGCGCGAATTGCACCTGCGCGTGATCCCGAAAGAGGCGTAAGCCCGACTTGGGACGGGGGCGCCATCCGCGCCCTCGTCCTTCTCTCTGCCCATCGGGGACAATCCGCCTCTTGCGCGCCGCCCCCTTCCATGGCTTGATTGCCATGAAAAGCCAGCCGTTCTTTGCCAGACCTTGGCAGGTGCCAGCTTTCCCGCAGCCCCAAGCGGTTGTGGCCATGTCAGGTTGCGCCGGACCCAAGCGATCGCTTCCCTGCGATCCGTTACAAGGACGTTCATGAGCAAAGATAAGACCATCGCCGCCTTCCGTTTTGGCTTTGGCTTGCCCCTGCCCGAGCCTGTTCCCGTTCATCCCAATGCCATGGTCATCGCCTTGGACCGCGACCGTGAAATCGGTCAGGACCTGCCGCAGGTCACCATGGACGAGGTGATAGGCCTGATGCAGCTGGCGGATGACCAGCTGAAACAAGCCCGCCGTTCGGAACGAGAAGACAGCATTCAGGCCCGCACCGCCTATCGCGACACCATCGCCCAGATCGAGGCCATAGCGCTTCGCGGCGCGCAGGTGCATTTCGCCCGTGCTCTGGATCCGATCCAAGGCCTGCGCGAACGTCTGGTCTGGTTCTGGAGCGATCACTTCACCACCCGTGCCCGCAGCCGTCGCGATGCCGCCTTGCCTGCCGCCCTGATCGACGAGGCGATCCGCCCCCATGTCGCGGGGCGCTTTGCCGATATGCTGAAAGCGGTGATGCAGCATCCCGCGATGCTGGCCTATCTGGATCAAACCTCTAGCGTGGGGCCGCATTCGCAGGTCGGTCAGCGCCGCGACAAGGGATTGAACGAAAACCTCGCGCGGGAATTGCTGGAATTGCACACGCTGGGCACCGGCTTTGACCAGAACGATGTCACCCAGATGGCAGAATTGCTGAGCGGTTTGACCTTCGGCAAAGACGGTGTGCGCTTCGATCCCCGCCGTCATGAACCGGGGGTCGAAACGATCCAAGGCATTGATTACGCGGGGGATGATCTGCAATCCCTGCTGATGGCGCTGGAGGATCTGGCGATTTCGCCGCTGACGGCACAGCATCTGGCGCAGAAGCTGGCGGTGCATTTCATATCCCCCATGCCGGACCCTGATCTGGTGGCGGCAATCGATATGGCATGGCGCAGTTCGGGCGGGGATTTGCTGGCCGTGACCACCGCCTTGCTGTCGCATCCCGCATCATGGGAGGTGACGGCCAGCAAGATCCGCCAGCCCTTCGGCTTCATAATCGCCAGCCTGCGGGCTTTGGGCGTCACCTCGGCTGACGTGCTGAAGATGACGCCCACCGAATTTCGCCGCAGATTGCTGCGGCCCCTGACCGCGATGGGGCAGCCGTGGCTGGCCCCTGCCGGTCCCGATGGCTGGCCGGAAAGCGCAAGCCACTGGATCACACCCCAAACCATGGCCGCGCGGATCACATGGGCGATGGATATGCCGCAAAAGCTGGTGAAATCCCTGCCCGAGCCGGAAGCTTTCGCCAGCACCGTGCTGGGGGCCCATCTGACCGAGCCGCTGCTGCAAGCAATCCGCCGTGCCGAAACCCGCTCCGAGGCGATAGGTCTGATCCTCGCCAGCCCCGCATTCAACCGCAGGTAAGTCATGGACCGCAGAACGCTTATGAAATTGCTTGCGACCGGTGCCTGTTCGGCGGCGGCGCATCCCTGGCTTAGCACCGTGACCTTGGCCAATACCGATGGGGGACCCGCCTTGGGCGAGAACCGCCTTGTGGTGGTGATCCTGCGCGGCGCGCAAGACGGGCTGGAATTGGTGCGGCCAAGCGCGGACCCGCTGTTCGCGCAATACCGCCCCACCCTGTCACAGGGCCAAGGCTTGGATCTGGACGGCTATTTCAGCCTGTCGCCGCATCTGGGCCAGATGGAAGGTCTGTGGCGCGCGGGGCATCTGGGCTTTGTCCATGCCACATCGACGCCCTATCGCGACGGACGTTCACATGTCGAAGGACAGGATCTGCTGGAGGCGGGCACCGGCCTTGATCTTGCCCCCGAAGCGCGGCGCGAAGGCTGGTTGAACCGTTTGCTGCAATCGCTACCGGGCTTGCAGTCGCAGACCGCCTATGCCGTCGGCCCCGAAGCGACGCCCTTGTTGCAGGGCAAGGCGCCCGCCGCCAACTGGTCGCCTGAAATGCGGCTGCAACTGTCGGCGCAAAGCCGGTTGCTGCTGGAACATATCTACCATGACGACCCGCTGTTCCGCGACGCCGCAGCCGAAGCGATCATGCTGACCCAAAGCATTGATCTGGATACGCTTGTGTCGCCTATGGACATTGGGCAGAGCCAGAACAAGCGCTTGGGCGATATCGACAGCCTTGTGACCTTCACCAGCCAGCGGTTGCGCGAAGACACGCGGATTGCCGCCCTGTCGCTGTCGGGCTGGGATACCCATCGCAATCAGAACGGGTTGATCGTCGCACCGATGCAGCGCTTGCAGCGTCTGGTCTTGCAGCTGCAGGCGGGCTTGGGCGAAGACGTCTGGGGCAAGACCGTTGTGCTGGCGATGACCGAATTCGGCCGCACCGTGGCGGAAAACGGCAGCCAAGGCACCGACCACGGAACCGGCGGCGCGATGCTGATGGCGGGCGGCGCCTTGAATGGCGGCAAACTATATGGCCGCTGGCCGGGGCTTGAAGAAGCCGCCCTGTATGACCGTCGCGACCTGATGCCGACATCGGATGTGCGGGCTTGGGCTGCTTGGGTCATGCGCGGGCTTTACGGCTTGGATCAAGGCCTGCTGCAGGACAAGATTTTCCCCGGCCTGCTCATGGGCGATGATCCCCGCATCTTGGCCTGATCTACACCATTGCGCTAAAGCCGCGCCCCGCCGGCAAGCCGCGCCTCTATCACGGCGGCCAAAGTGCAGGGCGACATCGAGCCATCCGCGAAACCTTCGCCCAGACGTTGCAGGTCGCAATCGCCCGCCGTGCGCGCCAAACCGATCAGGAATCGCGCGATATAGCTGCGCGCGCTATCGGGCACCGCCTGTTGCAGCAGCTTTACCACCTGCAACAGGTCATCCCGCAGCCCCAAGCCATCGGCCGGATGCAGATCGGGCAGAATGTCAGCCCCATCTGCGCCGCCGCCCGCAGTCCCCTGCGGCAGATGCAATTCGATCAGCCTTTGGAATTGGGCAAAGCTTGGCAAGGGCTTTTCCAAAAAATCCCCTGCGCCTGCCGCCATCGCCGCAACGCGCCCATCGGGATCACCAGACAGGCCCAAGATCAAAGCGGGCTGGCCCCAAGCCGCACTATGATCGCGATCACCCAATTCGCGGATCAGATCTTCGCCCCGCCCGTCCGGCAGTCCCAGATCAACGATCACCACATCCGGCCGATAGGTCCGCCAATGCAGCCGTGCCTGCGCCAAGGTTTCCGCCCGCCGCAACCGTCCCCCACCCCGCCGCCACATCAGCCGCAGCCCTTCCGAGGCAAAGCGGCTGTCTTCGACAAGCAGCGCCGTCAGCCCCGCAAAGGGCATCGGTCCGGGGGGCATTGCCATGGGACCAACGGGAAGAGCGCGCAATTCGGGGTGGCAAGCGGTCAGCGGCATCAGCAAACTCCTTGAGATGCCCTATCTGACGCTGATACATCTAAGATCACGTTAAGATTGCCGCTGCGATGCGACGCTCTTTGCCTTCCCCAACAAAAGCGACCTCTTGTCGCGGCATAGGCTTGCCTTGAAGGCACCGCCCCCCCATAAACCCCGTCAATAACTCGATGAAAACGGGGGAGTCTATGATCGGTCGCTTGAACCATGTCGCCATCGCTGTGCCGGACCTGCAGGCCGCATCGCAACAATATGCCATGTCGCTGGGGGCAAAGGTCGGGCCGCCGCAAGATGAACCCGATCACGGCGTGACCGTCGTTTTCATCGAATTGCCCAACACCAAGATCGAGTTGCTGTATCCCTTGGGGGAAAACTCGCCGATCAACGGCTTTCTTGCAAAAAACCCTGCCGGTGGCATCCACCATATCTGCTATGAAGTCGACGATATCATCGCCGCGCGCGAACATCTGAAATCGACCGGCGCGCGGGTGCTGGGCGATGGAGAGCCCAAGATCGGCGCACATGGCAAGCCGGTCTTGTTCCTGCATCCCAAAGATTTCAACGGCTGCCTTATCGAATTGGAGCAGGTATGAGCATCACCTCCGTCATCGTCCTTTTCGCTGTTGTCTGGTTCCTGACCTTTCTGGTCATCCTGCCCCTGCGGCAGACCACCCAGGCAGATGCGGGCATTATCACGCCCGGCACACCTGCGGGCGCGCCGCATATCGACACGGTCGGCGCCAAGGCAAAGCTGAGCACGGCGGTGGCAATCGTGGTCTGGGGTTTGCTCGCGGCCCTGCTGACATCGGACCTGATTTCGATTTCCGACTTCGACTGGACCAAAAACCTGCCGCCGGTTTCCAGCAACTAAAGCAAACCAAGGGGGTTATGCGTGAAATTTCCCTGCGCATGCGTGGCTTTACGCCAGCGATCGTAACGCATAGGCAGATTAACTGTTCAAGAAGGCTTGCGCAGCGCACATCAACCCCCTAAACCCCCGTCAATTTACACTTACCGCACGAATCCGCGAACCGGGCCATGACCCGCGTTTCGCCATGCGAAGGGGCCAGACCGATGCCGAAAAGAACCGATATCCAATCCATCATGATCATCGGCGCAGGACCTATCGTCATCGGCCAAGCCTGCGAGTTTGACTACTCGGGCGCACAAGCCTGCAAGGCCCTGCGCGAAGAAGGTTACCGCGTCATTCTGGTGAACTCGAACCCCGCAACCATCATGACCGATCCGGGTCTGGCGGATGCGACCTATATCGAGCCGATCACCCCCGAAGTCGTCGCCAAGATCATCGAAAAAGAACGCCCCGACGCGCTTTTGCCGACCATGGGCGGCCAAACCGGCCTGAACACCGCGCTGGCTTTGGCGGATATGGGCGTGCTGGACAAGTTCAACGTCGAGCTGATCGGCGCGAAACGCGACGCGATCGAAATGGCGGAAGACCGCAAGCTGTTCCGCGAAGCGATGGACCGCATCGGGTTGGAAAACCCCAAGGCGACCATCGTGGCCGCACCGAAAGTGAACGGCAAATACGATATCCAAGCGGGCATCAACCAAGCCCTGCAAGACATCGAATATATCGGCCTGCCGGCCATCATCCGCCCCGCTTTCACCTTGGGCGGCACCGGTGGTGGTGTGGCGTACAACCGCGAAGACTATGAGGCCATCGTGCGTTCGGGTCTGGAAGCATCGCCCGTCGCGCAGGTTCTGGTCGACGAATCGCTGCTGGGCTGGAAGGAATACGAGATGGAAGTGGTCCGCGACAAAGCGGATAACGCCATCATCGTCTGCGCCATCGAAAACATCGACCCGATGGGCGTGCATACCGGTGATTCGATCACCGTCGCCCCTGCCCTGACCCTGACCGACAAAGAATACCAGATCATGCGCAACGGCTCGATCGCCGTGCTGCGTGAAATCGGCGTCGAAACCGGTGGTTCCAACGTGCAATGGGCGATCAACCCGAAAGACGGCCGCATGGTCGTGAT
>DALYSR010000012.1:0-3159 GCA_031991825.1 Paracoccaceae bacterium
GGCCGTAACAGGCAAGGAACATCCTCACCGCCCCTTCGGCCACGCGTTGGCGTTCGGCCTTTTTGGTGGTGCTACGGATACCGTAAAGCATTTCGTCGCGCAGATCGACTTTGCACAGATGCAGGAATTGCGACGCGGCCAGCGGGATATCGTCGATCCGCAAATCGCCGCGCTCGACCGCCACCTGCAGGTAATTGATCAGCCGCAACCGCACCCGCGCAGGCCCGTTTTCGTAAAACTCGCGCCCCAGACCGGGAATGCGGTCCACTTCCGCCATGCAGATGCGATACAGCCGCAGCCCGAAATCCGACAGCACGAAATCGACCATCCAATGCGCAGCCAGCATCAGCACGGCTTCGGGCTTGCGGTTCAACGGCAAAGCGGTGAAATCCTCGGCCTCGCGACGGGCATATTCTTCACGCAGAACCGCGAGGAATATCTCATGCTTATCGGGAAAATAGCTGTAAAGCGTCGCTTTGCTGACACCTGCCTCGCGGGCGATATCATCGACCGAAGCCACCGCGAAACCATCGCGCAGGAAAATATCGCGAGCGCCCGCAAGCACTTGTCCGATCTTGCGTTTCGGCCGCGAAGCCTGTGGCTGCGTCACCTTCACCCTGCCCTCTCGTCTGGGCCTGAATAAGGCCAGCGCGCGTTAGACTACCTTCAAAGCAGCGCCGCGCGCGTGGCGCGACCCTTAATCATATGTCCCGATTGCGCCCGAAGGGCAGGATCACTCGCCCAGATGACGCGCGCCGCGGTCTTTGGCCAGATCCATCTGCTTTTGACGTTCGCGGAATCGCGCGCGGTCCTCTGCGGAATATTCATCCGCACAAGCGGGGCAGCAGACGCCACGTTCGTAAGCCGGATGCTGGCGGTCTTCGGGCGTGACCGCACGGCGGCAGGCGCCGCAGGATTTGTTCTGACCTGGCACAAGGCCATGCCCGACCGAGACGCGCGAATCGAAGACGAAGCATTCGCCTTCCCATTTGCTTTCTTCGGCGGGCACCTCTTCGAGGTATTTCAGAATGCCGCCCTTCAAATGGAAGACATCGTTCACGCCTTGCGACAGCAGAAAGTTGGTCGACTTCTCGCAGCGAATGCCGCCGGTGCAGAACATGGCGATGCGCTTGTTGTGGAAGCGATCCTTGTTGTCTTCCCACCATTGGGGGAATTCGCGGAAGCTATGGGTCATCGGATCGATCGCACCTTCGAAAGTGCCGATCGCATATTCGTAATCGTTGCGGGTATCGATCACCGCCACATCGGGCTGCGAGATCAGATCGTTCCAATCCGCCGCATCGACATAATGGCCGACGCGCGCCTTGGGATCGACATCGGCGATCCCCATGGTGACGATTTCCTGCTTCAGCTTGACCTTCATCTTGCCGAAGGGCATCTCATCCGCCCAGCTTTCCTTCCATTCCAGATCGGCACATCCCGGCAAAGCCTTGATCTGCGCCAGCACCGCGTCGATTCCCGCACGCGGGCCTGCGATGGTGCCATTGATCCCCTCGCGTGCGAGCAGCAGCGAGCCTTTCACGCCCTGCGCCTGACACAAAGCCAAAAGCGGCTCTTTCAGGGCGACGTGATCTTCGAAACGGGTGAAATGATAGAGTGCGGCTACGATTTGCATGGCACCGATCTGCCCTCTTTTACGGCAAAATTCAAGGCGCTCGCTTGACGCAGCGCCCGTCGCAGGCTTAGGCCAAGATGACGCAATACGGAAGGCCGCTCATGACGCATCCCCTCGCCGCGCTTATCGTGATCGATGTGCAAAACGATTTCTGCCCCCAAGGCGCTTTGGCGGTGACGGGCGGCGATGAAATCGTGGGTCCGATCAATGCCTTGATGAAAGAGTTCGGCGCCGTGGTGCTGACGCAGGACTGGCATCCCGCCGATCACAGCTCCTTCGCCGACAATCATGCGGGGGCCGCCCCCTATAGCTTGGTCGAGATGGAATATGGCCCGCAGGTGCTGTGGCCGCGCCATTGCGTGCAAGATAGCGACGGGGCGGCGTTTCACCCCGCGTTGCACACCGCCGCCGCCGATCTGATCATCCGCAAGGGGTTCCGCGCCGGGATCGATAGCTATTCCGCCTTCTTCGAAAACGACCGCCAGACCGCCACCGGCCTGCATGGCTATCTGCAAGAACGCGGCATCAGTGAGATCACCTTGGCGGGTCTGGCCACCGATTTCTGCGTCGCCTATTCGGCGCTTGATGCCGCGCGATTGGGCTATAAGGTCACGGTGCGCATGGATTTGAGCCGCGGGATCGATCTGAACGGGTCGATTGCGGCGCAAGCTGCGGCAATGCAAGCAAAAGGGATCGCGCTGGCAGGCTGGTAACAGACCTGTTATTGCGAGCCCAACCTGACGTCCGATTGGCAAGGGAGACAATCCGAATGGTCGATATCGCCGCGCGCGTGTACAACCATCAGTGGAAGATCGATCCGATCGTCCGGTCTTTGATTGATACCGATTTCTACAAACTGCTGATGTGCCAGTCGATCTATCGCAATCGGCCCGACACCCATGTCAGCTTCAGTCTGATCAACCGCTCCAAGTCCATCCGCTTGGCCGATATGATCGACGAAGGCGAATTGCGCGAACAGTTGGATCACGCCCGCAGCCTGCGCCTGACGCGCGGCGAAAGCACTTGGCTGCGCGGCAATACCTTCTATGGCAAAAGGTCGATGTTCCGGCCCGATTTCATGGAATGGTTCGAAAATATGCAGCTGCCGCCCTATCATCTGGAAAAACGCGACGGCCAATACGAGCTGACCTTCGAAGGCAAATGGCCCGAAGTCATGCTGTGGGAAATCCCCGCGCTGGCGATCATCATGGAACTGCGCTCGCGCGCGGTAATGAAGGATATGGGCCGCTTCGAGCTGAAGGTCCTTTACGCCCGCGCCATGACCAAGCTGTGGGAAAAGATCGAAGAGCTGCGCAAGATCGACGATCTGAAGCTGGCCGATTTCGGCACGCGGCGCAGGCATTCCTTCCTGTGGCAGGATTGGGCGGTGCAGGCGCTGATCGAAGGGCTGGGGGATCGCTTCACCGGCACCTCGAATTGCCTGATCGCCAAGAATCGCGATCTGGAAGCGATCGGCACCAATGCCCATGAATTGCCGATGGTCTATGCCGCTTTGGCCAATA
>DALYSR010000012.1:3169-43372 GCA_031991825.1 Paracoccaceae bacterium
TGGCCAATAGCGACGAAGAACTGGCCCAAGCCCCCTATCAGGTTTTGGCCGATTGGCATGACGAACATGATGGCAATCTGCGCATCATCCTGCCCGATACCTATGGCACCAAGGGCTTCTTGGAACGCGCACCGGATTGGCTGACGAAATGGACCGGCATCCGCATCGATTCCGGTGATCCGTCAGCGGCAGCCGAAATGGCGATCCGCTGGTGGCAGGATCGGGGCGAAGATCCGCGGGACAAGCTGATCATCTTCTCGGACGGGTTGGATGTGGGCAAGATCGCCGAATTGCAAAACCGGTTCCGTGGCCGTGCGAAGGTATCCTTCGGCTGGGGCACCATGCTGACCAACGACTTCACGGGACTTGCGCCCAATGACGGGCTTGCGCCGTTCAGTCTGGTCTGCAAGGCGGTGTCGGCGGATGGCCGTCCGACCGTCAAGCTGTCGGATAATGCCAATAAGGCGATGGGTCCGGCGGATCAGATCGAGCGCTACAAGCGCGTCTTCGGGATCGGCGAACAGATCCGCCAAGACCTGAAAGTCTGATCGTCCTTCACGCCTGCAAAAGCAAAACCCCCAGAGTTTCCTCTGGGGGTTTTTTCATGCGATCCGATGCTGGGATCAGCCGGAAATCCAGCGCAGCACCACGAAGACCAAGGCCGACAGCAGCGCGGTCAACGGCACGGTGATCACCCATGCGGCACCGATGCCAAGGATATGCGAACGACGCACCAGCTTGCGGCGGCGACGCTCTTCCGAGGTCAGCGGCTTGCCTTTCATGATACCCAGACGGCGCGAGCGACGTTCCGAATCCCATTCGCGGTAGAAGCCGACGCCGAAAATCGCACCAACCGCGATATGGGTCGACGATACCGGCAGCCCCATCCAGGATGCGAGGATCACGGTGACCGCCGCAGACAAGGCCACGCAATAAGCGCGCATCGCGTTCAGCTTGGTGATCTGTGCGCCAACCACGCGGATCAGTTTCGGGCCAAACAGCGTCAGACCGAAGGAAATCCCCAGCGCGCCGATCACCATGACCCACAGCGGAATGGTCACGACCGCATCCGCACCACCCGACTTCACCGCATGAACGATGGCCGCCAGCGGGCCGACCGCATTGGCCACGTCATTGGCACCATGCGCGAATGACAGCAGCGCCGCCGAAACGATCAACGGCAGGCTGAACAGCTTCTTCAGAGATTTCTTGCGGTTTTCCATGCCTCGCGATTGGCGCGCGATCACCGGACGGGTGATGAGGATCACCGCCACACCAACGCCCAGCCCCAACAGCACGCCATTGCCGACCGACAATTCGACGATGCGACGCAGGCCTTTGACCGACAGATAGGTGGTGAAGGCACCCGCCATCACGCCCATCAACACCGGCACCCACAGACGCGCGGCCGCCAGCTTGTCTTCAGCATCATTGATGCGGGTCTTGATGAAGGCCAGAACAAATGCCGCAATAATGCCGCCCAAAACCGGCGAAATGATCCAGCTCATCGCGATCTGGCCCATGGTCGGCCAGTTCACGGCCCCAAAGCCCGCAGCCACGATGCCCGCGCCCATCACGCCACCCACGATCGCATGGGTGGTCGAAACCGGAGCGCCCACCCAAGTCGCAAGGTTCAGCCAGAGCGACGAAGAGATCAACGCCGCCATCATGGCCCAGATAAAGACATTGGGGTCCGAAACCGCATCAGGGCTGACAATACCGCCCGAAATGGTCGAAACCACGTCTCCACCCGCAATCAAAGCGCCCGCAGTTTCGAAGACCGCGGCAATGATCAGCGCCCCGCCCATGGTCAGCGCATTCGCGCCCACCGCTGGGCCCATATTGTTGGCCACGTCATTGGCACCGATGTTCAGCGCCATATAGCCGCCAAACGCCGCCGCCGTGACGATGATCACGGTCGAATTCGAGCCACCCGCCAAGAAGACGGCCGCGACTGCACATAACAGGACAAACAGCGCGCCCATCGAAATCGCGATTTTGGGGCGGTTGAAATAGGTCAATGCCTGTTCCATCTGCACCCAACGGTTCAGATCCTTGTCCAGTGTCTTCCACCGGTTCACTTGGGGGTCTCGCATCTCGTTCATGGGCTGCGTGTCACATTTCTTTAATTGTGATGTTACAATCGCGCTGACTAACGGCAATGACCCAAGGTGGCAACCTCGTTTCGGTCAATAAAATAGGGCCAAAGGCTCAGTTTTCCAGCGTCACCTTGCCCCGTCCTGTCTTGACATCGGCGCGGACCGCTTTTGCCTTCAACCGACGCTGCTGGCTGCCGAAGGTGGGCTTGGTGGCGATCCGGCGCTTGGGCGCGATCAGCGCTTGGGCGATCAGCTCGGCCAGACGTTCGCGGGCAAGTTCGCGATTGCGGGCCTGGCTGCGGGTTTCTTCGGCGCGGATGACAATCGCGCCTTCCGTGGTCCAGCGCCGCCCTGCCAGACGCTTCAGCCGCGCCTTCACCGCCGGTTCAAGGCTTGGGGAACGTTCCGCTTCAAAGCGCAATTCCACCGCCGTCTCGACCTTGTTGACATTCTGCCCCCCCGGCCCCTGCGAGCGCGAAAAGCTTTCCGTCAGCTCCCAATCGGCGATGGTGATCTTGTCGTTGATGCGCAGCATGGACCGGATATTCCCTCAAGCGAAAACCGGACGCGTCACTCGCCCAGACCGGTAGCAGATATAATGCCGTCGCAGAAAAGAGAAAGGGCCGCCATCGACATGAGGCGACCCTTCCCGAGTTCAAGGAGATGGGCCAGTTAGGAAAAGGCCCAATCATTCAGTGGTTTAACTAAAGGGCTGCCCTCAGCCAACCATCCTCCTGACTGTCCCGACACCTCTCTCCAACATCACTCTAGACACTGGATCACCTCCTTTCAATGATTGCCGATAAGGTCAGCCTGACACAGATTTCCCCTGTGTCAAAACATTTTTATACAGCAATTGAACGGAAGCGCGCGGCGATCAGGCGGAAGGGCACAAGCGCCAACAAAGCGAGCAGAAGTTTGACGCTCCAATCGGCCACCGCCATGGAAACCCACAAAGGCGCCTGCGGGCCCAATCCCAAAATCGGCATGACCTCTGCGGCCCAAGACACGTCATTGGCGGGGTCGATAAAGGTCAGGGCCCCCGAGAAGGCGATGACGAAGAACAGCGCCGTATCAAGGGTCGAACTGATCAGCGTCGACACCAAAGGCGGCAGCCACCAGCTTTTGCGCCGCAGCATGTGGAAGATCTGCACATCGGCCATCTGCGCGACAAGGAAGCCGGTGCAAGAGGCCAAGGCCACACGCAAGGTGACCAGCGGACCGAACTCGCCCATGATTTGCGTGCCGATCAAGGAACAGATCGCGCCGGTGACAAATCCCGCCAGCACAACGATGCGTGCCGCGCGCAGACCTTGGTAGCGATTGGTCAAATCGGTGATCAGGAAGGCGATCGGATAGGTGAATGCACCCCATGTCAACCATTGGCCGAACAGGAACTGCACCAGAATATTGGAAGCCACCACCGTGGCTGCCATGGCAATGATGCCAGGGAGAAGGGATTTCATCATATCATCCGTTTTTTAAGCAAGGTCGCGGAGACTTGCCCCCGGGGTGGGGCTGCCCAAACTGCAGGGCAAAGCTGCCCTATACCCAAGGCAGGACGCTGTCAATCTGGCCGCCCAGCGCGGCAGGGATGGGTCAGTCGCGCAGACGGTATTCCACCAGCTCGGTCCGTTGGACAGCCAGGAAGTTGTCATCGGCCACCATGGTCAGCCGGATCGCGCCCGCGCCATCGCGCCAGACCGCGATGCCTTCAAGATTGTCGTGCCGACCGGCGGGGGTCTGCAGTTCGATCCGCTCGCCGTCCAGCGCGGTCTTGCCCAAGCTGAACGAGCGCACACGGCTGCCAAAGCCGCCAAGGCCGCGGAATTCGCGTTCCAAAACGTAAAGCCTGCCGTCGGGGCCGAAATCCGCACCGACCGGCAGATGATTGCCCCGACGCGGCAGGCTATAGGGCTTGCTCCAGCCTTTGCCATCATGACGCCAGATCGGGAAATCGGCACCATCGGGATTGGCAGGCGTGCCGGTCAGCAGCCGCAGCGGTTTGGTCGGCCCCACCTCTTCAGGGATCACATAGATCCGGCCCTTGGCATCCACGGCCAAAGCCTCGAATGAGGCGTTGCCGGGCAGGGATTTGAATTCCTCCAATCCCTTGATCACCTTGCCCGAAGAATCCAACGAGGCAAAGCGCATCACCCGCGCGGCTTTCTTCCCCTCGAAAGAGATATAGACCGTGCCGTCGGGCGCGATGGCCAAGCCCTCGCTATCGGCCTGCCAGCGGCGCGCCTTCAGCGCGGCCCCGTCGGGTCCCTTCAGATCATGCATCGGGCCATTGATCACTTCCGTGATCCTGCCCGCCGCGTCGCGACGGATTTCAGCGGTGATATAGCTGCCACGGTCGGAAACCGCGACCAGCGAACCGCCGTCCTGCGCCACCTCGATCGCGGAAAATCCGCCAAATCTGGCGTCAGACCCGCGCCATATATGGCTTGCCACATAGCTTGCGTGAAAGCTGGGTTCGGCGCTGCCCTCCAATCCAAGGGTCAGCAGCGCCGCTAGGATCACCGGGAAGCGAGCACGTTTTTGCATTGGTTGGGCAGATCCGCCATGATGTAGTCGCGCGGCCCCCGCTGACGCGGCACCGGCTTGGAAGGTTTCGCAGGTTTATCAACCTTCTTGGGCGGCGCAAGATAATCGGTCACCCACCAGTTCAACGTCTCGTCACAGCCATTGCCGCCCTTGGACAATTCCCGCACGCTCGGCGTTTGCGTCTGACAGCCGCTTGCCCCCGCAGGGCATTTCAGCCGCACGTGGAAATGGGTGTCATGGCCCGCAACGGGGCGGATTTTTTGCAGCCATGCCGTATCGGCTCTGGTCGCGGTCTTGCACATTTCGATCTTCACGGCGGCGGCCACGAAGATGCGATCCACGCGCGGGTCCAAAGCCGCCGCCCGCATCACGGCCTTATGGCTTTGCGTCCAGTTCCTGGTGACCGAGCGCTGATTGGCCGAACGCACCGGAATCGAGCTGATCTTTTCACGTTCCGCCCGCGTCAGGTTCAATCGCTGCGGCGGCAATTGCCAGATATCGGCATCAAGGCCGATCTGGTGGCTGGCATGGCCCGATGTCATCGGCCCCCCGCGCGGCTGGCTGATATCGCCGATATAAAGTCCGGCCCAGCCGATCTGCTGCGCGGTCCGGCTGAGATCGGCAAGGAACTGGATCATTTCGGGATGGCCGTAATTGCGGTTGCGCGACAGCCGCATCATCTGCCAGCTTGGCCCGCTTTCCGGCATCTGCACCAGACCCGCGGCACAGCCCTTGGCATAGGACCCGATCGGCATCGCTTGCTGCTGCGAGGGGCGCTTTGCCGCTCCGAACAATTGATTGGCCAAGGGTTCGGCCTGCGCGGTCACAGGCAGCAACAGGCTGAGCGCCAAAACAAGCGATCGGATCATATACTCTCTCCCTCGGGTTTTACCCAGAACAACAAAATCAACCCTATAAGGAACAACAGGATCAACGGCGAGACGCCCCACTGCTGGCTTCCCGTCAGGCCGGTCATGATACCGATTCCCAAAGGGGCCATGAAGGATGTGGCCTTGCCCGCCAAGGCATACAGCCCGAAGGCTTCGGTCATCTTTTCGGCGGATGCCTGGCGGACCAGAAGCGTGCGGCTCGACGCCTGCACCGAACCACCCGCCGCCCCGATCAGCGCGCCGATCACGAAGAAGGCGATATCGGGCAGGATCGATCCTTCCGCCACCGCCAGCCCCAAGACGTGGCTACGGCTGGTGAACAGGATCGAGACGGCAACCGCCAACAGCACAATCACCGACACCACGATCACCGGCTTCGGCCCGAAACGTTGATCGGCACGCCCGCCCAGCCATGCGAAAACCGCCCCCGTCAGCGCCGCCACCACCCCGAAAACACCGACCAGCGTCACCGACCAGCCCAAGACCCCCGCCGCATAGATGCCGCCAAAGCTATACATCCCGTTCAGCGCGTCGCGGTAGAACATCGATGACGCCAGATAGGCCGCCAAGCTGCGGCGTTTGGGCAGTGTTTTCAGGCTTTGCTTCAGTTCAGGCCAGACGCCGCGCATGGCGTGGCGCATCGGCATGGCGTCAGGCTTGCGGGTTTCGCGCACCCACAGGAAGAACGGGATCATGAAGACCGCATACCAGATCGCCACCAAGGGGCCGACCGATCTGGTGCCTTCGCGCGCCGTTTCATCCAGCAGACCAAAAGCAGGTTTTAGCCCGATCAAGGTGCGCCCTGTTTCGCCTTCGGCAAAAAACAGCAGCATGATCAACAGCGAGACGATGCCGCCCACATAGCCAAAGGCCCAACCGCTGCCGGAAATACGGCCGATCTGCTCATTGGGCGCCAAATCGGGAAGCATCGCATTGGTGAAGGTGGTGGCAAATTCCATGCCTATCAGACCGATGCAGAACCAAAGCATCACCCATCCGACATTGAAGCTGTCCGGCGCCGCCTGCCACAGCATCGCCGATCCCGCGACATACATCAACGAAAACAGCCAGATGAACGGCATCCTGCGCCCCGAGCGGTCGGCAATCGCCCCCAGCAACGGCGACAGCACCGCGATCAGCAGCCCCGCAATGCCCACGCCATAGCCCCAGACCGTCTGCGCGGCAGACCCATCGCCCACCACCGAGACCACATAAGGCCCGAAAATAAAGGTCAGCAGCAGGGTATTGAACGGCTGACTGGCCCAATCAAAGAAGAACCAGCCCCAGATCCGCTTTTGTTGTCCGTCCATCCCTGCCCCCGCCATAGCCTCATGCGGCCTTTTGGGCCGATCAAGCCCGAAAACCATGGCTGACGCAAGCAGGCCATGGCGCGGCGGCGATCACATCTGCGGCGGCCAAGCCCGTTCCGCATCTGACGCGATCCACGTCTGAACCCAAGCGGGCAAGACCGGATCAGGCCCCTGATGGCCGATCACCGCGCCAAATTCCGACGGCGGCACGATCTTGCTTTCGCCCGCCTTGGGCTTCATCCGGATCAAAGCGCCCCGCAGCAGCATATGCGAACAGCATTCATCCCCCACCCAGATCGATTGTTCGATATAAAGGAATCGCTGGTCCCAGCCGATCAGCCGCGAGCGCATTTCGACCCGTTGAAACAGCGTCAGCCGCTTGCGATAGCGCGTGGTATTGCCCGCAACTGTCATGCCCCAGCGCTTTTGCCGCAGCACCTTCACCAAGCCCATGCGTTGCGCCAAGGGAATGCGGCCAAGGTCGAACAGCGTCAGGGTGCGGCCGTTGTTCAGCTCTCGCCACGGATCGATATCGACGGGCCAGATGCGGTGATGGCTAACATGGGTCTGAAACAACCCGATTTTCGGCGACCTAGAAAACTTCCATAACTCTTTAACCATCCGAAGATAGGGATACATCTGATGCCTCCGTGTCAGCCTTGCTTTGACTGGACCGGCTTGACCCATACGTCAAGCAAGACGCCACGGAAGAGCATTGCCCTTGGAAGGGGGGCAGGCTACCACTGCGCCATCCATATCGTCATTCCTGTTCGGGCGCCGCCCGAATACCAATCCATTCGGAGGCCTAGGCCATGACCTCGTTGCTGCAAATCCTATTGATGATCCTTGATCTGGTGCAATGGATCATCCTTGCGCATATCATCATGTCTTGGCTGATCAATTTCCAAGTGCTCAACCTGCGTCAGCCGCTGGTCGCGCAGATCTGGTATGGCATCAACCGCCTGCTGTCGCCGGTCTATGATCGCATCCGGTCCTTCCTGCCCAATCTGGGTGGCTTGGATCTGGCGCCGCTTGTGGTGCTGCTGGCGATCTATGCGCTGCGTGTCGTGCTGATCAACAACGCGGCCGCCTTCTATTAAGGCCGCCTTTAATTAAGACTGACGCCTGCCCGTGACGCAAAATCCCGCCCATCTGCTGCAAACCATCTTCGGCTTTCCCGACTTCCGACCCGGCCAAGAAGACATCGTGCAAGCCGTCCTTTCGGGACGCAACACCTTGGCGATCATGCCAACAGGTGGCGGTAAATCCTTGTGCTATCAACTGCCTGCGCTGTGCCGCGACGGGGTGACGGTTGTCATCTCGCCGCTGATCGCCTTGATGCGCGACCAAGTGCGGGGCCTGCGCGAAGCGGGCGTCGATGCAGGCGCGCTGACCTCGGGCAATACCGACGAGGAAACCGAAGAGGTTTTCCAAGCCATCGACGAAGGCCGTCTGAAGCTTTTGTATATGGCACCGGAACGGCTGGCCTCGTCGGGCACGCTGAACCTGTTGCGCCGTGCGAAAGTCGGGCTGATCGCGGTGGACGAGGCGCATTGCGTCAGCCAATGGGGCCATGATTTCCGTCCCGATTACCTGCGCATCGGCGAATTGCGCCGGATGCTGGACGTGCCTTTGGCCGCCTTTACCGCGACGGCGGATGATGAAACCCAGCAGGAAATGGTCAACCGTCTGTTCGACGGCGTGGCGCCGGAAACCTTCCTGCGTGGCTTTGACCGCCCGAACATCCATCTGGCTTTCGCGGTTAAAGACAAGCCCCGCCAACAGATTTTGCGTTTTGCTGCCGCGCGCAAGGGGCAATCGGGCATCGTCTATGCCTCGTCTCGCGCGCGCACCGAAGTGCTGGCGCAAGCTTTGCGCGAAGAAGGTCATACCGCTTGCCATTATCACGGTGGCATGGAAGCCGAAGATCGCCGTCAGGTTGAAATTCGCTTCCAACAGGAAGACGGCTTGATCGTGGTCGCCACCGTGGCCTTCGGCATGGGCATCGATAAACCCGATATCCGCTGGGTCGCCCATGTCGACCTGCCGAAATCGATCGAAGGCTATTATCAGGAAATCGGCCGCGCCGGACGTGATGGCGCGCCCGCCGAAACCCTGACGCTTTACGGGCCGGACGATATTCGCCTGCGCCGCGCGCAAATCGATGAAAGCCTCGCCCCTGCCGACCGCAAGGCGGCAGATCATGCGCGATTGAATTCGCTTTTGGGGCTGGCGGAAGCCACCCGCTGCCGCAGACAGGTGCTGCTTGGCTATTTCGGCGAGCAATCAGCCCCTTGCGGATATTGTGACCTATGCGACACGCCGGTTGACCTGTTCGATGCGACCGACATCGTGCGCAAAGCGCTCTCGGCGGCCTTGCGCACCGGCGAATGGTTCGGCGCGGGCCATCTGACCGATATCCTGATCGGCAATGCCACGCCCAAGGTGCTGGAAAAGGGCCATGACCAATTGCCCACCTTCGGCGTCGGCCGTGAATTGTCGAAACCCGCCTGGGCCGCGATGTTCCGCCAAATGATGGGGCGCGATCTGCTGCGCCCTGATGGCGAGCGCTTCGGCGGCCTGCGCATGACCGAAGCCGCGCGTCCGATCCTGCGGGGCGAGCAAAGCATCGAACTGCGCCGCGACACCATCCAAGCGGCAAGCAATGCGACCCGCGTGGCCGTTAAGGCCTTGGTTTCCGAAGAAGATGCGCCGCTGTTTTCCGCGCTGAAAGCCAAGCGTGCCGCTTTGGCCAAGGCAGCATCGGTGCCTGCTTATGTGATCTTCCCCGACCGGACCCTGACCGAAATGGCGGAAAAGCGCCCCGTCAATCTGGACCAGATGGCAGGGATCACGGGCGTGGGCGCCAAGAAGCTGGAACGCTATGGCGCGGAATTTCTGGCCGTGATCAACGGCGCGGTCGACAATCTGCATCCCCAACGGATGCGTTTGGCGGGCAAGCCCGCGGGCGCCTTGTTCGATCGTTTGCAGGAAATCCAGCTAGAGTTGATGCGCGGCCCCGATGGCACCGACAAGCCGCTCAGCTGCACCGCATCGGCCCTGCGCAAGATTGCCGAAACCCGTCCTTCCACCCTGTCCGAACTGGATTGGGCTGGCGCTTTGGGGCCCGCGAAGCTGGACCGCTTCGGTGAAGCCTTCCTTGCCGCCGTTCAATCCGATTGATCCTGTCCCCGCGTACGAAGGCCCGCCGATGCTGAGCGTCATTTCCCCGCCAAGAAGTTGAACGAAACCCCGCGCGCCTTGTCCGACGGGATTGACATCACCGAGCCGGCATTTGCCCAAGACGCCTTGGCGCTGGTCGATTGTGCGCGCCAGTTGAGCATTGCCCAAATTCGCAAGTTGAGCGCGATCTCGGAACCGCTGGCGATCTTGAACCGCGATCGTTTCGCGGCGTTTTCGGCGACACCGGAGATAGGGACCATCTATCCGGCGGTCTATTGCTTTGCGGGCGACACCTATCAGGGTTTGGATGCGAAAAGCCTGTCGCTGTCGGCGCAAAAACATGCGGTGGGGCATCTGCGCATTCTGTCGGGTCTTTACGGCCTTTTGCGCCCCTTCGATGCGATCCAAGCCTATCGCCTTGAAATGGGCAGCAAATTGGCAAATCCCAAAGGCAAAGACCTTTATGCTTTTTGGGGCAGCAAGATCGCAACGGAACTGAACGACGCGGCCAAAGCCACGCAGGCCCGTGCTGTGGTCAATTGCGCCAGCGTTGAATATTTCGAGGCGGTGGATCGCAAGACCTTGGCCCTGCCGGTCATCACGCCGATGTTCTATGAAGAAAAAGCTGATGAGATGAAGATCGTCAGCTTCCATGCCAAACGCGCGCGCGGCATGATGGCCCGCTTCATATGTGAAAACGCCCTGACCAATCCTGACGATCTGCGCGGCTTCGATCTGGGTGGCTATGGCTACCGTGCCGATCTGTCGGATGAGGCAAAGTTCGTCTTCTCGCGCAGCGCCGTTTAAGGCGGCAACCCGCCCTGCGCCAAGGGGGATTCTTCGGTCAGATAGAACATCAAGCGGGGCAGCAGCACATGCATCGCCCCGTCGCCGCGCTTGGCAACCGCATTTAACGCCAGCATCCACGACGCCCCCGCCTGCGCCAGCACTTTCAGCTGTAGTTCCACCACCTGACCATGTCCGGCGGCAATCACCTCGCCCAGAAAGCGGCGGAGGTTCTTTTCGAAATGCGGTGCCAAGCGCTGATGCCAAAGCGGCAAGACTTCCGGCAGCACAAGCTGCAGATCAAGGCTTGCGCCTTGGGCATGGGGTTGAAACAGCACGACCAGATCCTGCAACAGCGCCGCGATCTGCAGATCGCTTGCGCCCCTGTCGGGATCCGGCATCCCCGTCCCGCGCATGCCGTCCGGACTGCTATGTCCGGCAGGCAAAGCTCTGGGGCGGTGCCCCGCTTCTTCCAACAACCGCGTCACCATGGCCAAAGACCGCCGCCCGCGCCCGTCATCCGGCCCGACACGTATCGGCCCGTTATGCCATCTTTCTTCCAGCTGCATTCTGCCGCCCCCTTCCGTCATCCCCGAAGAGTAAAGCGCAGTCATGAACAGGGCCTTAACGCTCGCGCGCGTTCACACAAAATCGCGATCTTGTTGATTAAAATCGAACCACGCGTAATAGTGACCGCAATTTCAGGAGTTTGATATGCGGTTATTCGGTTTTGCCTTGATCCTTGGCAGCGTGCTGTCATCAGCGGTTTTTGCTGAAGAAACCATGGCCTTACCGGAAAAGCGCCTGATCTACCAACAAGACACCGATCTGCCCGGTGGCGATGTCTTGCAAATGCTCGACAGCTCGATCGAGGCTTGCGTGCGCGCTTGTATCGCCAATACGGCCTGCACTGCTATCACCTTCAACAGTCGCAATAATTCCTGCTTCGGCAAACAAAATCCTGACAGCGGGATGCCCTTCTTGGGGGCGATCTCTGCGCGATTGGAAGCTGTTCCCGCTGATGCGCAGCGTCAAGCCGTGATGCGTCGCGATGAATTGCTGGTTTTCCTGAGGGACGACGATATTTCTGCCGCCCGCAGCCAAGCGGAATTGCTGCCGCAAAAGAACCCTGTCGATACGCTGTCCGCCGAAGAGCTGACCATGCGGATTGATGATGCCGCGCAGCGCGGCGATCACAGCAGCGCGACCAGCGATCACGCCAAGCTGGTGGCCCTGCGCGACACGGCGCAGGATTGGTTGGGCTATGGTCGCGAGCTGGCCCTGCTGGCCCAGCAAGATCAGGACAGGGCCAATGATTTGCGTCGCCAAAGTCTGCAAGCGGCGCTGAACGGCTATCTGCGCAGCGCCGATGACCCGCAGCTTCGTCACGATATCCTGCGGTTGATGGCGATGGATCTGGAAGATCTGGGTCGCGGTCGCGACGCCATGAAGGTACTGCGTTTGGCGCAGATGCTTGTGAATGATCCTGAAACCAAACGGCTTTATGAAGAGGCTTCGGCGAAATACGGCTTCCGTATCTTGGACCATGAGGTGCAGGCCGATAATGCCCGCCCGCGTATCTGTGCCAATTTCTCGGAAGATCTGCTGAAAGCGGGCATCGATTACGCCGATTACCTGCGCCTGCCCGCTCCGGATCTGGCGGTGACGCTGTCGGGGGATCGGCAGATCTGCGTCGAAGGCCTAACCCACGGAAATCGTTATTCTTTGACATTCCGCGCGGGATTGCCCGCACAGGATGGTCAATGGATGGCCAAGGATGTGGAAATCTCGTCCTATATCCGCGACCGCAGCCCCGTCGTGCGCTTCCCCGGTCGCGCCTATGTGCTGCCGCGCGCGGTGGATGCCGCCCTGCCGGTGGTGACATCCAATACGCAAAGCCTTGATTTGACGCTATTCCATGTGTCGGATCGCAGCCTTGTGCGCGCCATGCAGCAAAACTATCTGCGCGAGCCGATCGAGCCATGGCAGGAAGAGGGTTTCACCGACCAGATGGGGTCGCAGATCTGGTCCGGCACCGCGACTGTCGGGCAGGAAATGAACAAGGACATCACCACGCGTCTGCCGATGGGGGAAGCCTTGGCGGGCCAGAAGCCCGGCATCTATGTGCTGAAAGCCGCGCTGGCCGGCAAAAGTTCCTATGACGCGACGCCTGCGTGGCAGTGGTTCATCTTGTCGGATATCGGCATCACCAGCTTTACCGCCACTGACGGGTTGCATGTGGTCCTGCGCGGGCTGGCCGATACCACAGCCAAGGAAGGCGCGCAGGTTGACCTTATATCCGCCGGCAACGAGGTGCTGGCGACCGTTACCACCGATGCCAACGGCTATGCGCGCATTGATCCGGCACTGCTGAAAGGTGTGGCCGCTCAGGCCCCTGCGCTGCTGGTGGCGCGCGATGGCGCAGAGGATTTCGCTTTCATCTCGCTGACCGATCCCGAATTCGACCTGTCGGATCGTGGTGTCGAAGGCCGCGAAGCTGCGCCGCCGATTGACGTTTTCCTGACCACCGAACGCGGCGCCTATCGCGCGGGCGAAACGGTTCATGCCGTCGCCTTGGCACGCGACAGCAAGGCCGAGGCGGTTGCAGGCCTGCCGCTGACCGCAAGGCTGCAGCGTCCGGATGGCGTTGAATACGCGCGCTATCTGGTCGATGATGCCGGAGCGGGTGGCCATGTTTTCACCATGCCCTTGTCCGGAAATGCCCCGCGCGGGGTCTGGCGGTTGGATATTCTGGCCGATGTGACGGCAGCGCCTTTGGTGAGCAAAACCTTCTTGGTCGAAGATTTCCTGCCCGAACGGATTGATTTCAAACTGTCGGGTTCTGCCGATGCCTTGGCCCCCGATCAGCCCGCGCAAGTGGCCTTGGACGCGCGCTATTTGTTCGGCGCCCCCGCCGCCGATCTGGCCATCGAAGGCGAGGTCGTGCTGCGCGCAGCCAAGGATCTGCCGAAATATCAAGGCTATGTCTTCGGGCCCCATGACCAGCCTTTCACCGCCTTGACCGAAAGCATCACGCCCGCGCGCAGCGATGACGCGGGCCATGCCGATCTGAGCCTGACCCTGCCGCAGGCCGAAGACCCGCAGCGCCCCTTGGAGGCGCGGATCGTCCTGCGCATGGCCGAAGGCTCGGGTCGTCCTGTGGAACGCGAATTGGTGCTGCCCATCGCAGCCACCGCGCCGCTGATCGGCATCAAGCCGATGTTTGAAGACAGCGCGCCGCAGGGATCGGATGCCGCCTTTTCGCTGGTGGCATTGGGAACCGGCCAAGCCCTGCCTGCCAAATGGGAACTGACACGGATCGAGACTCGCTATCAATGGTATCAGGCCCATGGCAATTGGAACTGGGAGCCGATCACCTCGCGCAGCCCCGTTTCTTCCGGCCAAATCGACCTGACCGACACGGCGCAACAGATCGCGGCGCGGGTCGATTGGGGGCAATACGAGCTGAAAGTCATCTCGGATGATGGCCGCGCGCTGTCGTCGACCACCTTCTATGCCGGTTGGTACGCGCCTGCCGATGTGACCACGACGCCGGATATGCTGGAGCTGTCCTTGGACAAGAAAGACTACCGCTCGGGCGAGACGGCGCAATTGCGCTTGGTGCCGCGCGCGGCAGGGACGGCTGTGGTCAGCATCTTGTCGAACCGGTTGATTTCCATGCAAGTGGTTGCGATCAAAGAAGGCGAGAACCTGATTGATCTGCCGGTGACCGATGACTGGGGCGCAGGCGTCTATGTCACCGCATCCGCGCTGAGCCCGATGGATGCGAAAGCCGGACGTATGCCCGCCCGCGCCATGGGTCTGGCCCATGCCGCGATCGATCCCGGCCCGCGCAAGTTGCAGGCAAGCCTTGAAGTGCCGACCGAAGCCAAGCCCCGCGCGCCTTTGGATGTGGCCTTGAAGGTCGAAGGCCATGACGCAAGCAGTCCCGTCTTTGCCACCATAGCCGTGGTGGATGAAGGCATCCTTAACCTCACCCGCTTCACCGCGCCCGATCCCGCAGGCCATTACTTCGGTCAGCGCAAATTGGGCGTCGGCATTCGCGATATCTATGGCCGTTTGATCGATCCGCTGAACGGTGTCGAAGGGCAGATCCGCTCCGGCGGCGATGCGGGGGCGCAAGCGCGTCTGCAAGCGCCGCCGCCGACAGAAGAGCTGCTGGCCTATTTCTCGGGTCCGCTGACGGTTGGGCCCGACGGCTATGCCCGCGCCCAGTTCGATCTGCCCGCCTTCAACGGCAGTGCCAAAGTCATGGCCGTCGTCTGGAGCGATAAGGCCGTGGGCCAAGCATCGAGCGATGTGCTGATCCGCGATCCGGTGGTGGTCACCGCCAGCCTGCCGCGCTTCATGTCGCCCGATGACGAAAGCCGTCTGCTGCTGGAATTCCACCATGCGACCGGCCCTGCGGGCGACATGCCCTTGCAGGTCACCGCATCGGGTCTGGAGCTTGGGCCCCTGCCCGCGACAATCGCTTTGGCCGAAAACGGGCAGGCGAAACTGGAAATCCCGCTGCGCGCCCAAACCGTGGGCCTGCAGGAACTGCGCGTCAGCCTGTCCACGCCCGATGGGCAGGAACTGGTCAAGACGCTGTTGCTGCCGGTGCAGGTCAATGATCCTCTGGTCGCGAAAACCACGCGCATGGAACTGGCATCGGGTCAAAGCCTGTCCTTGGACGACACAATCTTTGCGGGCCTTCTTCCCGAAAATGCCAGCGCTACCATAGCTTTGGGCGCCTTCGGGCGGCTGGATACGGCAGGTCTGCTGGCGATGCTGGATGCCTATCCCTATGGCTGCACCGAACAGGTCACCTCCAAGGCGATGCCGCTTTTGTATCACCAACAGGTCGCCGAGGCCTTGGGGATGTCCAGCGCGCAAGACATCCGTCGCCGGATTGATGACTCGGTCACCAAGGTTCTGGCCAATCAGACTGCCGAAGGCGCATTCGGGCTGTGGTCGCCCGGAAATGGCGATCTCTGGCTCGATTCTTATGTGACGGATTTCCTGACCCGCGCCAAAGCGCAGGGCGTGGCGGTGCCGCAAGTGGCGTTGCGCCAAGCCTTGGACAATCTGCGCAATCAGGTGAATTACACTTCCGACTTTTCGCGCGAAGACGATACGGCAAGCGCGGCCTTGGCCTATGCGTTGATGGTTCTGGCGCGGGAAAGTGCGGCGGCAATCGGCGATCTGCGCTACTATGCCGATGTAAAGGCGGATGATTTCGCATCGCCTTTGGCGCAGGCTCAACTGGGGATGGCGCTGGCAAGTTACGGCGATCAACCCCGCGCCGATCAGATGTTCCGCAAGGCGCAGGACAATCTGGCGCGCCAGAAAGCCGACCGCGAGCAAGTGTTCCGCGCCGATTACGGCAGCCGCTATCGTGATGCGGCGGGGCTGCTGACCTTGGCCGCGGAAGCCGGATCGCAAGCCGTCAATCTGGAGGCTTTGGCCAAGGATCTGGCGGTGGCCCCGTCACGGCTGTCGACACAAGAGGCGGGCTGGGGGCTGATGGCAAGCCATGCGCTGATCACTGGCCAAGCGCAGTCGCGGGTTCTGGCGAATGGTCTGCCCTTCGACGGCCCGCCGGTGCGCAAGATTTCGGCCGGTCAGGCGGCTTTGGAACTGACCAATAACGGCGATGCCACCGACGTCACGCTGACCACCTTCGGCATTCCCGAAGGTGCGCAACTGGCCGATGGCAATGGCTATGCGATCAACCGCAGCTATTACGATATGGCGGGCCAAGCGGTTGATATTTCGAACGTCTCGGTCGGGGATCGGCTGGTCGCGCTGTTGGAGGTGATCCCCTTCAATGACACGCGTGCCCGCCTGATGGTTGCCGATCCGCTGCCCGCAGGGTTTGAAATCGACAATCCCAATCTGCTGGCAGCAGGCGATTTGGCGCAACTGGACTGGCTGGAGCTGGCATCGAATATCACCCATGCCGAATTCCGGCAGGACAGGTTCATGGCGGCTTTGGACCAGCAGGGCACCAATAAAATCCGGCTGGCCTATATCGTGCGCGCGGTTTCAACGGGGCGGTTCCATCATCCTTCGGCTTCGGTCGAAGACATGTATCGCCCCGCCTTCCGCGCCCAAAGCGCAAGCGGCTCGGTCGCCATCGCGCCATGACGCGTTTGACTGCAAAGGCTTGGCCAGTTTTCCTGCTGGCCGGCCTGCTGTTTGGCGGCGCGCTTGCCCGCGACCGTCTGGATGACTGGGTCGATGCCACGGTGATCCCGCCCCCGCCCGCCACATCGGTCGAGGTCTTGGACCGCAATGGCAGCCTGCTGCGCGCTTATACCGTTGAAAACGGGCGCTGGCGGTTGGCTTTGGGCACCGATGGTGTCGATGCAGGCTATCTGCGGTTGCTGCTGGGCTATGAGGACAAGCGGTTCTACGACCACGCTGGCGTTGATCCGGTGGCCCTGCTGCGCGCGGCGGGGCAGACCTTGCGGCGCGGACAGGTGGTGTCGGGCGGATCGACCCTGACCATGCAGGTCGCCCGCCTGTTGGAAGCCAGCGGCACCGGCAAGATGACCGGCAAGCTGCGCCAGATCCGTCTGGCTTTGGCCTTGGAGCGGCGGTTCACCAAAGATGAAATCTTGCAGCTTTATCTGCACCTTGCGCCTTTCGGTGGGAATATCGAAGGCATTCGTGCCGCCAGTTTCGCCTATTTCGGCAAGGAACCGCGCCGTTTGACCAAGGCCGAAGCCGCCCTGCTGGTGGCTTTGCCGCAGGCCCCCGAAAGCCGCCGTCCCGACCGCCATCACAACCGCGCCCTTGCCGCGCGCGACCGTGTTTTGGCCCGCGCGGAAGCGGCGGGCCTGCTGGAGCCGGATGAGGCGCGCGCCGCAAGGTCCGAACGCGTGCCGCATCTGCGCCGCGCGGTGCCGCAGCTTGCGCCGCATCTGGCGGACCGCGCGCGGGCGGCGGAGCCGCAGCGGCACAGCCATCAGCTGACGATCGACGCGATGCTGCAACGCAGCCTTGAAAGCTTGGCCCGCGATCTGGCGCGTAATCTTGGCGGGCGGAACCAAGTGGCAATGGTGGTGGCCGATCACCGCAGCGGCGAGATTTTGGCATCGGTCGGTTCCGCCGATTTCACCGACCATCCGCGCGCGGGTTTCATCGACATGACCCAAGCGCTGCGCAGTCCGGGGTCGACACTGAAACCGCTGGTCTATGCCTTGGCTTTCGATCAGGGCTTGGCGCATCCTGAAACCTTGGTCGATGACCGCCCGCAGCGGTTCGGGTCCTATGCGCCGCAGAATTTCGACCGCAGATTCCATGGCACTCTGCGCCTGCGCGAGGCGTTGCAGCAATCGCTCAACCTGCCGGTGGTCGAGGTGCTGGATGCGATGGGCCCTGCCAAGCTGATGACCGCCTTGGACAAATCGGGCGCCAAGACCGCGCTGCCCGGTGGCATGGCCGGATTGGCGGTGGCTTTGGGTGGTATCGGCATCAGCTTGCAGGATCTGGTGCAGCTATACGGCGCCTTGGCGCGCGGCGGCGTGGCCCAGCCCTTATCCTATCGCATGGGGGAAGCCCCGCCCGAAGGAAGTCGCGTGGTGTCAGCGGTCGCCGCTTGGCAGATCGGTGATATCCTAGCGGGGCTTGCCCCGCCGCCCGGATCGCCGCCCAACCGTTTGGCCTATAAGACCGGCACCAGCTATGGGCATCGCGATGCTTGGGCCATCGGCTATGACGGCACCCATGTCATTGGCGTCTGGATGGGCAGGCCCGATGGCACGCCTTCCCCTGGAGCCTTTGGCGCAGATCTGGCCGCCCCTGCCCTGTTTGAAGCTTTCGCCCGTGTGAAGCCGCAATTGGCGCCGAAACCGCCTGCGCCCGCCGCGACATTGCTGGTCGCCAACGGCTCTTTGCCGCCGCCCTTGCAGAAGTTCCGCCGTCGTGACGATGCCTTCCGGATCGATCCGCAGGCCCCGCGACTGGCCTTCCCGCCCGACGGGGCAGAGGTCGAATTGCTGGCCGATGGTCTGATGGTCAAGGTCGAGGCGGGCAAGCCGCCCTTCACATGGCTCGCCGATGGCGCGCCTTTGGTGATCGGGGAACGACAGCGCCAAAGCCTGTTGCCCTTGCAAGGCGCGGGCTTTGTGACGCTGTCGGTGATCGATGCCGAAGGCCGCGCCGCAAGGGCACGGCTGCGATTGCGTTAGACGCGTTCGATTGCCAAGGCGATGCCTTGGCCGCCGCCGATACACATGGTGATCAAAGCGGTGGACAGATTGGCGCGTTCCAATTCATGCAGGGCTTTCACGATCAGAATGGCCCCTGTCGCGCCGACCGGATGGCCCAAGGCGATGGCACCACCGTTGACATTGACCCGTTCCGGATCAAGGCCCAATTCGCGGCTGACAGCGATGGCTTGGGCGGCGAAGGCTTCGTTGGATTCGACCAGATCGAAGTCTTTCGGCTGCATTCCCAGACGTTGGCACAGCGACAGGACCGCGGGGATCGGCCCCAAGCCCATCACCTTGGGATCGACGCCCGCCAAAGCGTAATCCAGCACCCGCGCCCGTGGCGTCATCCCCGACCGCAATCCGCGCGACAATAGCACCGCCGCCGCGCCATCATTGATGCCGGATGCGTTTCCAGCCGTCACCGTGCCGTCTTTCCGGAAGGCCGGTCGCAACCCCGCCAAAGCGTCCAAAGTGGTGGCTTTGGGATGTTCGTCTTGCGCGAAGGACACCACGCCCTTGCGGGTGTGCAGGTCAATCGGGGTGATCTGGCGGGTAAAACGGCCTTCCGCAATCGCGGCGGCGGCGCGTTTCTGGCTTTCCAGCGCGAAGGCATCTTGCGCCGCACGGCTGATACCGAATTCTTCGGCCACATTTTCCGCCGTGATGCCCATATGGCCCGAGCCGAAGGGGCAGGTCAAAGCGCCGACCATCATGTCCAAGGCGCTGACATCGCCCATCTTCTGGCCAAAGCGGGCGGAGGGCAGGATATGCGGCGCGCGGCTCATCACTTCGGCCCCCGCCGCCAAAGCGATATCGGCATCCCCCAGCAGCAGGCTTTGCACCGCCGAGACAACCGCCTGTGCGCCTGATCCGCAAAGGCGGTTCACATTCATCGCCGGAACGCTATCGGGAATGCCCGCCTGCATCGCCGCCACGCGGGACAGATACATATCGCGCGGCTGGGTGTTGATGACATGGCCCATCACCACCTGCCCCACATCGGACGCAGTAATATCGGCGTCATGCAAAGCGGATTGAATGACCGGCGTGGCCACAGCGGCAGGCTCAAGCCCTGCCAAGCTGCCGCCAAAGGTGCCAATCGCACTGCGTTTGGCGGATAAGATAAAGATATCGTTCAATGCATCGGACATGAAAAAGCTCCCCCTATCGGGGGAACTCTAATCCGGTTTAACCGTCGCGCAATCCTTATACGCTGCAACGCGGCGTGATCAGGCGGTGACTGTTGGTGCGACGGGTTCCAACAACACGCGGCCCGCTTCGGTCAGATGATAGATGCGCCCGTCATCTTCCACCACGATAGCCGACAACGGCCCGCCATAAGCGGCCGAGCTGTCGATATTGACGCGGTGACCGTAATGGGTCGGCGTGTCGATTGCCGTGTGGCCATGGATCACCAGCTTGGGCAGATCGCCTTCGTAATCCAGCCAACCCACGCGGATCCACAGCAGGTCATGTTCGGTCTGCTGGTCCATCGGCACACCCGGACGAATACCGGCATGCGCGAAGATCACGCCGCAGTCTTCCAGATAATTCGGACGCGCATTGACGAAATCCAGATGCGCTTGCGGGATCTTCTGGGCCGCTTCGGCATGGACATCCGCCACCGCGCGGTTGCCCGCATCCATCACGCCATAGGATTCCAGCGATTCCACACCACCGATACGCGGATGCAGCCAGCCATAGCCCGGCTTCAGACCCGGATCATGTTCCAAGGGATCGTTCATGAACATGGTCATCAGGCGGTCATGGTTGCCCTTCAGCACTTCCCAATCCTCGCCGCGCGCCATGCCCGCCATCAGATAGTCGATGGTGCCCTTGCTGTCCGGTCCACGGTCGATCAGATCGCCCATATGGATGATACGGCCGTGGCCGAATTGTTCCATATCCTTGGCGATCAAAGCATGGAGCGGCTTGAGCAGCTCAAGGTGACCATGAATATCCCCGATAGCATAGCAGTGCATGTGCATTCCTTCCGACACGACGACAGACAGCCCGATCCATAAGGGCCGAAAAGGCTAGGGTCCGGCGGAACGAACCGCCGGACCCTCATGTGTTAGGTGATGAATGATCGCGTTAAAAGGCCGAACCGGTGAATCCGGTGGCCGTTATCGCTATCAAGCGCCTTGGAAGTGCAGCGGCTTGACTTGGTTGAACTTGCCGGTGGCTTCCAGCTCGCGCACGATCTTCGCATCAATCGCCGCGTCCAGATACAGAACCGCCATCGCATCTTCGCCGACAGCCGAACGGCCCAAGGTGAAGTTCGCGATATTGACGCCGTGGCTGCCCAGAATGCCGCCCAAGGTGCCGATGATGCCCGGCACGTCGTTATTGGTGGTGTAAAGCATATGCTCGCCCACTTCGGCGTCGATATTGATGCCCTTGATCTGGATGAAGCGCGGCTTGCCATCCGAGAAGACGGTGCCAGCAACCGAACGCTCACGCTTGTCGGTGACCATGGTCACTTTGATGTAAGCGTCGAAAGTACCCGACTTGTCTTGGTTGGTGGTCGAAATCTGGATGCCTTTATCCTTGGCAACGATCGGAGCCGACACCAAGTTCACATCCGGATTTTGCGCTTTCAGCACACCGGCGATCACCGCTTGATTCAGCGCGGCCAAGTTCATCTCGGCGACTTTGCCATCATAAAGGATGTTGATCGCTTTGATCGGCTCTTCGGTCATCTGGCCGATGAAGGCACCGATGTGACCGGCCAGCTTGATCCACGGACCCATGACCTGCGCTTGTTCCGCGGTCACGTTCGGCATGTTCAGCGCGTTGGACACGGCACCGGTCAGCAGATAATCCGACATCTGTTCCGCGACTTGCAGCGCGACGTTTTCTTGCGCTTCGGTGGTCGATGCGCCCAAATGCGGGGTCACGACGACGTTCGGGTGACCGAACAGCGGGTTTTCGGTCGCCGGTTCCACTTCGAACACGTCCAAAGCAGCACCTGCCACATGGCCGTTATCAAGGAACTCTTTCAGCGCCACTTCGTCCACCAGACCGCCGCGTGCGCAGTTGATAATGCGAACGCCCTTCTTGGTTTTCGCCAGATTCTCGCGGCCCAAGATGTTGCGGGTCTTGTCGGTCAGCGGCACGTGCAGGGTGATGAAATCGGCTTTCGCCAGCAGCTCGTCCAGTTCGACCTTGGTGACACCCAATTGCTTGGCGCGCTCTTCCGACAGGAAGGGGTCGAAGGCGATGACTTTCATCTTCAGGCCGACAGCGCGGTCGCAAACGATGCCACCGATATTGCCCGCGCCGATCACGCCAAGGGTCTTGTTGAACAATTCAACGCCCATGAACTTCGACTTTTCCCACTTACCGGCATGGGTCGAAGTCGACGCTTCCGGCAGCTGACGCGCAATCGCGAACATCATCGCGATGGCATGTTCCGCGGTGGTGACCGAGTTGCCGAACGGGGTGTTCATCACGATCACGCCTTTTTTCGACGCATTCGGGATATCGACGTTATCGACACCGATACCGGCGCGGCCGACGACCTTCAGATTGGTCGCGTTTTCCAGCAGCTTTTCGGTGACTTTGGTCGCCGAGCGGATCGCCAGACCGTCATATTGGCCGATGATCTCAGCCAGCTTCTCTTTGTCTTTGCCAAGCTTGGGCATGTAATCGACCTCGACGCCACGGTCGCGGAAGATTTGCACTGCGGTTTCGGACAGCTCGTCGGATACAAGAACGCGGGGTGCCATGATAAGGCTCCTTGAAGTCAGAATAGGGGAAATTGGGGCCAAGGCGCATCATTACGCCTTAGCCGCTTGATCCAAGATCAGTGAAAGGCCTTAGGCCTGAGCAGCAATCTCTGCCTCGAAGGCATATTCGATCCAAGGCATCAAAGCCTCGACATCCGATTGTTCGACAGTCGCACCGCACCACAGGCGCAGGCCGGCCGGTGCATCGCGATACGCGCCCGCATCCAAGGCCACGCCTTCTTTTTCCAGACGTTTAGCAACGCCTTTGGCGAAAGCAGCGGCATCCTTGATCCGCGCGTCGGTGAATTTCACACAAACCGAGGTGCAAGATGCGGTCGCCTCATCAACCGCCAGATTGGCGATCCAAGGCTTGTCGGCCATGAAGGCTTTGACGACATTGGCATTGCCTTCCGAACGCGCGATCAGGCCTTGCAGACCACCAACCGACTGCGCCCATTTCAGCGCAACGAGGTAATCTTCAACGCACAGCATCGACGGCGTGTTGATGGTTTCACCAACAAAGATGCCCTCGATCAACTTGCCCTTGGCGGTCAGACGGAAGATCTTCGGCAGCGGCCAAGCGGGAACATAGCTTTCCAGACGCTCAACGGCGCGGGGCGACAGGATCAGCACGCCATGGCCACCTTCGCCGCCCAGAACTTTCTGCCACGAGAAGGTGGTGACATCCAGCTTGGTCCAGTCCAGATCCATCGCAAAGGCGGCCGAGGTCGCGTCGCAGATGGTCAGGCCTTCGCGGTCCGCAGGGATCGCATCCGCATTCGGCAGGCGCACACCCGAAGTGGTGCCGTTCCAAGTGAAAACAACGTCTTTGTTGAAGTCAACGGTCGCGAAATCGACGATCTCGCCGTAAGGGGCTTTCTTGACGGTCGCATCCAGCTTCAGTTGTTTGACCACATCAGTCACCCAACCTTCGCCAAAGCTTTCCCAAGCCAGCATTTCCACCGGACGCGCCCCAAGCAGCGACCACAATGCCATCTCGACAGCGCCGGTATCCGACGCGGGCACGATACCGATGCGGTAATCCGCCGGCACGCCCAGAATTTCACGGGTAAGATCAATCGCCTCTTTCAGCTTGTTTTTGCCAACTGCAGCGCGGTGCGAGCGGCCAAGCGGCGCATCAGCAAGCATGTCGAGTTGGAAGCCGGGGATCTTCGCGCAGGGGCCCGAAGAGAAGCGCGGATTAGCCGGACGCAAAGCCGGGGCAGTATTCGCCATATCTGATATCCTTACAGATAGATGCCTCTCGTTGGGGAGAGGTGTCCCGCTGCGGCAATTACGCCTGCCAAAGGATTCCCGCAAGAAAAAAATGAGGACGTAGCGGAATTTAACCAAAACCACCCAAAGGCCCGCTTTACGCGCCGATAGGCTGGCTCTATTTCCGGCGCGCCTAGCCCACTCTGCCCTAGCACTGCGCCAAAATTGCCCTTAAGGCAAAATGGCCCGTGCTTTCGCGGGCAGCTTTCGCACCCGCCCTGCCCGCCGCCCCCTTTGCCCGCCTCACCCTGCCCGCCTCGCTGATGGAAAACCGGCCATGTATATCGTATCGCTCCTGACCAATCCCGCCTCCCCCGTGCTCGACAAAACCGCCGTCGAATTGCTGCGTAATGCTTGGGGTGGTGGGGATGTCACATGGCTCGACTACGGGATCGCCGCCGAATTCCCGGTCCAAGAAGCCCCTGAAAACCTGTGGGATGTCTGGGAGCAATTCCAGACCATGTCGATCGACCTCGCCTTGCAAAAAGCCGATGGCCGTAAAAAGCACATGCTGATTGCCGATATGGATTCGACCATGATCCAGCAGGAATGCATCGACGAATTGGCGGATGAGGCGGGCGTGGGCACCTATGTGGCCTCGATCACCGCCCGCGCGATGAATGGCGAATTGGATTTCGAAGATGCTTTGCGCGAACGCGTGGGCCTGCTGAAAGGCCTGCCAATCGCCGTCATCGACCAAGTCATCGAAAAGCGCATCACCCTGATGCCGGGCGGGCCGACGCTTCTCGCCACCATGAAAGCCAACGGCAGCTATGCCGCCTTGGTTTCGGGCGGCTTCACCGCCTTCACGGCCCGGATCGCCGCAACCTTGGGCTTTGACGAAAACCGTGCCAATACGCTCCTGACCGATGGCGACACCCTTTCGGGCCAAGTCGCCGATCCGATCTTGGGCAAACAGGCCAAACTGGATGCGCTCAACGACATCACCGCGCGCCTCGGCATCAGCCCGCAGGATGCCGTCGCGGTGGGCGATGGCGCCAATGACCTCGCCATGCTCAATGCCGCCGGCATGGGCGTCGCCCTTCACGCCAAGCCCAGCGTCCAAGCCCAAAGCCAGATCCGCATCAACCACGGCGATCTGACGGCGCTGCTTTACCTGCAAGGCTATGCCCGCGCCGATTTCATCGACGCCTGATGCCCGAAAATCCGGCCCTGCAATTGCACCTTTGACAAATACTCCCGCCGGAGGCCCTTCGCGCCGTCTCGCACCGCGAGACGGCGCTTTACTTTCGATCCAACCCGAAACAAAGCTTGCACATGTTCGAGCTCGCCCTAGAAACCACCCTTCTCCTGATGGCCGCTGCTTTCCTTGCGGGCTTCGTCGATTCAATCGCCGGAGGCGGCGGGCTGATCTCGACCCCCGCCCTGCTGCTTGCCGGGGCCTCACCGGTCGAAGCCTTGGCCACCAACAAGCTGCAAGGCAGCTTCGGCTCCTTCACCGCCATGATGACCTATGCCCGCGCAGGCCATGTCAGCCTGCGGCGCCAACTCCCGATGGCCTTGATCTCGCTCGCCTTCGGGGCCTTGGGGGCCACCATCGCCCATCTCATCCCCGCCGAGGCGTTGCGCATCATGATGCCGGTGGTCTTGGTCGTGGTCGCGCTCTATTTCGCGCTGAAACCGGGGCTTAGCGATAATGACAAAGTGCAGCGCATGACGCCCGCGCTCTTCTCGCTCACCTTGGTGCCGCTGGTCGCCGCCTATGACGGCTTCTTCGGACCGGGTACGGGAAGCTTCTTCATGATGGGCTTCATCCTGCTGGCAGGTTACGGCGTCCTGAAAGCCACCGCCCATACCAAGGTGGTGAATTTCGCGTCCAATATCGGGGCCTTATCCGTCTTCGCCTTTTCGGGCGCGACATGGTGGATGACCGGATTGGCGATGGCCGCGGCCCAGATCGTCGGATCGGTGATCGGCGCGAAACTTGCTATGAAGATCGGCGCAAGGCTGATCAAACCGCTCTTGGTCGTCACATCTTCGGCCATGGCGATCCGGCTGTTATGGCAGGTGTTCACCACCCCCTAAGGCGGTGAACGGCGCGGGGCCTTAGCCCTTTGCCGCCCAATCCGCGCCTTGCATTTCGCGCAACCGGCTCGCGGTGCGTTCAAATTCGAACGCGCCTTCGCCTTCGGCATAAAGCCGTTCGGGTTCATCCGCCGCCGAACAGATCAGTCGCACCTTGGCCTCATACAAGGCGTCGATCAGCGTCACAAAGCGCTTGGCCTCGTTGAAATTCGACGGCGTCAGATGCGGGATATCCTCGATGATCAGCACCCGCATAGAATCGGCGATCAGCAGATAATCCGCAGGCCCCAAAGGCTTGGCGCAAAGATCATAAAAGCTCGCCCGTCCAACACCGTTGGAAAACCGCGGAATTTCCACCTCGCGCCCGTTGAGCGGCAACTTCAAGACACCGCCCGCATCGCCCCCTGTCAGATCATCCCAGATCGCATCGATCTTGCCCCCCGAGGCATAGGCCGGATGGAAATAGACCTGAGCCCCTTGCAGCCGGTGCTGGCGATAGTCATTGGCGCTGATGATCTCATGCACCTCCAACTTCTGGCGCAGCATCTCGATGAAAGGCATGAACAACTGGCGGTTCAGCCCGTTCTTGTACAGATCTTCGGGCGGGCGGTTCGATGTGGTGACGATCACCACGCCTGCGGCGAACAGCTTCTCGAACAGACGCCCCACGATCATCGCATCGGTGATGTCCTTGATCTGCATCTCGTCAAAGGCGAACAGGCGCACCTCGCGCGCGATCTTGTCGGCAACGGGGCCGATCGGGTCTTCGATACCCTGCTTGCGCGCCTCGAAAATCCCGCGATGCACCTCTTGCATGAAGGCGTGGAAATGCACGCGGCGCTTGGCGGTGATATCGGTGGACTCGATGAACAGATCCATCATCATCGACTTGCCACGCCCGACACCGCCGAAAAGATACAGACCCTTCGGTGCCTCCACCTTCGGCGCTTTGCCGAACAGCCCCCCCAAGAAGCCGGCCTTCGCAGGACGCGCGGTTTCCAACCACAGCCGCAAGGATTCCAGCATCGGCAGCACGGCCTTTTGCGCGGGATCGGCGCGCAGCATTCCGCTGGCGACTTTGGACTCGTAGATTTCTGTCAAAGTTTTACGCATGCCCCCGCATAACGCGACTGCCTGCGCCAAGCAACTACCGCATGGTCAACTTCCCCCTTGCCAGCGCCAAGACAAAGCCCTTTGACTGGGCGTCGGGCAATAGCGGGAAGGAGCCGATCATGCAGGACTGGTGGCGCGGCGCGGTGACCTATCAGGTCTATCCAAGGTCCTTCCAAGACACATCGGGCGGCGGCAGCGGCGATCTGCAGGGCATCACCGCGCGGCTGCTCTATCTGGCGCAGCTGGGGGTGGATATCCTCTGGCTCTCGCCGATTTTCACAAGCCCGATGGCCGATATGGGCTATGATATTTCCGATTACCTCGACATCGATCCCCTGTTCGGCAGCATGGCGGATTTCGATGCCTTGATCGCCTACGCCCATGCGCTGGGGTTGAAGGTGATCGTCGATCAGGTTCTGTCCCATTCATCAGACCAGCATCCCTTCTTCAAGCAAAGCCGGTCCGACCGCGATGGCGACAAGGCCGATTGGTATGTCTGGGCCGATGCCAAGCCCGACGGCAGCCCGCCCAACAACTGGCTGTCGGTCTTCGGCGGTTCGGCTTGGGAATGGGACAGCCACCGACGGCAGTATTATCTGCACAACTTCCTGCCCTCGCAGCCCGATCTGAACTATCACAACCCCGCCGTGCAGGACTGGGCGCTGTCGGTGATGCGCTTCTGGCTGGAGAAGGGATTGGACGGCTTCCGGCTGGATACGGTGAACTATTATTTCCACGATCAACTGCTGCGCGACAATCCCGCGCTCGACACCAATGCCCCGCCTGCGGTCAATCCCAATGACATGCAAAACCACATCCATTCGAAATCCCGCCCCGAAAACCTGCTCTGGCTGGAGCGGATGCGGGCCTTGACCGATGAATTCGACGCCCGCACCATGGTCGGCGAAGTGGGCGACGCGCCGCATCGCGCCTTGGATCTGATGGCCGATTACACGCGCCCCAAGCGGCTGCACATGGCCTATAGTTTCGACATGTTGGGGCCGGAATTCACACCCGACCACTTCCAATCGAAGATCGAAGGCTTCTTCGCCTTGGCCCCCGATGGCTGGCCGATGTGGGCCTTTTCCAACCATGACGTGATCCGCCACGTCAGCCGCTGGTCCGATTTCGGGCCGCGCGACAAGGTGGCCAAACTGGCGGCGGCGATGCTGTTGTCCTTCGAAGGATCGATCTGCCTGTACCAAGGCGAAGAACTGGGCCAGACCGAAACCGAGCTTGCCTTCGAGGAATTGACCGATCCACCCGGCATCCGCTTCTGGCCAGATTACAAGGGCCGCGACGGCTGTCGCACGCCGATGGTCTGGGACGTATCCGAAGGCGCGGGCTTCACGACCGGCAGGCCGTGGCTGCCGATCAAGCCCGCCCAACAGGCACACCATGTCGAAGGGCAAGAAGCAGACCCGCAGTCGGTGCTGTGGTTCTATCGCCGGATGCTGGCGTTTCGGCGCAACACGCCTGCCTTGCAAACCGGACAGACGCAATTCCTTGACGCGCCACCCACCGTGCTTGCCTTCACACGGGGCGATGATCTGACCTGTTATTTCAACCTATCCCCCGATCCGACCAGCCTGCTTGCACAAGGGTCCTTGATCGGGGATGCGCCCAGTCAGGGCGCGAGCCTTAAAGACGGCATCCTACAGCTTGACGGCTGCGGTTTCGCCTTCCTGCACGGGGATTTATAACAGGACCTGCGGCTCGGCGCGGCCCTTTACGGGGGCATCGGCCTGGAAGACCTGCCCGTCGTGGTGGTCCACCGGATCAAGTCCCACCGCCGCCGAGGTGCAGAACAGCTTGCCGAAATCCTTGCCGCCGAAAGCGGGGCATGTGGTCTGGCTGGCGGGGAAGGTCAACAAGCCGATGCTTTTTCCCGTCAGATCAAAGCCTTCGACGCAGCCGCTTCCCCAGAAGGCGATCCAAATATTGCCCGCGGCATCGGTCACCGCGCCATCGGGATTTGCCCTGCCGCTGAAATCCAGCAAGGGACTATGATCGCCCACCGGCCAGCCATCCTCATCCAAAGCGACCTGATAGACAATGCCGCGATCCGTATCGCCGAAATAAGCGGTCTTGCCATCCGGCGCGAAGCAGCAGCTGTTGGTGATGGTCAAATCCCCGAAAAGCTTGCGCAATTCGCCCTTATAGAAGCGATAGAACGCCCCCGCGCCCTTTTCGGCGTTCTTGCCCATGGTGCCGATCCAGAAGCCGCCCTTGGGGTCGGCGCGGCCATCGTTGGATCGGGTATGCGGCATGTCGGCTTCCAGATCCGCCAGCTTCTCGCGATGGCCGGTTTCCAGATTGAAGCGGAACAATTGCGTCTCGGATGCGATCAGCAGATGGTCGTAATCGATCCAACCCGCTGCCGAAACCATTTCGTCAAACCCCCAATCGGTATCGGGGCTGAGCAGCTTACGGTTCAAGATGTCGAACCAGAACAATTCCTTGCGGGTCGGGTGCCACAAGGCCCCCTCGCCCAAGCTGCAAACGCGGGGGTCATAGATGCTCATGGTTTGGCCTCGTCATAGGCGGCAACGATATCCTTGGCGCGCGCGGCTATATCGGCCGCCTGCATGCCCGGCGTATAGAGCGCGGTGCCGATGCCAAAGCCGTTGGCCCCTGCCGCGAACCATTCGGCGAAGTTATCCGGCCCCGCGCCCCCCACCGCAAAGACCGGCAGCGCCTTGGGCAAGACCGCGCGGATCGCCTTCAGCCCTGCAGGGCCGATCAAAGATGCGGGGAACAGCTTCAAGCCATCCGCGCCTGCATGGATCGCGGTGAAACATTCGCTGGGCGTCATCACACCGGGCCAAGATACCAGGCCGCGCAGCTTGGTGGCATTGATCACATCGATATCGCAATTAGGCGAGACGATCAGCTTGCCGCCCGCATTGGCCACCGCCCGCACGTCTTGGCTGGACAGCACCGTGCCCGCGCCAATCAAAGCTTGCGGCGAAAACGCATGCACCATCATGGCGATAGAGTTTAACGGTTCGGGCGAATTCAGCGGCACTTCGATCTGGGTGATCCCCGATGCGATAAGCGCTTCACCGACGGAATGCACCTCGTCAGGGGTAATCCCACGCAGGATGGCGATGATATTACGATGGCTCATGGGCTTTTCCCGAATTTTCCGGCCAAGACGGCTAGTCCGGCCAAGGTGCAGTCACGTCCCGACAATTGCCGAGCGGTAATTCCTTGCAACGACAAAGCCGCCGCATAATTGCGCGACAGCTGCGGCGCCCCGATCAGCGCCACATCTTGCCCCAACCAATAGGGTTTCGCCGCTGCCAGTTCCGCGCCGATCAGCAATCCCGACAGCCGCGCGCGTGCCGCATCGGCGGACAGGCTATGCAGCAACCCTTCGGCGCGCAGGCCGAATAGCTTGGAGGCCAAACGTTCGGGTCGCGACAGGGTTTCGCCCACGGCCGCGGCAAAGGCGCCATCATCCCAAGCATCCGATTGCACCCCGTGGCGCAGCACCGATTGATTGGCCAGCAAAGCAAACATCTCGCCGGTCATGAAAGTCTGGAAGCTGACCACTTCGCCCGCACTGACATGGGCCCATTTGCTATGGGTGCCGGGCAGACAGATCACGCCGTCGAATCGGGGATACAGCGCCAAGGCGCCCGCGATCTGGGTTTCCTCGCCCCGCATCACATCGGCAGGCTGCGGCTGCGACAGGCCCGGCGCGATACCGACGCGAATACGGGGATCGGCGGTCGCCACGGCGGTCAGCTGACCGGCCTCGATCGGCGCGCAGGGCACTTTGCGATAGGGGGCTTCGCGCCACCCCTGCTTTGCCCCCGCCATGCCGCAGATCACCACTTGCAGCGGCGCGCGCGACGCGGCAAGCCACGGCGCGATCAGCTCCAGCAAGGCGGGTTCATAGTCCTCCGCCGATAGCGACGCCATCCCCGCTTCCGAAGCATCTTCCGCCAAGACGCCCTCAGGCCCCATCGCCCAAGCGCGTAGGTTAGAGCTGCCCCAATCCACCGCAATCCATTCTGGTGCCACCGACACTGTCGCCCGCCTCCTAAGCCTTCATCCTGCCGAATGAGAGACAGCCCGCAACGCGCCTGTCAATAGAACGCAGCCCCGCAATGGTTTAAAACTGTTCGAGCAAACGGCGCAGATAGTCGCGTTCGGCCTCGGGCCGCGCCTGCTGACCCGAACGGCGGCGGATTTCATCCAGCAAGGCCTGCGCGCGCCGATCGGGATCATCGCCCTGCAGCATGTCGCCATCGCCGCCAAGCTGCCCATTCGCCCCCAGATCACGGCCCAAGGGATCACGTCCTTCGCCGTTTTCACCCTGCAATCTGGAATCACCGCGACCCGCCTGTTGGCCCTGTTGCTGTGCATCGCGCGACAAAGCCTCGCCGAATTGGCGCATGCCTTCGCGCAAGGCATCCAAGGCTTCGGCCTGCCGATCCAAGGCATCGGGCAGATCGCCGCGGCGCAAAGCGTCTTCGGCGTCACGCATTGCCTGATCGGCGCGGTCCATCTGCTGACGGCCCGCCTCGCCCTGTTCCGATCCGTCACCGGGCAGATCCCCCCGCCCCATCCGGTTCAGCCTTTGACGCAGATCGCGCTGGCGTTCGGCCAGATTCTTGCCCTGATCATCGCCTTCGGGGGCCGCACCTTCGGGGCCTTGCTGCAAATCGCGATAGCTGTCATCCGACAGGCCCTGCTGGTCGCGCAGGGTCTGGCCCAGATCACGCATCGTCTGATTGCCGCGCCCGCGCCCTTGGCCCTGACCGGATTGCCCTTCGGCCATCTGCATGTTTTCCATCAGCTGGCGCAGCATTTCCATCATCTCTTGCGCCTCGGCCATGCGGCCCTCCTGCATCAGCTGTTGCAGCTGATCGAGCATCTCTTTCAGCTGATCACCGCTCAATTCCAGCGACGGCTGGTTCTGGGACAATTCGCTATCGGGATTGCGTTCGGCTTCCTGCGCAAGCTGGTCCATATAGGCATCCAAAGCGCGGCGCATCTCATCCATAAGGCTTTGGATTTCGTCAGGACTTGCCCCGTTGCGCATCGCTTCGTTCAAGCGGTCCTGCGCGCGGTTCAGCCGGTCGCGCGCCGATGCCAGATCGCCTTCGTCAAGCAGCAGCGCGATCTTCCACATCTCTTCGGCGAGTTCATCGCGTTGGATGGTGGTCAGGGTCTTGGACACCAGATCAAGGCTGCGCGTCAGCAGTTTCAGCCGCAACAAACCGCGATCACTGCGGATAAAGCCTTCGGGTCGGCTGATCAAAGCCTTCAGGATCTGCGCCACTTCCGGCCCGTTCTGGCGCGACCACAACAGATCGCGGCGCAGTTCCACCAAGGCCGCAGCCATGGGATCAAACATCCGCTTGCCCGGCAAAACCATCGACAAGGGGGCCGACTGCCCGCTTTGGCCCGCCGCATCTTCGGCTTCGAATGTCAGGCGGACCGGCAGATTGGCGAAGACATGTTTCGACAGATCGTCGATCAGAACCTGCCGCAACCGCTTGCGATCCCCCCGCATCGGCATCGGCAGATCCAACACCACCGCCTCTTGCGGTTCGGGATCACGCGTCAGACCGAAACGGCGATCAACGGCCGGAAGATCAAGCTGGATCAGCACCTTGCCCGCCGTGATGCCGTAATCATCCGAGGCGGTGAACCCCTGTTTGAACCGACCATCGGCCAAGCGTTCGACTTCGCCCTCCGGCGTGATCTGCGGCGGCTGGTCGGGCAAGACCACCACCTGCCAAACCCGCCCCTCCGGCCCGTCCAGCCCCAGCTTGCCGCTGCGGCTGATGATCAGATCCATGCTGGACACCTGTTCGGTCGCCGGAATGACCGCGGCGCCCCCCGCCACGTTCTGATCCAGCGCGAATGCCGTGGCATTGCCATAGAGCCGCAGCGTCAGCTTGCTGCCCTGCGGCACCTCCAAGGGGCCAGCGGGCACATCGTTCAGATAAAGGCGGGGCTTGCCGGTATAGCGCGGCGGTTCGATCCATGCTTCCCACGATGGCCCCGCCGCCACCGCAGCCGCGCCACCGCGCAGCAATTGCGGAATTTCCGCCAGCCGTTCAAAGCCGCCGAATATCAGCGCCATGACCAAAGCGGTCAGCCCTGCCAGACGCAAAGCATAGGGATCGCGAGGCGCCAGATCAGGCGAAGGCTGCACCGCCTGCGCTGTCGCGGCGGCTGCGGCCATGCGCGCCTGATGGCGATGCCACAAGGCGGCGGAAGCCGGATCATCCGCCCCGATTTCCTGCGCATCCGACAAGGCTGACAGGGGGCGCCCCGCCAATCCGCGATCCAGACGCGCAATGGCATCTTGTCGTTTGGGCAGGCGCAACCGCCACAACCCGAACGCCGAAGTGCCAAGCGCCAAGCCCAGCCACAGGCCTGTCACCCCCCAGACCGCGCCGCGTGACAGCCCGTCCAAGCCGCCAAAGCCCAGAACCGCCAGTCCCAGCGAGATGACCACCCAGAACGGCCAGAAGGCTCGCGCCAAAACCTCAACCCACAGCCCCAGCAGTGTTACCCGCAGGGGCCAGCGAATCCGCCGCAGCGTCTGGGTGAGAAGCGATACCGCCATGCCAGCCTTTCGTTAGGCCGAACGGGAGGTTACAGCCATTCGGGGATGCTATCGCGGGCGATGATTTCCTCAAAGCTCGGTCTTGCGCGGATGACAGCGAATTGATCCCCGCTGACCAGAACTTCCGGCACCAAGGGGCGCGTGTTGTATTCGCTTGCCATGACAGCGCCATAGGCACCGGCCGAGCGGAAGGCGATCAGGTGATCTTCTTCCAGATGCGGCAAGGCGCGCGCCTTGGCGAAGGTATCGCCGGTTTCGCAAACGGGACCAACGACATCATAGGCTTGTTCCACCGAGGCCGCCGCAGGTTCAATCACCGGCACGATGTCATGATGGGCCGAATACATCGACGGACGCACCAGATCGTTCATCGCGGCATCGACGATCAGGAAGTCACGGCCTTCGCCGTTCTTCACATAGACCACTTTCGACACCAGCAGGCCGGCATTGCCCGAAATCAACCGACCCGGTTCAATCTCGATCTCGCAGCCCAGATCGCCGACAGTGCGCTTGATCAACGCGCCATATTCGATCGGCAAGGGCGGCGCCTCGTTCGAGCGGGTATAGGGAATGCCCAAACCGCCCCCCAGATCGAGCCGTTCGATGCTGTGACCTTCGCTGCGCAGGCGGTGGGTCAGGTCGGCCACCTTCAGATAGGCTTGTTCGAAGGGGGCCAGATCGGTCAGCTGGCTGCCGATATGCACGTCGATGCCGACGACTTTCAGCCCCGGCAGACGCGCCGCTTCGGCATAGACTTCGGAGGCGCGCGCAATCGGGATGCCGAATTTGTTTTCGGATTTGCCGGTGGCGATCTTCTCGTGGGTCTTGGCATCGACATCGGGATTGACGCGAATGGTGATCGGCGCGACCACGCCGAGCGACGTCGCCACTTCCGAAAGCGCCCGCAATTCCGGTTCGGATTCAACGTTGAACTGGCGGATGCCGCCGGTCAGCGCCAAGGCCATTTCCTCGCGGGTCTTGCCCACGCCGGAAAATACGATCTTGTCGCCCGCCACACCCGCGGCCTTGGCACGACGATATTCGCCGCCCGAAACCACATCCATCCCCGCGCCCAGATCCCCCAGCAGCTTCAGCACGGCCACGTTGGACAGCGACTTGATCGCGAAGCAGACCTGATGGGGCATCGGCGACAAGGCTTCGGTGAACAGCTTGTAATGGCGGGTCAGCGTCGCCGCCGAATAGACATAGAACGGCGTGCCGACCGATGCTGCGATCTCGGGGATGGCAACGCCTTCGGCATGCAAAACGCCGTTACGATAGAGAAAATGATCCATAGCCGTCCCCTGTTCGCTGTTCAGCTTGGCTTAGCGCCTGTCCTGCGGGATTTCAAACGCGATTGCGCCTTTGGCTCAGCGAAACGAGCGGGTTGCAACACCCAACCGCGCCTCGCCCGATACCGTCAGGCCGGGGACAACCGCCTCGGCTTTCGCCGGGCGGATGGGGGCGCCATCCGCGCCGCAGGCGGCCAGCACGGCAAGACACAAGAAGACAGATATCAGACGCATCATCATTTCCTTCGAAAACAAAATGAAAGGGGCCATAGCGGCCCCTTCGTATGATCAGAGCGCGTCTTTCCAACGTGCGATTTGCGCGCGCACTTGGTCAGGAGCGGTGCCGCCATAGGATTGACGCGAGCGGACCGAATTTTCCACGCCCAGCACTTCAAAGACATCGGCGCGGATGCCGTCATGTACCTGTTGCATTTCGGCCAAGCTCAGGTCCGGCAGGTCACAGCCCTTGCCTTCGGCTTTCGCCACAAGGCTGCCGGTGACATGGTGCGCGTCACGGAACGGCAGGCCCAGCTCGCGCACCAGCCAATCGGCCAGATCCGTCGCGGTCGAGAAGCCGCTGGACGCCGATGCCGCCAGCACTTCGCGGTTGGCATTCATATCGCTGACCATACCGGTCATCGCCGCCAGACCCAGCATCAAAGTGTCAGCCGCGTCGAAGACCTGTTCTTTGTCTTCCTGCATATCCTTGGAATAGGTCAGCGGCAGACCTTTCATGATGGTGAACAAAGCCACCGTCGCGCCCAAGACACGGCCCAGCTTGGCGCGCAGAAGTTCCGCCGCATCGGGATTCTTCTTCTGCGGCATGATCGACGAACCGGTGGTCCATTTGTCCGACAGGCGCACGAAGCGGAACTGTGCGGAAGACCAGATCACCAGTTCTTCGGCGAAGCGCGACAGATGCATCGCACAGATCGACGAGGCCGACAGGAATTCCAGCGCGAAATCGCGATCCGACACCGAATCAAGGCTATTCGCGGTCGGACGATCAAAGCCCAAAGCCGCCGCAGTCGCATGACGATCGATCGGGAAGCCGGTGCCCGCCAAAGCCGCAGCCCCAAGCGGGCATTCATTCATCCGCTTGCGCGCATCGATGAAACGCGAGCGGTCGCGGGCGAACATCTCGACATAGGCCATCATGTGGTGGCCCCAAGTGACCGGCTGCGCGGTCTGCAGATGGGTAAAGCCCGGCATCACCCAATCCGCGCCCGCTTCGGCCTGCATCAGGAAGGCCTTCATCAATGCGGTCAGGCCATCAATCGCCGCATCGCATTGATCGCGCACCCAAAGACGGAAATCGACTGCAACCTGATCGTTGCGCGAGCGCGCCGTATGCAGACGCCCCGCCACCGCGCCGATGATTTCACGCAGACGGTTTTCCACATTCATATGGATGTCTTCGAGATCGACACGGAAATTGAATTTCCCTGTTTCGATTTCTGACAAGACGGTGAGCAGACCTTCCCTGATCTGCTCGACATCTTTAGGATCAAGAATGCCCTGCGCCGCAAGCATCGCGGCATGGGCCCGCGAACCTGCGATATCTTGCGCATAAAGACGTTGGTCGAAGCCGATCGAGGCGTTAATCGCCTGCATGATGGCGTCTGGACCTTCAGAGAAGCGACCGCCCCACATTTGGTTGGCGGCAGAGGTATCGGAGGATGCGGTCATGGATTAAGTCTTTCGGAGGCGTCATGCTGCGGAAATCTCTGCTGGTTCTTTATACGGCCTTGGCGCTCGGTGCAAATCTTGCGGGGCAAACCGTCTGGGCAGAAACCGGAATATCGCCCGAAATTGCCGATCTGCGTCAGGGCGACATGAAGAAACTTGCGCTCCATCCCGCCCCCCAGCCTTTGAACGATGTCGTGCTGCTTGACGCAGAGGACACCGAAATCGCCCTTTCGTCCTATCAGGGCAAATGGGTGCTGGTGAATTTCTGGGCGACATGGTGTGCGCCCTGCCGAAAGGAAATGCCTTCGCTGGATCGCTTGCAGGCGGATCTTCCCGAATTGACCGTTCTGCCTGTCGCGACGGGACGCAATCCCGTGCCGGGCATCAAGTCGTTCTATACCGAAGCTCAGATCAACCAACTGCCGATCATCCGCGATCCGAAATCCGAACTGGCCCGCAATGCCGCCGTTCTTGCGCTGCCTGTCACCCTGATCCTAAATCCCGACGGCCAAGAGGTCGGCCGCCTGATCGGAGATGCCGATTGGGCCAGCGACAGCGCCAAAGCGATCTTGACCGCCTTGATGGCACAGCCTTAACCCGAACCTTATCCGCCGCCGATATAGGACCGTACCAGCGCTTCGGATAGAAGCGTCCAACCGTCTGCAACGACAAAGAAAGCCAGCTTGAATGGCAAGGATACGGATGCGGGCGGCACCATCATCATGCCCATCGACATCAGCACGGCCGAAACCACCAGATCGATGACCAGAAACGGCAGAAAGATATAGAAACCGATTTCGAAGGCCCGCTTGATTTCGCTAAGCATGAATGTCGGCACCAAAAGCGACAAAGGTGCATTTTGCACGGTGTCGGGCGCTGGCACATTGGGACGCAAATTGGCCATATGCTCGAAGGTGCTCATGTCCATCCGCGACGCCATGAAGGCCCTAAAGGGAACCAGTGCCGCCGTGATCGCGGGCCCAGGCTCCATTTCTTCACGCGACAAGGGACCCAAGCCTTGCTCCCACGCGTCAGTAAGGACGGGATCCATCACATACCAGCTAAGGAACATCGCAAGGCCGACAATCATCATATTCGGCGGCGCTTGTTGCACACCAATCGCCTGTCGCAAAATCGACAGAACGGTCACGATCAGCGGGAAGCAGGTGATCATGACCGCAAGCCCGGGTGCCAGACTAAGAACCGTCAGCAAAAGGATAAGCTGCACCGAACGGCCGGAAAGCGATGCCCCGTCCCCGAAGTCGACGCTAAATTCCTGTGCAACCACAGGGGATGCCATCACCAAGGACAGGCCTATGAGTGCAAGCAGCCGGCGCTTTATAGTCATTTGATCGGCCGTTGCGAGGCAACCTCGGTCAGACGAACAGCCAATTGACCTGCCTGCTCGCCCTCCAGCTCATGCAATTCACCTCGGGCAATCAGGCGGTCGCCAATATATAATTCGACCGGATCTTCGATTCTTCGATCCAAGGTAAGGATGGCCTCGGCACCAAGCTGCATAAGGTCCCGTACCAACGGTCGCGCTTTCCCGACGGACACCATGATCTCAATGGGAACGAGGGACAGCATATCATCCTCGGCGTGTCGTGGCATATTCCTGCTCCAATAAATCGATGTCGAAGTAGCGTTCCAAAACAACAATCATCTGTTGCGCGGCTTCCCCCAAATCGAGACGCCGCATTTTATCGTCCTGCCTCAGTTCAACTCTGCTCAGCGAGAAATCCGGCTCTTCCACCCAAGTGATCTTGTCAGCCGACAGATGTGCGACCGCACGCTGCAAAATGCACAGGCTATCCGGATGAGCGGCTATAACCAAAGGAGCGACCAGCCAGCGCGACAGCGCGCCCGACAGCAGATCGACCAGTTGCGGCGCCAACACCTCCTTCGCCATGCGTGGAAGTAGGTATGACGCAAGATCCATTAACAACGGCTTAAGATCAGCCAACCTTTCACGCTGATACGCAGCCAGTTCGCTTTGCAAAGCCGATATGCTTTGACACAGCAGTTGCTCGACCTGAGCCTGGGACTGACTTGCCTGCTCAATGGCGGCATTCTTTCCGTCGAGGTAGCCTTGCTCCCAGCCGTCTTGGCGCGCGGCGTCCATGCGCGCCGACATAGTATCAAACGCATCAACCGCGCTATGTTCAGGGCGAAACTGTTGGAAATCAACGAGAGGCATCAGCTTTTCTCCCGCTCACGTTCCACCCAGCTCCGCAAGATTTCGATCGATTCGGTTTGTCGGCGGGCCATCAAATCGCGTAGCCGTGCGACAGGATCGAGTTTCGTGGTGTCATCCCCACCGGAAAACCCATTCTCGTCGAAATCGAGCACAGCCATTTGCGGCAGGCTGAAATCTTCTGCGGGCGGCAGAGCGAAAGCAGATGAAGGCTCCAGCCGTTCGACCTTGCCGCTGTTATCCAAGACCATGCCATTGGCATCAGTCCTGCGCGCAGTCAGCATGGGCCGAATGACGAAAATCGCGATGACAAACACCAAGATCGCCAAGACCGCCAGTTGCGCCAATGTCATAAAGTCTTCGGCAGAAAGGAATGCGGCTTCAGACGGACCATCAGAAGCGGGAAGCAAAGGCGGCGCCTGGAATTGCATCGATCGCAGGGTCACGGTATCGCCGCGCGCCTCATCCACACCCGCAGCCGAAGCCACCAGCGCGCGCAGATCCTCAAGTTCTTCGGCACTGCGCGCTTGCCAGACATCCTTGCCATCCGTCCCGACAACCCGTTCACCATCGATCAAAACGGCAACTTGCAACTTTCTGATCGCACCCGGCTCCTTCATTAACTCGCGTTGCAGCTGAGACACTTCGTAGTTGACCCGCTCTCTAGCCTCAGAGCTTTCGCTTTTGCCTGCGTTATTCGCGCCATCCCCTTCCGGCAGGTTTGATGCCACCGTCACCGAAGGATCAGGATTTGTCGCTGTTTCGCTTTTCTTTTCGTTTTCGGCAGAGATCGTCACTTTGGACTTCGGATCGAAAGTCTTCTCGCTGATAGCTTCGCGGTCGCGATTGATGTCAACCGCCACCTCCACCACAGCATTCCCCTGCCCGACGCGCGCAAAGAGCAATCGCTCAACATTGCGCTTGATTTCCGCGGCGCGACTATCGCCGACCAAATCATTCTGATCGGGTTCTAGGGGGATCAAACCGGATGCCGCATCAATCACGGATACGTCTTGCGCCGACATTCCGCCAACGGCACTCGCAATCAAGTGCCGTAAAGCGCTCGCCCTTTCAGGGCCGAATGCCCCCCCGATTGTTGTTAGGGTGATGCTGGCCGACATCTTGCGTCCGCGCAGGTAGCCGTCCGTCGCCGCCTGAGCGAGGTGGACATGTAACGACCCAGTGAATTCCTGCTCATGCTATAGTGGAGACAAATAGCGATGAG
>DALYSR010000013.1:0-9783 GCA_031991825.1 Paracoccaceae bacterium
GGAAATGATGCTCGACGAATTGGATGCGGCGCGGGAATGGATGCTGCTGCTGGGTCGCAAGACCGCGCGGGAAAAGATCGCCAGCCTTTTGGCGATTGTCGCCCGCCGCGATGCGATGCTGCATGACAAGCAGCGCGTGGACCGGATCGTGTTCGATCTGCCGCTGTCGCGTGAAGAAATGGCCGATTATCTGGGGCTGACCTTGGAAACCGTCAGCCGTCAGGTCTCGGCTTTGAAAAAGGACGGCGTGATCGAATTGGAAGGCAAGCGCCATATCACCGTGCCGTCCATGGCGCGGCTGCTGGAAGAGGCGGGCGATGACAGTGATGGCGGTTATCTGACCTGACGACGGGCTGACCTGACGATTGGTTCGGGATGCGAAGAAGGGTGGGGATGATCCCGCCCTTTTCCATAGGGGTGATGGCTGCGCGCTCAATGCGCCATCAGCACCGGCACATGCGCCGTTTCCAGCATGTGGCGCGTGGCGCCGCCAAGGATCGATTCGCGGAAGCGCGAATGGCCATAGGCCCCCATCACCAGCAGATCGGCATCGGTGTCGCGCAGCTGCTGCGCCAGCACATCCGAAATCCGTGGCAGGCTGCGCGCCAGCACGACCACTTCCGCTTTCACCCCGTGGCGCACCAGCTTCTGGCACAGCAACCCGCCCGGATCCGAGCGCTCCCCCCCTTTGGGGGAGGGGTCGATCATGGTGATGATGACGCGTTCGGCGGTCTTCAGCAGGGGCATGGCGGCCCGCACTGCATTCAGCGACTCACGCGAGCCGTTCCACGCGATCACCACGCGGCGCGGCGGCAGGGGGCGGAATTCTTCTTCCGGTAGAACCAGCACAGGCGTCTGGCCTTCGAAGAGCGCCGCTTCCAAAATAATCTCGGCTTCGGTGCCGCGCCCCTTTCCGTAAGGCAGCGGCAGCACGACAACATCGGCATAGCGCGCCCGCTGCGCCACAAGATCGGTGAGCGCCGTGGTCTGCACGGTGGCGGTTTCCACTGCGGCACGCAGGCCCATGCTTTGTTTGGCGATTGCCGCACTCAGTTGCGCGTCCAGTTCTTTTGCCGATTCGTTTAGATTTTGTTTAGCCGCTTTAAGAACCTCTACCCCTGCGCCGATATAGGAATAGCCCAAGCTTACACGGTCTATGGCCAATCCCAGCACATCAAGATGCGCCTTTTCCGACAGGGCCATGGCGGCGGCGCAGTCCAAGCCACGCGCGAGTGTTTTGACCTCTGTGGCGATGGTCAGGATCGATTTAAAGGCCATGTGCGATACTCCGGATATGAGGTATGTTGCCACCCTAGGTGCGACGTGGTGACGCCTCCTTGACCTCTATCAATTCCGGCCCAGAACTTTATTGACATGGATCAAGGTCGCCCCGGCCGCGTTCGCGCACAAGAAGCGCATAGAACTAGCGCGTGGAAGCCCCCGATTCTCTCGAGGGCGCGGCCTTGCATAGGACGAAGGGACGCAAAATGTGGGATTACGTGAAACTGGTCGTGCTTGGCCTGATCGCGCTGGGAGCAGCGGTCGCAGCCAATTACGCCCGTGACTTGGCATACCAAGTCAACGCGATCGAAGTCGCCATCTTTGCAGCAGTCGCATTCATTGTGGTGCTGCGCGGGATGTATGAGCCGAAGGTCGTAGACGAAAAAGAATATATGGACGATGTGATCAGGGCTGGCCTGATCGCGACGACCTTCTGGGGTGTGATCGGTTTCTTGGCGGGCGTGTTTATCGCAAGCCAACTTGCATTCCCGTGGTTGAACTTTGAATTCTTGCAAGGCATGGGCAATTTCGGTCGCTTGCGCCCGCTGCACACCAGTGCGGTTATCTTCGCATTTGGCGGTAACGCTTTGATCATGACGTCGTTCTACGTGGTGCAGCGCACCTGTGCGACGCGTCTGTGGGGCGGTAACTTGGCATGGTGGGTGTTCTGGGGCTATAACCTGTTCATCGTGCTTGCAGCGACCGGCTATGTGCTGGGCGGCACGCAGTCCAAAGAATATGCCGAACCGACCTGGTATGCTGACTGGCTGCTGGTGGTGGTTTGGATCGCTTATCTGCAAGTGTTCATGGCGACTTTGTGGAAGCGCAAAGAGCCGAGCATCTATGTGGCGAACTGGTTCTTCCTGGCCTTCATCATCACCATCGCGCTGTTGCACGTGATCAACAACTTGGCCGTTCCGGTTTCCTTCTTGGGATCGCAGTCGGTTCAGGTGACCTCGGGCGTTCAGGATGCGATGATCCAATGGTGGTATGGCCACAACGCTGTGGGCTTCCTGCTGACCGCTGGCTTCTTGGGCATGATGTATTACTTCGTGCCGAAGCAGGCCGAGCGTCCGGTCTATTCGTACAAGCTGTCGATCATCCACTTCTGGGCGCTGATCTTCCTGTATATCTGGGCTGGCCCGCACCACTTGCACTATACCGCGCTGCCGGACTGGGCATCGACCTTGGGCATGGTCTTCTCGATCATCCTGTGGATGCCGTCCTGGGGTGGCATGATCAACGGTCTGATGACGCTTTCGGGCGCATGGGACAAGCTGCGCACCGACCCGATCATCCGCATGATGGTGGTGGCAATCGGCTTCTACGGCATGTCGACCTTCGAAGGTCCGATGATGTCGATCCGCGCCGTCAACTCGCTGTCGCATTATACCGACTGGACCATCGGTCACGTCCATTCCGGCGCTTTGGGCTGGAACGGCATGATCACCTTCGGCGCGCTGTACTTCCTGATGCCGCGTCTGTGGAACCGTGATCGCCTGTATTCGATGCGTTTGGTCAACTGGCACTTCTGGCTGGCGACGATCGGCATCGTGCTTTACGCGGCATCGATGTGGGTTTCGGGCATCATGGAAGGCCTGATGTGGCGTGAAGTCGATGCGAATGGCTTCCTGGTCAACGCATTTGCCGATGCCGTCGCGGCGAAGAAACCGATGAACATCGTTCGTGCGATGGGTGGCGGTATGTTCCTGCTTGGCGCATTGCTGATGGCTTACAACTTCTACATGACCGCGCGCGCGGTTCCGTCGAAGGCTGCCGTCAACGCCAACAACGCAATCGCTCAGTAAGGAGAGGGAATACAAATGGCTTTCCTCGATAAACACAAGCATATCGAAAAACACGCAACCCTGCTGTTGATCCTGTCGTTCTTCGTGGTGTGTATTGGTGGCTCGATCCAGATCGTCCCGCTGTTCTACCTTGAGAACACCATCGAGAAGGTGGAAGGGGTTCGCCCCTACACCCCGCTCGAATTGGCGGGTCGCGATGTCTACATCCGTGAAGGGTGCTACAACTGCCACAGCCAGATGATCCGTCCGATGCGTGACGAGGTCGAACGCTATGGCCACTATTCGCTGGCAGCGGAATCGATGTATGACCATCCGTTCCAATGGGGCTCGAAGCGCACCGGTCCGGATCTGGCTCGGGTTGGCGGTCGCTATTCGGATGAATGGCACCAAGATCACTTCCAGGACGCCAAAACGGTCGTTCCGGAATCGATCATGCCTCCCTATGGCTTCTTGGCGAACCAAGAGATTGACGGTCGCTACATCCAAGATGTCGTGAAGACCCACCGCATTGTCGGCGTGCCTTACACCGACGACATGGTGGAAAACGCGAAGGCCGATTTCTTGGCTCAGGTTGATCCGCAAGCGGATACCGCAGGCTTGATGGCGCGCTATGGTGAGAAGGTGAACGTCCGTAACTTCGACGGTAAGCCGGAAATCACCGAAATGGACGCTTTGATCGCTTACATCCAAGTGCTGGGCACGATGGTCGACTTCTCGACCTTCATTCCTGACCCAAGCCGCTAATAGGGGGCGACGATGGAAACCTACAGCTTTCTACGACATTTTGCCGACAGCTGGGTGCTCTTGGTGCTGTTCGTCTTCTTTCTTGGCGTCTTTGCCTGGGCGTTCCGCCCGGGCAGCAAAGATGTCCATGATGAAGTCGCAAACTCTATCTTCCGCAATGAAACCCAACCTGTCACGGGCGATACGCCCGAAGCCGTTGTGAAGGAGGCGTGACGACATGTGCGCCAAAGAAGTAAAAAAACAGCCCGGTGACGTGCAAACCACCGGTCACTCCTGGGACGGCATCGAGGAACTCGATAACCCGATGCCGCGCTGGTGGGTGTGGGTGTTCTACATCTGCATCGTTTGGGGCGTTGGCTATTCGATCGTCTATCCGTCCTGGCCGCTGATCAACAAAGCGGTTCCGGGTCTGGCAGGCTGGTCGAGCCGTGGGGATGTCGCCAAAGAGATCTCCGCCGTCGATGCCGCCAATGCCGCGATCAAGGCGCGTCTGGTCGAAACCGACCTGACCGAAATCGCCAATGATCCCGAACTGAAGCAATTCGCTGAAAATGCGGGTGCTGCAGTGTTCCGCACCAACTGCATGCAGTGCCACGGCGCTGGCGCGGCGGGCGTGGAAGGCAAGGGCTATCCGAACCTGCTGGACGATGACTGGCTGTGGGGCGGCGATATCGAATCGATCCATACCACCATCACCCATGGTATCCGCACCACCACCGATCCCGATGCCCGCTATTCGGAAATGCCGAAATTCGGCGCCGACGGCCTGCTGGAACCGGCACAGATCACGCAAGTCGTCGAACATGTGCGTGCCATTTCCGGCCAAGAGCATGATGCTGCTTTGGCAAGCGAAGGCGCCACCATCTTCGCCGAGAACTGCGCAGGTTGCCATGGTGAAGAAGGTGACGGCGACATCTACGGCGGTGCGCCGCGTCTGAACGATGCGATCTGGCTGTATGGCGGATCACGTGAAGCGATCACCCATTCGGTGAGCTATGCCCGCTTCGGCGTCATGCCGGATTGGAACGAGCGTCTGTCGGAAGACCAGATTCGCGCTGTTGCTCTGTTCGTCCATAGCCGTGGGGGTGGTCAGTAATCTGACCCCGTCCAGCTTGGATGTAACCCGTTTGTGATCTCCTTGGGCGGGCTTACCCCCGCCCAAGGTGCCTTGCATTTCTGGCCCGATATTCCTGCGGCCCCAAGGCAATTCCCTTCTTTTGCTGCCTCAAGTGCCAATATTGGGCCTGTTTCCCCGCAAAAGGGGTCTGCTTTTGCAATTTGCCATCCCGCTACGCCCTGCCGCGGTCGGGACCGATGCTCAAAGACGTCAAGTTCAAAGTGACGCCGCGCCCTTCTGCCACATCGAAATAATCGATGGCGGGGTGCAAGTTTGCCCCAAGTCAATGCTTCGCCCTCGGGTCAGGGGGCAGAAGAGCCTCGCGAGCCAGAAGTCGGAGTGTAGCCGTGACGAGCCAAGACAATAACGATGCCGGCGGATTGTATACCGCCAGAGAGCCGATCTTCCCGCGGCGCGTCAAAGGCAGCTTCCGCACCTTGAAGTGGTGGATCATGGCGGTGACGCTGGGGATCTATTACATCGTACCGTGGTTGCGTTGGGATCGCGGGCCCAGCCTGCCGGATCAGGCGGTTCTGATCGACTTGGCCAACCGCCGTTTCTTCTTCTTCATGATCGAAATCTGGCCGCATGAATTCTATTTCGTCGCAGGGCTGTTGATCATGGCGGGCTTGGGCCTGTTCCTGTTCACCTCTGCGGCCGGTCGGGTCTGGTGCGGCTATGCCTGCCCGCAGACCGTCTGGACCGACCTGTTCATTCTGGTGGAACGCTGGATCGAAGGCGACCGCAACGCGCGTCTGCGTTTGCATCGCCAAGCTTGGACTGCCGAAAAGCTGCGCAAGCGCGCGATCAAATGGACCGTCTGGCTGTTGATCGGCCTTGCGACCGGTGGCGCTTGGGTCTTCTATTTCGCTGATGCGCCGAGCTTGCTGCAAGATCTGGTGACGCTGAATGCGCATCCGGTCGCTTATCTGACCCTGCTGATCCTGACCGCGACCACCTTCACTTTCGGTGGTTTTGCGCGCGAACAGATCTGCATCTACGCCTGCCCTTGGCCGCGCATCCAAGCCGCGATGATGGATGAGGACACTCTGACCGTCGCCTACCGCGATTGGCGGGGCGAGCCGCGGGGCAAGCTGCAAAAAGCCAATGGCGAGACCAACGAACGCCAAGGCGATTGCATCGACTGCTTTGCCTGCGTCAACGTCTGCCCGATGGGGATCGACATCCGCAACGGCCAACAGCTGGCCTGCATCACCTGCGCCTTGTGCATCGATGCCTGCGATGACGTGATGGACAAGATCGGCAAGCCGCGTGGCCTGATCGGCTATATGGCTCTGACCGACGAGACCAGCGAGAAGGCCGGTGCTGTCGCGAAATCGCCATGGCGTCACGTCTTCCGCCCGCGCACCGTCCTTTATACCGCTTTGTGGTCGGCCGTCGGTATCGGTCTGGTTGTCGCGCTGTTCATGCGCTCGCCCATTGATGTGAACGTGACGCCGGAACGTAATCCCCTCTTTGTGACCTTGTCGGACGGGACCATTCGCAACACCTATGATATTCGCCTGCGTAACAAGCAGGGCAGCGATATCGAATTCACCATCTCGGCTCCGGAAAACACCCATCTGGGCGTGCAACTGGAAGGTCATGCGGGCAACAGCGTGACGGTTCCCGCGAACCAGACCCTGTCGCAGCGTCTTTACCTGACCGCGCCGGCGGGGTCGGTTGAAGCCGGAACGGACCGCAGCCCAGTGCGGATCTGGATCGAGGAAGTCGGCAGCAGCAATCGGGTGTCGCATGACACCGTGTTCAACGGAAAGGCGAAGTAACCCATGGGCAAGATGACAGGCGGCAAGGTCCTTGCCATCACCGTCGCTTTCTTCGGTGTGATCATCGCGGTGAATTTCTTCATGGCGTATAAGGCCATTTCCACCTTCCCCGGTCTGGAAGTCGACAATTCCTATGTCGCGAGCCAAGTCTTCGACAAGAACCGCAAGGCACAGGAAAATCTGGGTTGGACCTTGGCTGCGGATTACACCCGCGCCGATCAGCAGTTGACCCTGACCTTCACCGGCAAAGACGGCCAGCCCGCCGCGCTGCGCAAGCTGGACGTGCTGGTGGGCCGCACCACCGAAGCGAAAGACGACCGGCGTCCGACGTTTACCAATCAGGGGGATGTCTGGACGGGGCAGACCGAATTGGCCAATGGCCTGTGGTTGCTGCGTGTGGAAGCGGAAGCGGCCGATGGCACCGCATTCTCGCAACGCATCGAGATCTATGTGAGGGACTGACATCATGACCATCGCGCGCGCCTCGATCGAGCATGAGCCCGAACAGGGGGGACTGGCCGCTTGCCCAGCCTGCGTTGTTGCGCCCTCGGCAGAGCGCATCGCGGAACTGGCGCGGCCCGACAGCGCGCGATTGGTCTTGTCGCTGCCCAAGGCGCATTGCGCGGCCTGTATCTCGACCGTCGAAAAGGCGATGATGAAGGTCGAAGGCGTCAAAAGCGCCCGCGTGAACCTGACGCTGAAACGCGTCAGCGTCGAAGCCGAGCCCGAAATCACCGCCGATACCCTGATCGCCGCCGCAGCTCGCGTCGGCTACGAGGCGCATGAGCTGGACCCGGGCATCCTGTCGGTCACCGAAACCGACCGTCAGGGCCGCGATCTGCTGATGCGCTTGGGCGTCGCCTTCTTTTCCATGATGAATATCATGCTGTTGTCGGTGGCGGTCTGGTCGGGGGCGGCGGATGCCACCCGCGATCTGTTCCACTGGATTTCGGCAATGATCGCTTTGCCGACGGTGGTCTTCTCGGGTCAGCCCTTCTTCAAATCCGCTTGGGCGGGGCTGAAGGTCGGTCGTCTGGGCATGGATTTCCCGATTTCGCTGGCCTTGGTGCTGGCCTCGTCGATCTCGATCTTCGAGACATGGCATTCCGGCCATCACGCCTATTTCGATGCGGCCGTAATGCTGACCTTCTTCCTGCTGGGCGGGCGCTATCTGGACCACCGCACCCGTGCGGTGGCGCGTTCGGCAGCCGAAGAACTTGCCGCTCTGGAAGTCCCGCGCGCCAGCGTTTTGCGCGATGGCGCCGAAGTGGTGGTGTCGATTTCCAAGGTGGCCGTCGATGATCTGGTGCGCGTGCGCCCCGGTGGGCGGATGCCGGTGGATGGCGTGGTGATCGAGGGAACCTCCGAACTTGACCGTGGTCTTCTGACCGGCGAAAGCCTGCCTGTCCAAGCAGGCCCCGGTTCGATCGTTTCGGCAGGCGAGGTCAATCTGACCGGCCCGCTGACCCTGCGCGTCACGGCCGCAGGCAAGGATTCCAGCCTGCACCGCATGGCCGATCTGGTCGCGGTCGCTGAATCGGCCAAGACGCGCTATACATCCTTGGCGGAACGGGCGTCGGGCTGGTATTCGCCTTTGGTGCATATCCTGTCTTTCGGGGCCTTCGGCTATTGGATGTGGCAGACCGGCGGCGATATTCGCTATGCGATCAATATCTCGGCGGCGGTGCTGATCATCACCTGTCCCTGCGCTTTGGGTCTGGCCGTGCCTGCGGTGCTGACATCGGCTTCGGGCAAGCTGTTCCGCAAGGGATTGCTGATCAAACACGGCACCGCCTTGGAGCGGTTGTCGGAAGTCGATACTGTCGTCTTTGACAAAACCGGCACGCTGACCATGGGCGCGCCCGCACCGACCAATCTGGACGCGCAACCTGCCCAAGCCGTTGCCATCGCTTATGCTTTGGCGGCGGGATCGTCGCATCCCTTGGCGCTGGCCTTGGCGACCGAGGCTTCTGCGCAAGGCGTGGTCGCAGCCGATGTCAGCGATATCCGCGAAGTGCCGGGTTATGGCATCGAAGGTGAATGGCAGGGCACCCGCGTCCGTCTGGGCCGCGCCGAATGGTGTGCGGCGGATGCTTTGGATGTGACCGCCACCTATCTGGCATGGGGCGATGGCCGCACCACCGCTTTCACCTTCGCCGATAGCCTGCGCCCCGGTGCCGAAGCCGCGATTGCCGCTTTGAAAGCGGATGGCAAGGCGATCAAGCTGATCTCGGGCGACGCTCGGGGGCCTGTGGCCGAACTTGCCGCCCGTCTGGGGATTGCGGATTGGACGGCGGGGGCATTGCCTGCCGAAAAGGCCGCGACCGTGGCCGCTTTGACCGCGCAGGGTCGCCATGTTTTGATGGTGGGTGACGGGTTGAACGATACGGCGGCGCTGGCGTCGGCGCATGTGTCGATCTCGCCGGCATCGGCTTTGGATGCGGCGCGGGTGGCGTCGGATATCGTTCTGCTGGGCAAGGATATGGCCCCGATTGCCGATGCGGTGCGGATTGCGGGTCAGACCACGCGGCGTATCCGTGAAAACTTCGGCATTTCCGCCGCCTATAACGTGGTGGCGGTGCCGATCGCTTTGGCCGGCTATTCGACGCCTCTGGCTGCGGCCTTGGCGATGTCGCTGTCTTCGATTACCGTCTCGCTTAATGCGCTGCGCCTGAAATAACGGCGCGGCGGGCAGTTAAAGGAGTCCCGCTATGGGCATTCTCGGCATTTTGATACCGGTGTCGCTTTTCGCGGGCTGCATGGGGCTGGCCGCTTTCATCTGGGCGATGAAGAAGGGGATGTTCGAGGATCCCGAAGGCGATGCCAACCGCATCCTGACCGAAGATTTCGACGACAAGCCGAAGCAATAAGTCGGTAAATCCAAAAACAAAGGGGCGGGTCCATGCTGGATCCGCCCCTTTGTTTATAGTGATGTGCGGCGCGGTTACGGCGCCATGGTGAAGCATTGCTGCGAGCGCGCGGCCAAGCGACGGCAGGCCAGATCAGCCTGTTCCTGCGTCAGGCCAAGGAAGTTCGCCTCATAACC
>DALYSR010000013.1:9793-42097 GCA_031991825.1 Paracoccaceae bacterium
CGCAGGCCTTCGCTCAGGCTGGCGCTTTCCGACAATTGGGTTTTCAGCAGAACCTTTTCCGCCGCGGCCCGCGAGGCGAAGGAGCCCAGATTGACCCCCCAATGCCGCGCATTGGACGTGGACAGCCGGATCACCACCGGCTCGGCCTCGACCGCAGCCTTGGCGGCTTGCGCTTTCGCGGGGGCGTCATAATTGGGCGTGCGTCGCTTGGGCACCGGCGCCGTGCTGGTCAATTGCAGCGTCGGCTGTTCGACAGCACCCTGCGGGCCGCCTTCTGCCAAGGTAAACGCCTGCGCGTCCAAGGTGCCTGCAGGCGGCGGGCTGGGCGGCGGCGGCGCTGCTTGCGCCGGACGGGGGGGAGGCGCCTCCGCTATCGCGGCGGCGACGGATTCGGTGTTGAACGGTATCGCGGCCTTCGCACTCGGGCGTGGTGCAGGTTCCAGCGCTGCGACCTGCTGCGGCTGAGCGGCATTGGGACGCTGCGCCGGACGCCGCGAGCTGCTCGGGGCCGGACCGGCAACCGCAGCGGCCATCGCAAGCTGTTGTTGCGGCGGCTGTTGCTGCTGCGCGGGCTTTTGGTCGGGTTGCTGGCGCTGCCTTTGCGCTGGCGCTTCCACGATCAGCATATCCTCGGTGGGGGCAGGGGCCTTGCCAGGACCACGGCCCTTGGCATTGGCGGGGGCCTTTTTGAAGCCCAGATCCATCAGTTCTTTCATCTTGGCGTTGCGCTGCGCGGTAGAGGTGCCGCCAAAAACGGTCGCAATAATGCGTACATTGCCGCGCTGTGCCGATGCGGTCAGGTTGAAGCCTGCGGCAACGGTATAACCGGTCTTGATGCCATCCGCGCCTTCATAGGCGTCAAGGAAGCGGCTGTTGGTGGTGCGGACCTGCGCGATGCCCGCATCTGCGGTGCGACGCGAGAATACGCTGTAGAATTGCGGGAAATCATAGAACAGCCGCATCCCCAGCAGGTTCATATCCGCTGCGGTGGACAGGTGGCCCGCTTCGGTCAACCCATTGCCGTTCTTGAAGGTCGAATTGCGCATGCCCAAGGACTTGGCGGTCGCGGTCATGCGCTTGGCGAACTTTTCCTTGTTGCCGCCAATATGGTCGGACAGGGCTTGGGCGGCGTCATTGGCGGATTTGATGGCGGCCGCGCGGATCAGATAGCGCACGGCGATCTTCTGGCCCGCTTTCAGACCCAGACGCGAGGGCGGCTGTTTGGCGGCGTAAGGCGAGACGGTAACCATGGTATCAAGGCTAAGGTTGCCGCGCTGCAGTTCCTGAAACGTGATATACAGCGTCAGCATCTTGGTCAGCGATGCCGGATGCAGCCGCGTATTGGCGTTATTGGCATAAAGCACTTCCCCGCTGCGCGCATCCTGCACGATGGCCGCGAAGGGGGCTGCCTGCAACAGCTTTGGCTGCATGGTCACGGCGATTATCGTCACCGCGATTAAGCAGACGAAATGACGGACCGCCCGCATGAAATGCGTTGCCATGATGCTATCCTTGCTCTGCCTCTGTCCGCCCTGTTTTTATGGGTTGGGCGTGACTTTGGAATCAAGGCTAACATAGGGGGTGATTCCGTAAAACCCCTGTATTTATAGGGTTTTGCCTAATATATTCATGCTTCGTTATTTCGGCGGAAATTCGCCTAATTAACAACTACTTATGGTTGATTTTTATCTGCTCGACCAAATCGGGGAGCGAGCCCAGATCGCTCAGGCTGTGGAAGCGTCGGCTGTCGCTTGGCGCTTCGGCATGTTCCAAGGCCCAGATCTCACCTTGGGGCACATGCACGCCCCAGCCGCCGACCTCTAGCACCGGCAAAACATCGGATTTCAAAGAGTTGCCGACCATCATCGCCTGATCGGCCTTGACCCCGTGGCGCGAGAACAACCGGCTGTACACCGGCGCGGTCTTGTCGGAGACGATTTCAACACCGTGGAACAGCTCACCCAAACCCGATTGCGCCAGCTTGCGTTCCTGATCCAGCAGATCGCCCTTGGTGATCAACAGCACGCGGTGGTCACGGGCCAAGGCTTCGACCGCCTCGCGGGCATGGGGCAAAAGCGTGACGGGATGTTCCAGCATATCGCGTCCGGCGGCGACCAGTTCGGCAATGACCGATGCGGGGACGCGGGAGTCGGTCACCTTGATCGCGGTTTCGATCATCGACAGCACGAAGCCCTTCACGCCGAAGCCGTAATGGCCAAGGTTGCGCCGTTCGGCTTCCAGCAGGCGGGCGTGCAGATGGTCGGTTTCGGCATAATCCTTCAGAAGCGCGGTAAAGCGGTCCTGAGTCAGGCGGAAAAAGGCTTCATTCTGCCACAGCGTGTCGTCGGCATCGAAGCCGATGGTGGTAATCACGGAACTGTGCATCATGGTTGGGCCCTTCTTGCGCGTGCGGATTCATCGCTTATTTACCCTTCAGGGGCAATCTCTGCCGAAGCATCCCTTTCCCGAAAGTGAAAAGGGGCTATATTGCAGCCGAAACAATACCCCCGATTCCCTTAGAAAGAGGCCCGACCCAGTGCACGATTTTCCCCTTCATATGTCGGATGATACCGAAGGTCCGGGGAATGACATCGGACTGATGGTCAAGCCGAAGTCGAAGACGCAGCGCCCGCCGATGTATAAGGTGATGCTGCTGAATGACGACTATACCCCTATGGAATTCGTGGTTCATGTGCTGGAACGGTTTTTCGGCGTCAATCATGCGCAGGCTTTCGATATCATGCTGACGGTCCATAAAAAGGGACTGGCAGTGGTGGGCGTCTTCTCGCATGAGGTGGCTGAAACCAAGGTCGCGCAAGTGATGGATTTCGCGCGCCGCCACCAGCATCCCCTGCAATGCACGATGGAGAAGGAGTAAGCCGCAAGGCTTGTTCCGCCAAAAATCACATGCGTCTCGCCCGACTTGAATATGCGCTGGAAAGCGGTCTTTTCGAATTGCCTGCTGAAGGCAATATTGCTGTTTACCGCCCCCGCGAAGGGGACGAATTGCAATGCCTGCCCAAAGCGCGCGTGCAAGTGGTGACGGGCTTCAAGCCCGATGCCGTCTGGTTCACCGCCCGCGGCTATGTTTTGGGCGATGGCAAAGGCGCGAGCGCGGCGGTTGTCTGCCTGCCCCGCGCCCGTGAGGCGGCCCGTGCGCTGTTGGCCCAAGCGATGACCGATACCGTCGCCGGTGGCCCGATCGTGGTGGATGGGCAAAAGACCGATGGCATCGATTCGATGCTGAAGGATTGCCGCGCGGCGGGGCTGGAACTGACCGGCCCGCTTTCCAAAGCTCATGGCAAGATTTTCACCGTGCAAGCGGGTCCGGCCCCGGCGGGCTGGCTGGCTGTGGCACAGCAGATCGACGGTGGGTTCCAGACTTTGCCGGGCATCTTCTCGGCCGATGCGCCGGATCGCGGGTCGAAGCTGTTGGCGGAGGTGCTGCCGGAAAAGCTGGGCACGCGGGTGATCGATCTGGGCGCGGGCTGGGGCTATCTGTCCCGCCATATCCTGGGCAAGCTCAATCTGGGCGAATTGGACGTGGTCGAAGCCGAAGCCGATGCTTTGGCTTGCGCCAAGATCAACCTTGGCGACGATCCGCGCGTGCGTTTGCATTGGGCCGATGCCCGCAGCTTCAAACCTTTGCGCCCCGCGCATGCCGTGGTGATGAACCCGCCCTTCCACACCGCGCGTGAAGCTGATCCGGCTTTGGGCCTGTCCTTCCTGAAGGCTGCCGCGTCGATGCTGGTGCCCGATGGCACGCTGTGGCTGGTGGCGAACCGCCACTTGCCCTATGCGCCCGCGCTTGCCACGCTGTTTAGACAAGTGGAAGAGGTGGGCGGCGATTCCGCCTTCCGTCTGACCCGCGCCAGCCATCCGATCCGCCAGCGTTAAGCCGAAAGGGCCCAAGCCCATGTCGCTTTCCCTCCAAGGTAAAACCGCCATCGTCACCGGAGCGGCCAAGGGCGTCGGCCTTGCCGTCGCCCGTCACTTCTTGGCCAAAGGCGCCAATGTAATGTTCGTCGATATCGATGAAGCCGCATTGGAGGCCGAAGTCGGCCATGAGGCGCGGGCCGAAGGCGCGATCCGCATGTTTACGGGAGATCTGCGCGAAAAGCTGACCATTGCCAATCTGTTGGCCGCGACGATCGATGCCTTCGACCGCATCGATATTGTGGTCAATGCCTCGCGCCGGATGGAGGAATCCGATCCCTTCAATGCCGAAGACGATGCGGTGGAACATCTGTGGCATGAAAACGTGCTGACCGGATTGCGGATGTCGCAGATGGCCGCGAAACGGATGATCGCTTTGGCTGAACGCCATGGCGATGACGCGGTGAACGGCAGCATCATCAATATTTCCTCGACCGCGGGAACCCTGACGCAGCCGGAACTGCTGGGCTATTCCATGGCTTCGGCGGCGGTCAATCAGATGACTCGCAGCTTGGCGGTGGCTTTCGCGCCCAAAGGCATTCGCGTCAATGCGGTGGCCTTCGCGTCGGTCATGAGCTCTAGCCTGCAAACGGCGCTACAGGGCAAGCCGCATTTGCAGGATGCCATCATTGCAGGCACGCCGTTGGGGCGGATCGCGGGCACCGATGTGCTGACCGAAGTGATGCAGTTCCTTGCGTCCGATGCGTCACGCTTCATGACGGGGCAGGTGGTGACGGTGGATGGCGGGCGCAGCCTGCTGGACCGCGTGATGATCCCCGCCTTCTAAGGTAAAAAGCGGGGCCGCCTGCCCCGCCTTTTATTATTTTTTATCAGGATATTGCAGCTTACACAGCGCGATTGAACTTTCGGCGTCTTTCATCAGCGACCGCTTCTTTTCCTTCATCCCCGCCAGTTTACGCTCTTCTGCCTTCAGGTCGATCGACTTGGCGCGGGTTTCGGTTTCGGCGCGTTCGCGCAGGCATAATTGTGGTGGGGGCGGGGGCAGCTGGACCAGTTGACCATTGGGGCCGACCATCGGCGGCGGCGGCGGCGCTTGGCATTGTTCCCAGCGATCGCGGTAAACGGTGACCTCTTCCAAGGCATAGCCACGCCTCAGATTGGCCTCGGATTCGGAAATCAGGCCGGTCAAGGTGCGCAGATCGCGGGTTTCGCGATTGATGCAACGTTCTTGCGGTGTGCCGCAGGCGGTCAGCACCAGCAAAAGCAAAAGGGGGGCAGCGCGGCGCATCTAAATGTCCCTTCGGAAAAGACGAAGCGTGAATCACGTAACTTTGACCCTAAGATAGCCCCCTTTCACTGCATTTGCCACGTTGGCCCGGTGCTCCACATTTGTTAGGCCAGCAGTCAAGTAATTCCCGAAAGGAAGCCCGTGATGAGCGAGGATTTTGACAGCCGTAAAGCCGAAGCGTCCCAGTGGTTCCGCAGCCTTCGCGATCAGATCGTCGCGGCGTTTGAGGGGCTGGAGGATCGCTTCGGTGAAGGCGAGCCCGGCCGCTTCGAGGTGACGCCGACCACGCGTCCCGATGGCGGCGGCGGTTTGATGAGCGTGATGCGCGGCGGTCGCGTGTTCGAAAAAGTCGGCGTGAACGTCTCGGCGGTGCATGGCACTTTGGCGCCGCGCGCGCAAAAGGCGATGGCGGCGCGTGGCGTGCCGGGTATGGAAGACGATCCGCGCTTCTGGGCCTCGGGCATCAGCCTTGTGGCGCATATGCAAAACCCGCATGCGCCGGCGGTCCATATGAACACCCGCATGTTCTGGACCCCGCATGCATGGTGGTTCGGCGGGGGGGCGGACCTCAATCCGGCGCTGGAATATGCCGAAGATACACAGCATTTCCACGACACCATGAAGGGCGCTTGTGACGCCCATGATCCGGCCTATTACGACCGCTTCAAGGCTTGGGCCGACGAATATTTCTTCGTGCCCCACCGTGGTCGGGCACGCGGCGTGGGCGGCATCTTCTATGATGATCTGAACACTGGTGACTGGCAGAAGGATTTCGATTTCACCAAAGCGGTGGGTCAGGCCTTCTTGCCCGCCTATCTGCCCTTGGTCGAAAAGCGTTGCGAATTGCCCTTCGGCGCGGCTGAACGTGAAGCACAGCTGGTGCATCGTGGGCTCTATGCCGAATATAATCTTGTCTATGACCGTGGCACCAAATTCGGTCTGGAAACCGGCCATGACGCCAATGCGGTGTTGATGAGCCTGCCGCCTTTGGCGAAATGGATTTAAGGACGTAAAACAATGGCTGATATCAGCATTAAGGCGCTCTATGCGTCGGTGGTGGAAGAAGACGAAGACAATATGCTCTTCGTGGGTTTCGCCCAAGGCGAAGACGAGGAAGAGCCCTATGTGCTGTTCCGCCAATCGCTTGACGGTGGCCCGATCTGGTTCGAAGTGTCCGATGAAGACCTTGGCGCCGATGATGCCGTGACGGCATTGCGGCTGACCCGCGAAGGGCTGGAAATCGATCTGCAGGGCGATTTGGTGCAGAAATTGGGTCTGGTGCATACCTTCTTGGTCAAGATCGGTCCGGCGACGGAAGATGCCGATCTGGCGATTGACGCGCTGCGCCAGATGTATGGCCCGCTGTTCAAAGACGCCTGATTTTCCGAAATCCGGCCCCATCGAAAATATCGCGCATCGCTGCAGGGCGGTGCGCGTTTTTCATTCTGCTGCCGCAATTCTAATTTAACCATCAACCGTCAGCCGTGTGTTTGGCTGGATTTATACCCGAAAGGGATTTTGTATTGGTGCGAGGGTTAATATGATGAACAAGTTATTGGCCGAGGCGGTCGGGACGTTCTGGCTGGTCTTCGGTGGTTGCGGCAGCGCGGTGCTGGCGGCGGCTTTCCCCGAACTCGGGATCGGTTTTGCGGGCGTCTCCTTGGCCTTTGGTCTGACGGTTTTGACCATGGCCTATGCTTTGGGGCCGATTTCGGGCGGACATTTCAATCCGGCGGTGACTTTGGGTCTGGGATTGGCGGGGCGGTTCGATCTGAAAAACCTGCCAGGCTATTGGATCGCGCAGGTTCTGGGCGCGGTCGTGGCGGCTTTGGTGCTTTATGTCATCGTCTCGGGTCGCGACGGTTTTACCGGCGTGGGCAGCTTTGCGTCGAACGGCTATGGTACGGCATCCCCCGGTGGCTATGGCATGATGTCGGCTTTGGTGATCGAAATCGTGCTGACAGCCGGTTTCCTGATCGTGATTCTGGGGTCCACCGCCAAGAAAGCGATCCCCGCTTTCGCGCCGATTGCCATCGGTATGGCGCTGACGCTGATCCATCTGGTGTCGATTCCGGTGACCAATACCTCGGTCAATCCGGCGCGCTCTACCGGCGTGGCTTTGCTGGCCGATGCGCCTGCCTTGGGGCAGCTGTGGCTGTTCTGGGTGGCACCGCTGATCGGGGCGGTGATCGGGGTCGGGATATGGAAGATGCTGGCACCCGATGAACGCGCGTGACCCAATGAAGAGGGCCGCCTTATGGGGCGGCCCTTGGGACATCAGGCGCTGCGAATGGTGTCGATCATCAGCTTGACGTTTTCCGGATCGGCATCCGGCGTGATGCCATGGCCCAGATTGAAGATATGCGGGCCGTTGCGGAAGGCTTCGACCACGTGACGGGTTTCGCGCACCAGATCGTCGCCGCCCGTCACCATATGGCGCGAGGCCAAGTTGCCTTGGACGCAGCCATCGACCTGCACATTGGCGGCGGCCCATTCCGGCGTGACCGAATCGTCGACCGCGACGCAATCCGCACCGGTGGCCTTGCCGAATCCGACATAGCCTTGGCCCGCTTCACGCGGGAAGGCGATCACCGGAATTTCCGGATGGCGCGATTTCAGTTCCGAAATGATCCGCGCCGCAGGTTTCACTGCGAAATCAACGAAGTCCTGACCTTTCAGGCTGCCTGCCCAGCTGTCGAACAGCTTGATGACTTCGGCACCCGCTTTGACCTGTTCCGACAGATATTCGACGGTGGATTCCGAAATCTTCTCGATCAGCGCCTCAAACGTCGCGCGGTCTGCGGCCTTCAGGCCATGCGCTCCGGCTTGTTCATCCTTGCCGCGGCCTGCGATCATATAGGTCGCAACCGTCCAAGGCGCGCCTGCGAAACCGATCAGCGTGGTCTCCGACGGCAGTTCACGCTTCAGGATACGCAGCGTTTCATAGACCGGATGCAGCGTGTCATGGATCGCCGAGGTCGGTTTCAACGCGGCCACTTGGGCGGCGGTGGTGGTGGTTTCCATCCGCGGGCCTTCGCCGGTTTCAAACCACAGCTTCGGGCCAAGCGCTTGCGGCAACAGCAAGATATCGGCGAACAGGATCGCCGCATCAAAGCCGTAGCGGCGGATCGGCTGCAAGGTGACCTCTGCCGCCAGCTCGGAATTATAGCAGAGCGACAGGAAATCACCGGCCTGTGCGCGGGTCGCGCGATATTCCGGCAGATAGCGGCCAGCTTGGCGCATCATCCAGACCGGCGGTGTTGCTTGGGTCTCACCGCGCAGGGCGCGGAGGATTTTCTTGTCACTCATTGCAGAACTCCTTTCGCCCTGAGTTGCGAGGTTGTGAGCAGGAGTCAAGCCCGTCCAAGGTTGAAAGGCCATTCCGACGCGGCTATTGCTGGTCACATCATGACCCATGCACTCCCAACCCCCGCCCAACCCCTGAAGATCGGAACCCGTGGCTCGCCGCTTGCCCTGTGGCAGGCGCATGAGACCCGCCGCAGTCTGATGGCCGCTTTCGATCTGCCGATCGAGGCTTTCGAGATCGTGGTGATCAAGGTCACCGGCGACCAGATCCTTGACAAGGCGTTGAAGGACATCGGCGGCAAAGGTCTGTTCACCCGCGAAATCGAAGAGGCGCTGTTGGATGGCGGCATCGATATCGCGGTGCATTCGATGAAGGATATGCCGGTCCAACAGCCCGAAGGATTGCTGCTGGATTGCTATCTGACGCGCGCCGATGTGCGGGATGCTTTCGTCAGCCAGAAATACGCAAGCCTTGCCGATCTGCCCGAAGGCGCGGTTGTGGGGTCCTCCTCGCTGCGCCGTCGCGCGCAGCTTTCGCTGCGCCGCCCGGATCTGAAGCTGGTGGAATTCCGCGGCAATGTGCAGACCCGCATGAAGAAGCTGGAAGAGGGCGTGGCGGATGCGACCTTCTTGGCGATGGCCGGTCTGATCCGTCTGGGCATGGCCGATGTCGCGCGTTCAGCGATTTCGACCGAAGATATGCTGCCTGCGGTGGCGCAAGGCGCGATCGGGGTGGAACGTCGCCTGAATGATGAGCGGGTGAAATGGCTGCTGGATGCGATCCACGACCGCGACACGGGGATCCGGCTGGCTGCGGAACGCGCCTTCTTGGCGCGTCTGGACGGGTCTTGCGAGACGCCGATCGCGGGCCTTGCGGTGATCGAAGGCGACCAATTGCATCTGCGCGGCGAAATCCTGCGCCCTGACGGATCGGAATCGCTGGCCGGTGCGCGTCGGGGTCCGATTGCGGATGCGGCGGCTTTGGGGCGCGATCTGGCGGATGAATTGCTGGGTCTTGCACCGAAAGGCTTCTTCGACTGGCGTTAAGCACAGTTGCGACAAATGGTAAGAAAGGGGCCCTTGTGGCCCCTTTCTTATGGACAGGGGGGAAGCGCGGCCTAAATATTTGGCCCATGCAGAGTTTTATCAGTTCCGATCTCTCGCCGCGCATGAAAACCGCGCTGATCAAGGCCTTGGCCCAGCCGGTTGAACGGGTGCGTCCGCTGCGGACAGGCAAGGGCGAGAAGGCTTGGCTCAAACGGGTGGAATATCCCAAGGGGTTGATGCGGCTGCAAAAGGGCGATGGAGCGAAGGCCTTTGTCGCCGAACGTGATGCGCTGATGGGCTTGCGCGGGCGCAATCTGCCGGTGGCAGAGCCCTTGGCCGCGGGCGACGACTATTTGCTGCTGCCGGATGTGGGGCGGACGCTGTCGGTGCTGATGGCCGATAAGAAGACCACCCGTGCCGAACGTCTGCGCGCTTTCACGGCGGCGGGTCGGGCTTTGGCCGAATTGCATCAGGCAGGTCTGGCACATGGGCGTCCGGCTTTGCGTGACCTGTGCTGGGACGGCAGTCATGTGCGGATGATCGATTTCGAACGCTTCCGCGATGAGCCGCGCAGCGCGCGTGCCCGCGCGATGGATATGGTGATCTTCGTGCACACATGGTTTGCCCGCGTCAAAGGCCAGACCAAGGGGCCCGAGCTGGACGCGGCATGGGACAGCTATTTCGCCCATGCGCCAGCCGATGTTCGCCCACAGATGCTGCGGTTGTTGCGGATGTTGCAACCGGCGCGGTGGCTCGCGCGTTTGGTGCTGTCGCTCAAGCCGCGCGCGCGGGATTGGTTGGCGGTGGATGGCACCTTGGCCTATCTGCGCGATAGGCTGGCGGAATAAGCCCTGACGCCCGGTGTTCGGGGGGCTTTAACCTTTGGACCGCACGTCACCTTTGGACCGAACGGGGAAAAAGCGGTCCAAGACGATCAGCAAGGCTGCGCCGCCGATGGCAAGCCCGCTGTCCATCAGCGCGGCCAGCCCATAGCCGCCCCATGCCAGCCCCAGAAGGAAGATGACGGCGGAAAAACAATCGGCAAACAGCCGTTGCACGGCGACCAAAGCCCCCGCCGCCCCCGGTTGGTCCTGCATTAGGTCTTGGTAGTAAGACAGCGGCAGCAGCAAGACGCCGGTCGCCCCCAACCCGCCGAAGAAGGGCAGCACCCAAAGCAGCGGGCTGTCGACCAGCACCGGCACCAAGGCCAGATGGATGCAATAGATCACCGTGCCGCCCAAGATCAGCCAGTTGCGCGGCAGCCGCCCCATCACGCGTGGCAAGAGCAGCATGAAGGGCACTTCCCACCCCGCCACCAGCCCGACGTAAAGCGAGACATCAGCGGTAGCGCGCAAAGGGCTTGCCTCGAAGACCAAAGCGGTCAGCACCACATAGATCGCCGCCGTCGATTGGACGCAGCCCAGACAGGCCACGCGGATCGTCACTGCCGGACGTGCCAGCTGCATCAGCGCATCCGATAGCCGCAGGCCCGAGGGGCGCTCCGCCCATTGGCTATGGCCTGCCTTCGGCCAATAGCGCCAGATCAGCCAAAGCATCGCGGCAGCGGCGAGCGCGCTGCCCAGATAGGTCGCCATGACCCCCATCCCCAAGGCGAAGCCACCGGTCCACAGCAGCAATATGCCCAGATAGGTGAAGGACAAGGTGGCGCGGATACTGGCTTGGATCGCCTCGCGCTGGGCGGGAAACGCGTTGGAGGCCAAGCGGTTCAGCGCAAGAAATTGCGAAAACAGCGATGTCATCATCGCCAGAAACGCGCCATTGGCCAAGACGAAGCTGGTCTTCGACGGCATCGCCAACATCAAGAGCGCGCCGATCAGCGTCATAGCCGATGTCGCCAAGGCCACCTCGCGCCGGATCGGCCTTTGGTCGGTCAGAATGCCGATCAGCACCGATGCGCTGACACCCACCACCGATGTCATCACCAGCACCCAAGCGAATTGATCCGGCGTGAATCCCAGCTTTTCGATACCGATCAGGGATTGATAGGGCAGGGTGGATGCATTCATCACCCCAAGCATGCCCATCAGCAGGATCAGCATCCGGAAGATCGATGTGTTCAGGATGTGCGGCAGGCTGGGCGTCACGATGGCGGGCTTTCCAACATCACAGCGGCATGCCGTTATGGCTTTGCACGTCTGGCAGGGGCAGGCTTGTCCGAGCCGCTTGCGCTGTGCAAGGGGCCTTAGACGCGCTTGCGCGAAGATTTCTCACCCTGCGTCACTTCTGTGACGGATGCGCCTACCTTTCGGGGTCATTTGCCCAGTTGGGCTGCAAGCTCTTGCACCTTGGGCCCTAAGGATTCGACGGCCTTGCGGACGCCATCGGCATTGGGGTGCAAGCCGTCCGCCTGCATGAAGGGGCGAATCATGCCGGGATCGGTGGCATCGGGATCGATCAGGTTGAAATAGCTGTCGATGAACAGCGTGCCGAATTCGGCGGCCAGTTCGGGGTAAAGCCGGTCGAAATCCTGCTGGAAGCTTGGGCCCAGATTGGCAGGGGCTTTCATCCCGATCAGCAGCACCGGCAGCTTGCGCTTTTGCGCTTCGCTCAGGATGGCGGTGATGTTCTGGCGCGTTTGCGAAGGGGGCAGGCCGCGCAACAGGTCATTGCCACCCAAGGTGACGATCATCGCCTGCGCGCCCGATTGCAGCGCCCAATCCAGCCGTGACAGCCCGCCTGCCGATGTATCGCCCGACACACCGGCATTTTCGACCGTGATCCCGCCGCCATTGGCTTTAAGCCATGCGTTCAGCTGCGGCACCAAGCCTTCGCTTTCCGCCAGCCCATAGCCTGCGGTCAGGCTATCGCCCAAGGCCAGCACATGCACATCATCCGCCGCCTGCGCAGGCAGCAGGGCCGCAAGGGTCAGCATCGCCCCCGCCGCGCAAAGCCGCATCACGCGAATGCTATGACTGCCAGCCAAAACAATCGCTTGCGTAAGGTTGCGTAGGGTCGCCCCATCGCCATATGCACATAAGGATGATGGACGGGGCAGGGCGAAGGGAAAAAGCGGCATGAGGACTTCCGAAGTTGGGGCCGAAATCGGGACTGATCTGGGGCAGGCAAAACACTATGAGTCAGATGTGATCATGGCAGGCAAAGAACAAGACGGGCCGGTCATTGCTTTGCGTGATGCGCGGCTGACCTTGGCGGGCAATGCCGGACCTGTCGATATTCTGAAGGGGATCGATCTGGATGTCACCCCCGGTGAAAGTCTTGGCCTGATCGGGCCCTCGGGATCGGGGAAATCCTCGCTTCTGATGCTGATGGGGGGATTGGAGCAGGCCACGGGCGGGCAGGTGCTGGCCTTGGGGCAGGATCTGGGAGTGATGGACGAGGATGCCTTGGCCCGCTTTCGGCGCGACCGCATGGGGGTGGTGTTTCAATCCTTCCATCTGATCCCGACAATGACCGCCTTGGAAAACGTGGCGCTGCCTTTGGAACTGGCCGGTCACGCCGATGCCTTCGAGCGTGCGGCGGCGGAATTGACCGCGGTGGGTCTGGGCAAGCGGCTTGACCATTACCCGCGCCAGATGTCGGGGGGCGAACAGCAACGCGTGGCTTTGGCGCGTGCGGCGGCGCCCCGCCCGAAGATCCTGCTGGCCGATGAGCCGACCGGCAATCTGGATGGCAGCAATGGGGCCGCGATCATGGATCTGCTGTTCGGCCTGCAAGACCGCCATGGTGCGACCTTGGTTCTGGTCACCCATGCGCCGGAACTGGCGGCGCGTTGCGACCGTGTGGTGAGGCTGGTCGATGGCCGGATCGAAGGTGACAGCCGCAGGCAAGGGGCGGTGGCATGAAGGCCGCATTCGGGGCCTCATGGGGGCTGGCTATCAGGCTGGCGCGGCGGGAATTGCGTGGCGGCTTGGCGGGGTTTCGGGTGTTTCTGGCCTGCCTCGCGCTGGGCGTGATGGCGATTGCCGCCGTGGGCATGGTGCGCGCGGCCATTGAAGGCGGGTTGCGCGATCAGGGCGCGGTGCTGCTAGGGGGCGATGCGAAGGCGGAATTCACCTATCGCTTCGCCGATGATGCCGAGCGGGCCTATCTGCAATCCATCTCTACCGCGATGTCCGAGGTGGTCGATTTCCGGTCGATGGCGGTGAAGGGCGAGGAAATCGCCTTGGTGCAGATCAAGGCGGTGGATGATGCCTATCCTTTGCTGGGCGAGGTGGTCTTGCAACCGGCGCAGCCGCTCAGTGCCGCGCTGCAACCGCAAGGGGATATCCCTTCCGCCGTGGCCGAGCAGATCTTGGTCGACCGTCTGGGTCTGGCCTTGGGCGATGGCTTCCAGCTTGGGGCGCAAAGCTTCCGGCTGGCGGGGGTGATTGCCCGCGAACCCGATAGCGCCTCGCAAGGCTTTGGCTTCGGGCCCAAGATTATCCTGCGCTCTGCCGATCTGGCAGGGTCCGGCCTTCTGGGGCCGGGGGCGATGTTCGACAGCGAATACCGGATGCTGCTGCCAGAAGGCACCAAGCTGGACACGCTTAGGGCGCAGGTTTTGAAGAAATACCGTGACAACGGGCTGCGCTGGCAAGATAGCCGTCGGGCCGCACCGGGGGTGGAACGCTTTGTCGACCGGATGGGGTCCTTCCTGATCCTTGTCGGTCTTGCGGGGCTGGCCGTGGGCGGCGTGGGCATTTCGGCTGCCGTGCGCAGCTATTTGGCCGGTAAATCCGCGACCATTGCCACCTTGAAGACATTGGGTGCGGAAAGCGGGCTGATCTTCCGGATTTATCTGGTGCAGATCGGGGCTTTGGCGGTGCTTGGCGTGGCTTTGGGGCTGATCGCGGGCGTGGTGCTGCCCTTGGCGGCATCGCCCTTCATCGCGGCCTCGCTGCCGATGCCGGTGCGCTTTGGTATTTATCCGGCCCCCTTGGCGCAAGCGGCCTTTTTCGGGCTGATGACGGCGGCGATCTTCGCGCTATGGCCTTTGGCCAAGGCACGGGGCTTGCGCGCGGCGGCCCTGTATCGTGAGGGCAGCGCCGAAGGCCATGCGGGCAAAGCTGCGGTCTTTGGCATCGCGCTGCTGGTCGCGCTGGTGCTTGCCGCGATGGTGGCCTTCTCGGGCGAGCCGCGTCTGGCTTTGGGGGCGGCTGCGGGTCTGGCACTGGCGCTGGTAATGCTTGCCCTTGCCGCGCGTGGCTTGGGTCGGATCGCAAGCCGCTGGTCCAAGGCCGCATGGCTGCGCGGGCGGGCGGGTCTGCGCTTGGCGGTGGCCGCTATTGGCGCGGCTCCGGCAGAGACGCGGGCGGTGGTGCTGTCCTTGGGGCTGGGGCTGACGGTGCTGGCGGCGATTGGCCAGATCGAACAGAACCTGCGCCATGCGATCAGTGCGGAATTGCCCGCGCGCGCGCCGTCCTATTTCTTCTTGGACATCCAGCCCGATCAGATCGACGGCTTCCTGAGCCGCACGCGCGATGATCCGCAGGTGTCCAAGGTGGAAAGCGCGCCGCAATTGCGCGCCGTGGTCAGCAAGATCAATGGCCGTCCCGCATCGGAAGTGGCAGGGGGGCATTGGGTGGTGCGTGGCGATCGCGGGCTGACCTATGCGGCCCAGCCACCCGAAGGCACGCGTGTGGTCGAAGGCACGTGGTGGGCGCCAGATTACCAAGGCCCGCCGCAGGTCAGTTTCGCGCGGAAGGAAGCCGAAGAAATCGGCCTGAAACTGGGCGATCAGATCACGGTCAATGTCTTGGGACGCGAGATTACCGCCACGCTGACCAGCCTGCGCGAGGTGGATTTTTCCGGTGCGGGCATCGGCTTTGTGATGACGCTTAATCCGGCGGCTTTGGCGGGGGCACCCCATACCCATATCGCCACGGTCTATGCGGCCCCCGAAGCGGAAGCGCAGATCCTGCGCGATCTGGCCAAGGCCTATCCCAATATCACGGCGATCCGCATCAAGGATGTGGTCGAACGTGCCAGCGAAGTGGTGGCGGCCATTTCCACCGCCAGCTCTTGGGCGGCATTGGCCACCTTGGTCACGGGCTTTGTGGTCCTGATCGGGGCGGCAGCCGCAGGTGAAGGCGCGCGGGTCTATGAGGCCGCGATCCTGAAAACCTTGGGCGCGACGCGGGCCAAGATCTTGGCAAGCTTCGCTTTGCGCTCGGCTTTGACAGGGGCTGCGGCGGGGCTGGTGGCTTTGGGCGCGGGCGCTCTTGCGGCTTGGGCGGTGATGCGCTTCGTGATGGAAGTGCCCTTCCACTTCGCGCCGCTGCCTGCGCTGGCGGTGATCTTGGGCGGCATGGCGGCAAGCCTGCTGGCGGGGCTGGCCTTCGCGTGGCGGCCCTTGGCGCGGCGTCCTGCGGGCGTGTTGCGGGCGCAGGACTAGTGACAAAAACGCGCGCATTCCAAGGGGATGCGCGCGTTTTACGGTTATTCCGGTGCTTTAAGCAGCGTCACGATGGTATCGCCATAGCGGCGCTGATCCAGCATCTCGAAGCCCGCAGGTGCGAGCGGCGCGGTGCTTTCTTCCCAGACGATCATCGCGCCCGCAGCCAGCCAGCCGCCTGCCAGACAAGAGGCCAGCGCCTTTTCCCCCAGACCCATGCCATAGGGCGGGTCAAGGAAGACCATATCGAATTTCTCGCCACGGTTGTCGCCCATGCGGGTGGCATCGCGCCGCCAGACATCGGTGATGCCCATGGCCCGCATCAACTCGATATTCTTGCGCAGCAAGGCACGCGATGCGACGCCGTCATCGACGAAAGCCGCGTGTTTCGCGCCGCGCGAAATGGCTTCCAAGCCCAAAGCGCCGGTGCCCGCGAACAGGTCCAACACGCGGGCGTCTTGCAGCGGATTGTCATAGCCGCCGTTGATCAACAGGTTGAAGATCGATTCCCGCACGCGGTCGGTGGTGGGGCGCAGATGTGCGGCCATGTCACCTTCGCCGACTTCCGCCAGTTTCAGGCCACGCGATTTGCCGCCGATGATCCTCATTTCAATAGTTCCTTCAACTCGGTCTGGGGATCGGCAATCAGCGCCTTGGCAGGGGATTTCCCCGCTTCAATCAAGCGCTTGCCGACCATATAGGCGCGAGGGTCGTTCATGGCATCCAAAGCGATCAACTGATCGCCCGCATAATACCAATGCGATTGAGCGGCACCGGTCCGGCGCGTCACCACATCGGTATAGCCCGCATTCAGCCCCGCAATCTGCAGCTTGATATCGTATTGATCGGACCAGAACCACGGGTTGGCGGCGTAATGTTGCTGCGCGCCCAGAATATTCGCGGCCACGGCTTCGGCTTGGTCGATGGCATTGCCGACCGATTCCAGCCGGATGCGGTCGCCCTTCCACGGAAAGGAGGCGCAATCGCCTGCCGACCAGACATGGGGGGTGAAGGTCTGCCCGAAGCTATTGGTGGCGATGCCGTTGTCCAGCATGATGCCTGCCTCTTGCGCCAATTGGACATTGGGCGTGATGCCGATGCCGATGATGACGAAATCGGCATCGATCACGCGACCATCGGCCAGTTCCACGCCCGACACGCGGCTATCACCCAGCAGGCGCTTCATCGCGGTGGATTCCAGAATGGTCACGCCATGGCTTTGATGCAAAGCGCGGAAGTAATCCGAGGTTTCGGGGGCTGCCACGCGTTGCAAGATGCGCGGCGCCATTTCGATCAGCGTCACCGCAAGCCCCAGCTTCGAGGCCACCGCCGCCGCTTCCAGCCCGATATAGCCGCCGCCGATGATCGCGACCTTGCGTCCCGCTTGGAATTCGGCGCGCATCGCATCGACATCGGCCAAGCTGCGCACGCCATAGACACCCTGCAGATCGCCGCCGACGCTTGCGGGCAACATGCGCGGGCTGGAACCGGTGGTCAGCACCAATTCGTCATAACCGATCACTTCGTCGCCGACGGAGACGGTTTTCGCCGTGGTATCAATCGCATCGACCTTTTGACCCAGACGCAGCTCGATCTTCTGATCGGTCCAGAAGCTGGGCGCGCGCAGCCAGAGCCGTTCCTGCTCCATCTGGCCCATCAGATAGGCTTTCGACAGCGGCGGGCGCTGGTAGGGGGGCGCTTGTTCTTCACCGATCAGGGTGATTTTGCCCTGATGCCCCAATGCGCGCAACTTGGCTGCTGCTGCTGCACCCGCTTGCCCGGCGCCGATGATAACCACATCCATAGCTGTCTTTCCTCTGGTCGCATAACCGACGGGAGCCTATATCGGTAAAACACGTAAACGCAACGCGAGAGGGATGGTGCGATGACGATTTCTGTGGGCGCTCAACTACCTGATGTGACTTTGGCCAAAATGGGCGCGAACGGCCCCGAGGCTGTTTCCCTGCGCGATCTGGCCAAAGGCCGCAAGATCGTTCTGTTCGCGGTGCCGGGTGCGTTCACCCCCACCTGCCACTCGGCCCATGTGCCCAGCTTCATCCGCACCAAGGCGCAGTTCGACGCCAAGGGCGTGGATGAGATCATCTGCGTTTCGGTCAATGATGTCTTCGTCATGAAGGCATGGGGCGAGGCGACCGGTGCCACCGCAGCGGGCATCACCATGCTGTCGGATGGCGGTTCGGATCTGGCCAAGGCCTTCGACATCACCTTCGACGGTCCGGCGGCTGGCCTTTACGGCCGTTCCAAGCGTTATGCGCTTTATGCTGAAGATGGCGTGATCAAAGTGGTCCATGCCGAAGAAAACTCCGGCCAATGCGAGATTTCGGGCGGCGAGGCGATGCTGGAGGCGATCTGATCTTTCAGGACGCATCAGGCAAAGGGCGGTGCGATTGCGCCGCCCTTTTGCATGGGGTCAGTCGGGTTGATCGCGATGGCTGCGCTTGAAGGGGCCGAAAGCGGTCAGGACTTCTATCTCTTCCTGCACGGCTTGTTCTTCCGCCTCCAGATAATGCGCCACAGCGCCGCGCAAGCCGTCATGCGCGATCCAATGCAGCGAATGCACGGGGCTTGGCAGATAGCCGCGCGCCAATTTATGTTCGCCCTGCGCGCCTGCCTCGACCCGCGACAGCCCCTTGGCAATCGCCCAATCTATGGCTTGGTAATAGCATAATTCGAAATGCAGATAGGGGTAGTCACGGACACATCCCCAATAACGCCCGAAAAGCGTGTCTTGGCCGATGAAATTCAGCGCGCCCGCGACGGGCTGGTCGCCGTCAAAGGCCAGAACCAGCAGGATATCGTTACGCATGCTGGCGTGGAAGGCATCGAAAGCCGCGCGGGTCAGATAGGGGCGGCCCCATTTGCGGCTGCCGGTATCTTGGTAGAAGGCCCAGAAGGCATCCCAATGCGCAGGCTCGATCTGATCCCCCGTTAGCGCGCGGATGCTCAGCCCGTGGGATTGCGCGGTCTGGCGTTCCTTGCGGATCGCCTTGCGCTTGCGGCTGGACAGCTGCGCCAGAAAGGCGTCGAAATCGGCATAGCCTTGGTTTTGCCAGTGAAACTGCTGGCCGATCCGCGCCATTAGCCCCTGCCTGCCCGCATAACGCGCGGCTTCATGTGCCGTGCAGAAGGTCAGATGCAGCGATGACAGCCCGTTGTCTTGGGCAATGGCTATGGCCGTTTGCAGCAGCGCGTCTTGGGCGGCTTCGGGACCGAATATCCGCTGACCCGTGACGGGGGTGAAGGGCACCGCCACTTGCAACTTGGGGTAATATTGCCCGCCCGCGCGTGCGTAAGCTTCGGCCCAAGCATGGTCGAAGATATATTCGCCTTGGCTGTGCAGCTTCACATAAAGCGGCATTACTGCCAGCAGATCATCGCCTTGCCACAAGGCCAAGGGCTGCGCTTGCCAGCCGGTGCCTTTGCCGGTCGATCCCGATTGTTCAAGGGCCAGCAGGAAGCGATGCGTGGTGAAAGGATCACGCGGGCGGCCCTGCGCCTGTTCGGGGGCGGTCAGCCGGTCCCATGCAGCGGCGGGGATTTCGGCAATCCCGCCGTGCAGGGTGATCTTGGCGTCAGGTTTCGGCAAGGGTTTAGCGGGGCAGCGGGCTGGCATAGCCCTCGAAGGTGACATTGACCGCGACCTCGCGGGCAAGCGCTTCGGCTTCCAGCGAGCGGATGGTCCAGCACAGGATATCCGCGCCTTGCGCCTTCAGCTCTGCCACGCGGGGGCGGTGCAGGTCCTTGGCTTCATGCGACAGGAAAGTCGCGGCCACGCGGTCGTAATCCGGAATATCGCGCAGGCTGTCGCAGATATCGCGCGAGACACCGTCCCAATCGTCGGCCTCATAGGAACAGGTGGTCAGCCCGCGCGGCAGATCGGGGGCCAAGCGCGCCAGATGCGCGATGCAATGCGGGTTGAACGACATCAGCGCCACATCGCCACGATAGCCTTGCAGTGCTTTGACGGTGGCGGCTTCCAACACGCCATCGGTGGGGGTCAGGGTTTCGGTCTGATCCTTGATTTCGATCAGCAAAGGCACCTGACCTGCGATTTCATCCAACACTTCAGACAGCGTCGGGATCGTGTCGCCGCGCCCGTCGGTCAGGGCAATCCGCCCGAGTTCGGCGGCGGAGCGCGCAGTCACGCGCCCCTGTTCGGCGGTCAACCGATCCAGCGTTTCGTCGTGGAACACCATCGCTTGCCCGTCGGCGGACAGCTGGACATCGATTTCGATGCCATAGCCCGCCGCGATCGCCGCGCGGATGGCGGAAAGGGAATTTTCAATCCGCCCCTCGGCGCGGTCATGCAGCGCACGATGCGCGATGGGCAGGCGGCGGAAGCTGTCGGGCAAAGCGATGGCGTTCAGGGTCATGGCATCACGCGATTTCGAAAATGGCTTCGATTTCAACCGCAACGCCGAAGGGCAGCGATGCCGCCGAAACAGCCGAACGCGCATGGCGGCCGGCATCGCCCAAGGCGTCGACGAAGAAGTCGGATGCGCCGTTGATGACTTTGGGCTGGTCGGTGAAATCGGCGGTCGAATTGACGAAGCCCACCAGCTTGACCAGACGCACCATGCGGTCGATATCGCCGCCGGTTGCCGCTTTCAGCTGGGCCAGCAGCGAAATCGCGCAGGCTTTTGCCGCAGCCGCACCGTCTTCGACGGTCAGTTCGGCACCCAGCTTGCCCTTGATCAGGCCGTCAGCATTCTGGCTGATTTGGCCCGAGACAAAGACCTGATTGCCCGAAATCACATAGGGCAGGTAATTGGCAGCGGGGGCGGCCGCGACCGGCAGGCTAACGCCGAGTTCGGCAAGGCGGGTTTCGATTTTCGACATCTGTCGTCTCCGTGGATAGGGCTATCTGGACGCCTGACAGCCAATAGCGGCCTTGGGCAATCGGGCATGACGCTAGCTGTCAGAAGGCCTTGCGGCAAGTAAAGTTGCGTCCAGCGGATATCGGTGTTGCTATAGCCTGCAACGGGCAAGCATCTGCAGCAATATATGGGATTCAATGACGGATTTTTGTTAATTCGCGCGGCAATGGAGGGATGCCGCGCGTTGTAATCCGCTGGGGCGGTGGTTAAGACGGAACAGGATAATCATGATTCACGGCCCCTGTCGTTGACGCGGGAAAGGATGCTATGACCGGAATGCACTGCCAGACCACCGCTTATTACCGCGCTTTGCCGACCGCATTGCGGCTGGCGGGGGCTGTCACCTGCCTTGGCCTTCTGGCGGCTTGCGGCGTCAAACCGGCTCCGGAAGGCATCTCTGACCCCAATGAAAAGGTGAACCGCGAAATCCACGATTTCAACCGTGGGTTGGACAAGGGTGTTTTGCGTCCCGCGTCCAAAGCCTATGCGGCGGTGCTGCCCGATCCGGTGGAGCGCGGCATTTCCAATGCGGCGCAGAACCTTGGCGAGCCTGCGAATGTGATCAACAGCGTGCTGCAGGCCCGTCCGGCGAATGCCGGCAAAAGCACCCTGCGCTTTGCGGTCAACAGCACCGTGGGCGTGCTGGGCCTGTTCGATCCGGCAACCGCCTTGGGGCTGCCCAAGCGCGATACCGATTTCGGCGAAACCCTGCATGTCTGGGGCGCCTCGGAAGGCAATTATGTCGAAGTGCCGGCGCTGGGTCCCAAGACCGAACGCGATCTGGCCGGTGCCGTGGTCGATTTCGCCATGAGCCCGTGGCGCTATGTGCTGCCGACAGCCGAAGCCAATGCGGTCACCGCGATCGCGGTCGGCTCAAAACTTGGTGATCGGGCAAAGTATTCCGATACGATTGATTCAGTCCTATATGAAAGCGCGGATAGCTATGCGCAGTCGCGCCTGATCTATCTCCAGAACCGTCGTTACCAGTTGGGGCAGACCGCGGCAGATGCCGATGGCGATGCCTTTGTCGATCCCTATGAGGATGCCAATGGCTACTGAGAAATTCATCATTACCCGTCGTGGTTTCGGCATCGGCTTGGTGGGCGGTGCCGCCGCATTGGCCATGCCGTTTTCCGCTTCCGCGCTGACCGTGGGCGAGGCCCGTGCTCTGGTCGACAAGGCCGTGGGCGAAGTGAACACCGTCATCAACTCCGGCAAGCCCGAACAGGCGATGCTGGCCGATTTCGAACGTGTCTTCTCGCGTTATGCCGATGTGGCGGTGATTGCCCGTTCGGCCTTGGGTCCGGCGGCGCGTCAGGCATCCAAAGCGCAGATGACCGAATTCACCAAGGCCTACCAAGGCTATATCTCGCGCAAATACGGTCGCCGCTTCCGCGAGATGATCGGCAGCAAGATCGAAGTGACCGATGCACGTCCGGTGAAATCCTATTACGAGGTGGTCTCGGTCGCCAAGCTGAAGGGGGAATCGCCCTTCGATTTGCGCTGGCATGTGTCCGACAAGTCCGGCAAGCAGCAGTTCTTCAACATCATCATTGAAGGCGTCAACATGCTGGGCAGCGAGCGGACCGAAATCGGTGCCATGCTCGACAAGCGCAAAGGCAATATCGACGCGCTGATCGCCGATCTGAAAAAGAACTGATCGCGCGCTCTGCCTGAGCTGTCGATCTGATATGGAAAACCCCGCCAGTGGCGGGGTTTTTTGTTTGGCGCGACAGGGAAGGGGCGGGCCTATTGGCCCAAGACCCCCATCACCTCGCGCAGGATTTGATTGGCCAGATCGTCGCCATTCATCACCGGACCTTCGTTGACCCAATCATCGGGGACCGGACCTTCGTATTGCGCGCCGGGTTGCTGGTAATCTTCGACCATCGGCTCGCCTGGGGTGGAATGCGGCGCGACTGCCGCCGGAGACTGCCCGTCGGCCATGACATTAGGGGATGCGCCTTGGGCATTGGGTGGCGATTTCCACTCCGGTTGCAGCATCGGCAACGGAACCGGCTTCAGGCCCTTATGGACGCGCACCATCACCTCGCGCCAGATTTCCGCCGGAAGGCCGCCACCGGTCACGCCATTGAGCGGGGTGTTGTCGTCATAGCCCATCCAGACGCCAGCGACATATTCTGCGGTAAAGCCGATGAACCATGCGTCGCGCGCGGCCTGCGTCGTGCCGGTCTTGCCCGCCACTTGCCAGCCCGGAACCCGCGCCCGCGTGCCGGTGCCTTCATCGACCACCTTGTTCATCATGAAGGTCAGGTAATGCGCGGCGTCCTCGCTGATGACGCGTTCGCCATAGCCGCCCGATTGGCCCATCAGCGCGTCATTTTCGCCCTGCAAGCGCAGTTCCATCATGCCATAGGGCTGCACGGCGGAACCGCCGTTCAGGATGCCCGCATAGGCCCCCGTCATTTCCAGCAGCGTGCTTTCCGACGCCCCCAGCGCCAGCGCCGGACCGTCGGCAAGGTTCGAGCCGATGCCGAAGCCATTGGCGACACGGCGCACTTCGCTGCGCCCCACCGCTTCGGACACCCGCACCGCCGCAATGTTGCGGCTTTCGGCGAAGGCCTGGGTCAGGGTGATCATGCCCTTGAATCTGCCGTCGTAATTCTTCGGCGTCCAAGGGCCCGATCCTTTGATATTGATCGTCAGCGGCGTGTCTTCGACATAATCCGCAGGGCTGAAGCCCAGATTAAGCGCCGCCGCATAAGCGAAGGGCTTGAAGGACGATCCCGTTTGCCGTTTGGCCTGCGTCGCGCGGTTGAAGCTGCCTGCCGCAGCCGCTTGGCGCCCGCCCACCATGGCGCGCACGGCGCCATCGGCAGACATCACCACGACGGCGGCTTGCGCTTTCGATCCTTCCTTGACCTTGTTCTCGAAGATGAAGGTCAGCGCGTCTTCGGCGGCTTTTTGCAGATTGCGGTCCAGCGTGGTGGTGATCACCACGTCTTCGGTGGTGTCCCCCGCCAGGAATTTGGGCGTGGATTCCATCACCCAATCGGCGAATGCGCCGCCGGCTTTTTGTTCTGCGGCCGCTGACAGGCGCGCGGGATTGGCGCGGGCCTCGTCGGCTTGCGCCTTGGTCAGGTAGCCTTGTTCTTGCATCAGGCCCACCACGACATTGGCACGCTCCTGCGCGCGCTTAAGGTTGCCGGTCGGCGCAAAGCGCGATGGCGCGGTCAGAAGCCCCGCCATCATCGCGGCTTCGGCGGCATTCACCTCATTGGCGGATTTCGAGAAATAGCGCTGTGCGGCAGCTTCGAAGCCCCGCGCGCCTGCACCCATATAGGCGCGGTTGAGATAGATCGAAAGGATCTCTTCCTTGGAGTATTTCACCTCCATCGCGATGGAATAGGGGATCTCTTTCAGCTTGCGCCAGATGCCGCCCGAGCGGCAGTCGCTTTCGTAAGCCGCTTCGGATTTCCATTGGCTCGCATCATAGGGCACGCCCAAGCACAGCAGTTTCGCCACCTGTTGTGTGATGGTCGACCCGCCATGGCCCTGCAGCGCGCTGCGCCCTTCCGACAGGTTGATCTTGATCGCCGATGCGATCCCGCGCGGCGAGATGCCGAAATGGTTGTAGAAGCGTTTGTCTTCGGTCGCGATCACCGCATCATGCAGATAAGGCGACACATTTTGCGCCGTGATCTGGCCGCCGAAGGTTTCGCCCCGCCATGCGAAGACCTGACCCTCGCGGTCGAGCATGGTCACCGATCCCCGTGCGCGCCCGTCCAGCATCGTGGTCAGTTCCGGCAGTTGGGCATAGAAGTAGAAGACGATCAGCGCGAAGATCGATGTCGCAATCAATCCGATGCGCCACGTAAAGCCCCATAGGATGCGCCAGATCAAGCGCCATAGACCGACGATCAGCCCGACGAAAAAGCCGTGCTGGCGCGCGGGTTTGCGCGGCTGACGCGGGCGTTTGGGTTTTTCCGGCGGGGTGCCGCGGCCTGCGCCTGATCCGCCCGAACCCGAGCCGCCACCATTCCCACCGCCACCGGAGCGCGCGGAACCGGACCTGCCAGGGCCCGCTGACGATGCGCCATAACGGCGATCCGCAACTAGGGGGCCGCGCCGGCCATTCGTTTCCACCATGCCAATACCTGCAACTCGACCTATTTCTTTCGCCCTTTTTGCCCGATCCGCGCGTGTTTGGCCATTGCTGTTAATGGCACGCCATTTGATTCGCATTTCGATGCCGCCCAAAAACTGTGCATAGCGGCTTGAAAGTGCAAAAAATGTGCAACTTGTCGCGCGTGATAGGCAGGAAGTTGCCGCCCGTTTCTTGTTCCAGCGCCTAACCATAAGGCACCTTGGCAGCAAGGCCCGCCCCAGGGCCCAAACAAGAAGGGGAAGACACGTGAAACTGATCATCGCAGCAATCAAGCCGTTCAAGCTTGAAGAGGTGCGCGAAGCCCTCACCTCAATCGGCGTTCGTGGCATGATGGTTACTGAAATCAAGGGCTTCGGCAGCCAGTCGGGCCATACGGAAATCTATCGCGGTGCAGAATATGCCGTGAATTTCGTGCCGAAAGTCCGGTTGGAAATCGTCGTCACCGACGGCTTGGCTGATGCTGTGGTCGAAACCATCCGCACCACCGCCAAGACCGACAAGATCGGCGACGGCAAGATTTTCGTGGTCGACGTTCAGCAAGCCGTGCGCGTGCGCACCGGCGAAGTCAACGACGACGCACTCTAAGCAGCGGCAGAGGGATTAGGGACAAATGAATATGTCGAAACAATTCGCAGCCTTCTCGACGCTTGGTGCGTCGATGATGGCAGGTCTGCCGCTTTGGGCGCAAGAAGCCCCGGCAGCGGCAGCAGAAGCCGTGGTGGAAGTCGTCGAAGCCGTGCCGACCTTGGACACCGGTGACACCGCTTGGATGCTGATGTCCACCGTGCTGGTGCTTTTCATGATCCTGCCGGGCGTGGCCTTGTTCTATGGCGGTCTGGTCCGCACCAAGAACATGCTGTCGATCCTGATGCAATCGACCGCGATCACCGCGATGGTGATGGTGATCTACGTGCTTTACGGCTATTCCTTCGCCTTCGGCGGTTCGGAAAGCGCTTACTTCGGCGGCTTCGGCAAGCTGTTCCTTGCGGGGATCACCGGCGATACGCTGTCGGGCACCATTCCGGAATTCGTCTTCATCTCGTTCCAGATGACCTTTGCCTGCATCACCTCGGTGCTGATCATTGGCGGCTTCGCAGAGCGTATGAAGTTTTCGGCAGTCATGCTGTTCATCGCTTTGTGGGTCACCGTGGTCTATTTCCCGGTCGCGCATATGGCTTGGGACGCAAACGGCCTGTTCTTCGGCTGGGAAGTGTTTGACTTCGCAGGCGGCACCGTTGTTCACATCAATGCTGGTATCGCAGCTTTGGTTGGCGCGATCGTGCTTGGCCCGCGTATCGGCTATGGCAAAGACAACATGTCGCCCCACTCGCTGACCCTGACCTTCGTGGGTGCGGCGGTCCTGTGGATGGGTTGGTTCGGCTTCAACGCCGGTTCGGCTTTGGGTGCAAACGGCGGCGCTGGCGTCGCGATGATCAACACCTTCACCGCAACTGCTGGCGGTATCTTGGGCTGGATCGCGGTCGAAGCGATGGCACGGGGCAAAGCGTCGATGCTGGGCGGTATCTCGGGCATGATCGCCGGTCTGGTCGCCATCACCCCGGCAGCAGGCGTGGTCGGTCCGGTCGGCGCGATCTTCCTGGGGGCGATTGCATCCGCAGCGGCTTACTACTTCGTCGCCGTCGTCAAGCAAAAGCTGGGCTATGACGACAGCTTGGACGTCTTCGGCATCCACGGTGTCGGCGGTATCGTCGGTGCGATCGGTGCGGGCATCTTCTGCGCACCGGCTCTGGGCGGCGCGGGCTATGCTTTGGACCGCGGCATGATGGAACAAGTCACCTACCAAACGCTGGCAGTGGTCATCACCATCCTCTGGTGCGGTGTGATGTCCTTCATCCTGTACAAGGTCGTCGGCGTCATCTGCGGTGGCCTGCGTGTCAAGGAAGAGGCGGAACGCGAAGGTCTGGACCTGACCTCGCATGGCGAACGCGCCTACCACTACTAAGACTTATAACAGGCGGGGAGCGATCCCCGCCTGTTTCACATCAGGCGGTGCTCATAAAAGGCAGGGCGTCATAAAATCTTCAATCGATCCGTTTTAGAATAAGCTATTCCACGGCCAAGATTTTCATTACCAAAGATTTGCACTGAAAAGAAAAGGCCCGCAGATTTTTCTGCGGGCCTTCCCTATCATCATGCCTTCGGCTGGATCAAGCGATCACTTGCGCGATGGCCTTGGCCAGAACCGGCACGGTTTGCGCGTTCAGTCCGGCGATATTGATGCGGCTGTCGCCCACCATGTAGACCGCGAATTCTTCACGCAGACGCAGGACTTCGGCTTCCGACAGGCCAAGACGCGAGAACATGCCGCGATGGTCAGCCACGAAATCGAAACGATCCGAATTGGTGGCTTTGCGCAGTTCCTCGGCCAACTGCTTGCGCAGGTTCAGCATATTGAGGCGGGTCTCTTCCAGTTCGGCCTTCCAGTCGGCGGTCAGGGCTGCATCTTCCAGAATAGTGGTGACGATGCTGGCACCGTGATCCGGCGGGAAGGAATAGTTCTGACGGTTCAGGAAGTTCATATTGCCTTGGGTGATCGCCTGACGATCGGCCGAGGTCAGGGCGATCAAGATGCCCGCGCGTTCGCGGTAGATGCCGAAGTTCTTCGAGCAGGATGCCGCGATCAGCACTTCGGGGAAGCGAGCGGCCACCATGCGTGTTGCGGCCGCATCTTCGTCCAGACCATCGCCGAAGCCTTGATAGGCCAGATCAACCAGAGGCACTGCGCCCTTGGCCAGCAGCAGGTCGCAGACTTGGGTCCATTGATCCAAGGTCAGGTTCGCGCCGGTCGGGTTGTGGCAGCAGCCATGCAGCAGCACCAGATCGCCCGCTTGGACCTTGGCCAGATCTTCCAGCACGCCCGCGAAATCGACGCTGCTGGTTTTGGCGTCGAAATAGCGGTATTCCGCCATCTTCATGCCAAGGAATTTCACGATCGACGGATGGTTCGGCCAAGTCGGAGCCGACAGCCAGACGGTCGCCTCGGGGCGGGCCATCTTCACCAGTTCCAGCGCTTGGCGCAAAGCACCCGTGCCGCCCGGCGTGGAAATCGCCGCCGCGCGATCGGCATATTTGCCTTCAAGGATCAGGCCTTGCATCGCCGCCAGATAGCCGGTCTGGCCCGACAAGGCGGTATAGGTCTTGGTGGTCTCGGATTCCCACAGCTTCTTTTCGGCAGCCTTGACGGCGCGCATGACCGGAGTAAGGCCGGTCGCGTCCTTATAGACGCCGACGCCAAGGTCGATTTTCCCGTCGCGCTTGTCCTCGCGGAACAGGGCGATGAGTTGCAGGATCTTATCCTGCGGCTGCGGGTTCAGAGTCTCAAGCATGACGATGCCTCTCCATGGCCGAAAGCAGGGGCCGGTTGGTCCTGTGCGACGCAAATGGGATAGGGCAGCGCTTCGGCTTCCAGCCCATGTTGCACGCGACAGCGGCTTGCCACATGCGGGTCCAAGGATCAACGAAGAAGGCGGTTTCGCGCGGAAAAACTGCGCGAAACCGTGGGGTGGACGGGGCGGGAAGCTGGGGGCGGGATCAGCCCTGCTCGATTGCCAGATCGGGATACATGCCCCATTCCGCCCATGACCCGTCATAAAGCGCATGGTTGCGATGGCCGATGCGTTCCAAGGCAAGGCTCAGGACCGCCGCCGTCACGCCCGATCCGCAAGAGGTGATCGCGGGGCGTTCCAGATCGACACCGGCGGCTTCGAACACCGCTTTCAGCTGGGCCGCGTCCTTCATGGTGCCATTGCCATTCAGAAGCATGGAATAGGGCACGTTCTTCGATCCCGGAATATGGCCCGCGCGCAGGCCGGCGCGGGGTTCGGGGACTTCGCCGCGGAAACGGGCGGCAGCGCGGGCATCGATGATTTCCGCCTCGCGCAGCTTGGCGTTATGCGCGACCTGGGTCACATCCTTGACCAGTTGGTTCTGGCGGTTGACCGTCATGTGGCGGTCGCGGATCATCGGGGGCAGCGCGTCGATCGCACGGCCTTCGGCGCGCCATTTCGGCAGACCGCCATCCAGCACCGCCACATCGGTCTTGCCCATCAGGCGGAACAGCCACCAGACCCGCGCCGCCGAATAGAGGCCATGGGTGTCATAGATCACCACCTGATGGCCGTCGCCCACACCCATGGCGCGCAACCGGCTCATGAACTTTTCGACCGGAGGCGCCATATGCGGCAGGTTTGATCGCAGATCGCTGATTTCTTCGATGTCGAAGAAACGTGCATTGGGGATATGGCCCAGCTCGAATTCGGCGCGCGTATTGACGCCTTGGCTGCCCGCCATGGCCATGGTGGCGTCAAGGATGCGCAGATCGGGGTCGTTCAGATGGGCAGCCAGCCATTCCGTTGAGACAAGGGTTTTCGGGTCGTCCTTGGGGGAAGGCGGTAGAAGATTGCTCATTAAGCTGGCTCCACGACTATAATGTTGCGGGCATATATCGGCGCAGGGCCATAGAGCAAGAAAATTGCTGGGCGGCCCCGCCGAAATCCTGCGACTGCGGCGCGGATTCAATAGGTGGGGCCATCATCCAAGGGCGCGGCTGTCATGCCACGCCCCAATGCGCGGTCAGTCGCGCAGGTTGTTCTTCAGGATCCGCGATTTCTGGCGGTCCCAGTCACGCTTGGCCGAAGTCTCGCGCTTGTCGGCCAGCTTTTTGCCCTTGGCGATGCCAAGCTGCAATTTCACCACGCCGCGTTCGTTGAAATACATCTTGATCGGCACCAAGGTCATGCCGTCGCGCTGGGTGGCATTCCACATCCGCGCCAATTCGCGCTTGGACACCAGCAGCTTGCGACGGCGGCGTTCTTCATGCCCCCATTGCTTGGCCTGCAGATAGGGCGCGATATAGCCGTTGATCAGCCACAGCTCGCCGTTTTCGACATTGGCATAGCTTTCGCCGATGTTCGATCCGCCTTTGCGCAGGGATTTCACCTCTGAGCCGAGCAGCATGATGCCCACTTCGAGGTCTTGCTCGATGTGGAAGTCGAACCTTGCACGGCGGTTCTCGGCGATCAGCTTGGAATTGGGGTCGGATTTGTTTTGCATGGTTCAATTCAAATAGGGGCTGGCGCGGCTCAAGTCCAGATGGCTGGGCGCGCAACATCCCATAAGCCATGAAAAAAGCCGCCACCTGAGGGCAGGGGCGGCTTTGTAAAGGCGTTAACGGCAGATCAGTCGATCAGACCGGCATGGCGCATCGCGGCCTTGATGCGGTCTTTGGTGTCTTCGGTCAGATCGACCAGCGGCAGGCGGACTTCGGTGTCGCATTTGCCCAGCAGCGAAAGCGCGTATTTCGCGCCCACCAGACCCGGTTCAAGGAAGATGGCCTCGTGCAGCGGGAACAGGCGGTCTTGATAGTCCAAGGCTGTCGCGTAATCGCCTTGTGCCATGGCCGCTTGGAATTCGGCGCAAAGGCGCGGCGCCACATTCGCGGTGACCGAAATGCAGCCCGAGCCGCCATGCGCATTGAACGCCAAGGCCGTGTCATCATTGCCGGAAAGCTGGATGAAATCGACACCGCAGGTCGCGCGCTGCTGGCTGACCTTCTCGATCTTGCCGGTCGCGTCCTTGACACCGATGATGCGCGGCAGTTTTGCCAATTCGCCCATGGTTTCGGGGGTCATATCGATGACCGAACGACCGGGGATATTATAGATGATGATCGGCAGAGTGCAGCAATCATGCAGCGCGGTGAAATGCGCGATCAGACCGGCTTGGGTCGGCTTGTTGTAATAGGGGGTGACCACCAAGGCCAAATCCGCGCCGACGCGTTCGGCGAATTGGATCAGGCGGATGCCTTCGAGCGTATTGTTCGATCCCGCGCCTGCGATGACCGGCACGCGGCCTGCGGCGAATTTGACCACCGCTTCGATGACCGCTTCGTGTTCCTCATGGGTGAGGGTGGGGCTTTCGCCGGTGGTGCCGACGGGAACAAGGCCGGTCGAGCCTTCTTCGATCTGCCACTCGACCAATTTCTTGAGCGTATCCAGATCGAGTTCGCCGTTCTTGAACGGCGTAACCAATGCGGGGATGGACCCTTTGATCATGGCACGCTTCTCCTTGTTTTGATGCGACGTCCCCTCCTGCAGGGTCTCGAGTCGCCGGACTGAATTCCTGCATTGATTAGCGGGGCCTGCGGCAGTTGCCAAGCGCGGCGTCATCCTTGGGCGCGCTTCTTTTTGCCGATAGGCGGAGGGTGGCAAATCAGGGGGGGCATGACAGGATCGTGGGTTGTCGGAAGACGGGGCTTGAGGCAAGGTTTGCCGCATGAACAGGGAAAGAATGAATCTTCATCAAGCGCGCCGTGGCAGTCGCATGGCGCAGCGCTTGCGGTCTTTGGCCGTGGCGGGCTGCGGCATGGGCATTTTGCCCTTTGGAATGGCGGTGATGCCGGCTTTGGCGCAGGTTGCGCCGCAGGTCGCCCCCCAGGTCGCGGTGGCCATTGATCGGCCCGCCGCCACGCCCGCAGAGGCTTTGGCCCAAGCGCTGTCGCAGGTCGCGCGCAGGAACTGGGAGGCGGCTTTGGCGATAGCGCCTGCCGGATTGGGCCGCGATCTGATCGAATGGCACCGTCTGCGCGCGGGCGAAGGCGCTTTGGGGGATTACGAGGATTTCCTGAAACGTCATGGCGATTGGCCGGGTTTGCCCTTGCTGCGGGAAAAGGGCGAAATCGCGGTGGCGCGTTCGATCACGCCGTCACGCGTGCAGCGCTATTTTTCCGCCCAGCAACCGGTAACGGGGAAGGGGGCTGCGGCCTATATCAAGGCTTTGCAGGGCCAAGGTCTGAGCGATGCCGCCGAAGATGCCGCGATGCGGGCTTGGTCGGAACTGAACCTGTCGGCGGAAGACGAGTTGGAACTTCTGTCGCTGGCCCCCCATGCGGTGGCTTTGGCGCATGAATTGCGCATCGATCGGCTGCTGTGGCAGGGCCGCAGCGTCGAGGCCGAACGGATGCTGCCGCGTCTGCCGGAAGACTGGCGCAAATTGGCACAAGCGCGGATCGCCTTGCGCAAAGCGGCACCCGGTGTGAATGATCTGATTGCCGCCGTGCCGTCCAGCTTGGCCGATCATCCGGGATTGGCCTTCGAACGCTTCCTCTGGCGGATGAAGCGCGACATGTATGCCGATGCCTTGCCCTTGCTGCTGGAACGGTCGACTTCGGCGGACGCCTTGGGTGATCCGGCGCAATGGGCGGAACGGCGGCTGATATTGTCCAGATGGTTGATGCGGCAGGGCCGCGCGCAGGACGCCTATCGGGCGGCATCGCGCCACCATCTGACGCGGGGCGGCGCTTATGTCGATCTGGAATTCCTGTCGGGATTTCTGGCCCTGCGCAAGCTGGACGATCCGACCCGCG